>JANTGF010000197.1 GCA_024763075.1 Bacteroidales bacterium | reverse complement strand
CAGATTGTTCAACCCCATTCAAGGAACAAACATATAGGAACCATTTCCCCGAATATTTATGTAGGGACATTGTCGTTACCTGTGTTTCATAACGACAAGGAAGTTGGAAATGTATATTTGGAAGTACAGTCGGTAAAAGCCGGTTACAGAGATGATTATCGTGATATGCTTGAGCTGATAACAGAGAAATGTACAGATTTGCTAATGCAGGCAAATTCTCCTGTCTCACACCATTTTGAAACAGACTTTGGGAGAGACAATGAGACTCTTTACCAGAAATTTGCCTTTATCAAATCAGTAATTGACACCGATGAATTTTCAGAAGCAGTAAATCGTATTGTTTCCGCTCCGGTTACACAATGGATGGAATATTCTGAGCAAAAGGACATCAGAAAAGTAAGGCGTTTTAAAAATGCCAACATAAAGGAGTTTGTAACAGAAGGCAGCAGAACCAGTTTGCCGGGGAACCATTTTTTACGGACATATGGTCTTGATTCTTTGCCGAGCAGAATATCATCAATAAAAAAAACAGATACCATAGATACTTCGGAAAACAGATTTGTTAAACATGCACTTGAAGTGTTTTTGAAATTTTGCTCGGATATTAATAAGGTTGCTGTTCCGGATAGTAAGCTGGATAAAGAATCATTTCTTGTGATGCGTAAACTAGAAACTCATTTGCAACACGCTGTTTTCAAAAGAATATCACGTCCTTCAACATTAAAAATAAATAGCCCGGTACTTCAGCGAAAAGAGGGATACAGGGAAATTTTGCGTGTATGGCTGATGTTTGACCTGGCAGCAAAATTAGTCTGGAAAGGTGGAGATGATGTCTATAGCGGAGGGAAAAAAGATATTGCTGTACTTTATGAATACTGGTTGTTTTTTGAACTACTTGACTTACTTCAATCTATTTTCAATATTAAACCAAAATCTATTAATAATTTAATTAAAGAAACGAAAGACGGGCTGAATTTGCAACTAAAACAAGGCCGCCATACCGCATTAAAAGGTGTATTTGATTCAGGAACACGAAAGATAAATATTCGATTTAATTATAACCGTTCTTTCAGCGGAAAAATGAAATATCCGGATTCCGGAAGTTGGACAAGCACCATGAGACCTGATTATACTTTGTCTTTTTGGCCAAAAGGAATAAATGAAGAAGAAGCTGAAATGCAGGAGTTAATCGTTCATGTTCATTTTGATGCAAAATATAAAATTGCAAACCTGACCGATGTTCTGAATCAGGAAAAAGAACAGGACCTGGATATTGAGAAAACAGAGAACAAAAAGGGGATTTATAGAAACGCAGATTTGCTTAAAATGCATGCATATAAGGATGCCATCCGCAGAACCGGTGGAGCCTATATTTTATATCCTGGAAATAAACAGGTAAACAAAAAAGGTTTTCATGAAATTATTCCGGGTTTAGGTGCCTTCCCTGTTCGCCCTTCAAAAACTGATACTGGAATTGCAGATTTGAAAACATTCATTTTGAAGGTTTTGAATAACTTTGAAAACATAGCTTCACAAAGAGAAAAATCAGCATATAATGTTTATGATACTTACAAAAATGATAATCCAGTTGAATTGAAAGAAGCTATTCCTGAAGTATATGGGGAAAACAGAGCATTATTACCGGAAAGCACCTATGTTTTGGTTGCTTATTACAGAAAAGAGAATTTAGATTGGATTATCAAAAGCGGACTTTATAATGCAAGGGCTGACAGCAAAAGAGGTTCATTAAGATTGGGACCAGGTGAAGCTGGAGCAAAATATCTGCTTCTACATTCAAAAGGTGAAACCACATCTGGTAAGTTGTTTAAGATAACTGAAAAAGGCCCAAGAATATTTTCGAAAAAGACTTTGATTACTAAAGGATATCCTTCTCATTCAAAGATGAAAGATTATTATTTGGTTTACAAAATAGAAAAAGTAAAAGCTAACGAATTTGTCTACAGGAAATGGGACATAACAAAATTAAATGCTTACAAAAAAGGCCGAGCTTCAGCGCTACCATTTTCTGTTACTTTGACCGAGTTAATGAAAGCTGTTACAAAATGAATAGCTCATTCTTAGCAATCATATTTCTTGAAAATTTTCGGGATCAAGTTGCTCGGTAAGCTTTACCCGCTAGCTGTAAATTATCAATTAATATGGTCCTCCTAATGTACCGATAGACAGACTAAAACAATAAAGCACTGGCTACAATAAAAAATATAGTGCATTTGGCAGATAGTGCTAAAAAAGAAGAAAATAGCAATAAATAAACATAGTGGTAATTTGAAAATTTGGAGCGTTGAAATGCCAAATGCACCATATTCAAACCTTCAGACTGTAAAAAATCCTCCACACCACCATAAACATATATTAGAACAAATAATTTCTTATAATAATAATGATTTTTTTTCCAATACTCGCCCCTAACCCCTGAAGGGGAGACCAACCCGCAGACACATCATTTATAAAAACGTCACTCTCATTTCCAGGGATAAGCGCGGGTTGAGGTTCTCCCTTCAGGGAGTTAGAGGGCAGCT
>JANTGF010000196.1 GCA_024763075.1 Bacteroidales bacterium | reverse complement strand
CAGGTGGTTAACTTATGCTCCTATCAAACAGAAGGTTTGCAAAAATTACCCTTTAAATACGAATCGGAATCCATTGAGACCATTAAGAAAATTGTGGATAGGGAAGGAGGTTTAACCTTATTGCCGGAATTATCATTGGATGATCTCTCTGAAGCCAGAAAAAAGCAGGTAAAAAACTTTAAAGGGATAAATCCACTTCGTGAGATCAGTCTGGTATATGTTCGGAATTTTTCAAAAAAGCAGATTCTGAATGTCCTTGAAGAGGAAGTTAAAACCTCAGTACCCGAAATAATGCTTGACAAAGCAAGGGGTACCATTGTAGAGTGGAAGTAAAATCCATAAATCATTTTACCTGTTTTTGTGAAACTAAGCGGAGGGGTAATTGAATTAAAAAGGCTTTTGACCCACAATTACACAATATTGCCTGCGGGTACGTAGTAGATACATGTTTAATTCGATATTAATAGTGTAAAAGATTTTAAGGATTTGATTCTTAAGAAAGCTCCTTTTCTGCATGGTTTTTAACCAATACCTGTAGTTCTGAAATCCGCGGATGACATTTTCTGTTATATCGAAAAGACTTTTAATATGAAGGTCGGCCTTTTGCAATTCACTTTCATAAGTTTGTTTTGACCAATGGTGAAAATGCATTTTCTTTTTCCAGAATCGTCTGAGGGAATTGCTTTTATAGGGGAAGGTTAGAATATCGGCGATGAGAAAAGTTCCGCCCGGTTTTAAAACCCTGAAAACTTCTTTGAGAAAAGAAGCTTTATCCGGGTAATGGAATGCACTTTCTATATTGATAATAAAATCCAGTGAGTTGCTTCCAATTGTTGAAAGCTTTTGAGCGTCATCAATATCAAAATTGATATTTTTGATATTCTGTTTTATCGATTCTTCTTTTGCAATCTGAATATTTGCCGGGTTTAAGTCGACACCGGTGATAGCTGCAGGTGAAAATTTATCCAATATATATATGGTGTGCACTCCATTTCCACAACCTATTTCCAATACCTGTTTCCCTTTTATTGAGTCCAGGCGGGAAAGACAAAAATCGGTCAGGTTTTTTTGGGCATCAAGGAAGCTATCCGTGTTTTTCTGATGATATGGATAATGCAACATGGTGTATTCCTCGTTCAGGTGCTTCAGTGCCTGATTCATGGATTTGTAGTATTGATCAGTTGTAAAACCTGATGACAGGAGAGAAAATACCTTGGAAGATTTATTCATTCATTAATTATAAATTACTGATCAATCCCGGGACCCGGCTGCAAATTTAACAATAAAACTCAGAACGGGGAAGTTAATTCCTGACTTACATTAACTTATTTAAAATGCACCTATGATTTATTTCTTATGAATTCCGCCAGCACTGGAAGTATGACCATCAACCACCGGTGGATCTCCCTTAAAATAAATATCACCTGCACTGCTTGTGTTGGCAATAAGTTTTTCCGTGACCGTGATTTTTGCATCGCCGGCGCTGGAGGTGGAAACATCTGCTGTCTTAACAGTAAGTTCGTAGGCCTTCAGATCACCGGCACTGCTCAGGCTTGCATCCAGGTGGTTGGCAGTGCCCTTAAGTGTAATATCACCTGCGCTGCTGATATCACAGGAAACCTTATTAACTTCAATTTCCAGTTTAATATCTCCGGCGCTGCTTGCTGAAAGGCTGAGCTCTTCAGTTTTAACAGGATTTTCCCCATATACATCACCTGCACTGGAGGCGGTAATTTTATTTATGTCCTTCATCGTGACATGCACAATTTTCGCCTTTGCTTTCCGGATGTTTGCATCGGTATAAATTCTCAGGGTATTCCCGCTGATCTCGGTCTTTATGTAATCATGGAGATTTTCATCAGCTTCCAGGCTTATACTTTCTTTATTCCCTTGAGTCAGGTACACATCAATTCCTGAACTTACCTTTATGGAATTAAAATAACCGGCTTCCCGGTCTTCTGTAACAACTTTTCCTGAGCCGTTAACTTTTGGTCTGAATTGTCCTGATATACAAGAAGTAATTGAAATAATAAGGATGATCGAAATAAACTTAATGGTCTTCATAATTAATTCTGTTTAGATTTATATAAAAGACGATTGAAAGTGCATTTAGTTGCATGAAGAATGCATTTTTCTGGTAAGAATACATAAAAATTCCGACTTCCGGAAAATTCTGTCCGGAAGTTGGAAATAAATAATTCAAAACCTTTCAGATAAATCTTCTATCTATCTTTGCCGGCCATTGCCTCCCTGTTTCCTGTTTTGGTACCTTTCTTCCAGTTTATTGAGATATAGCTGATATTTTTCCTCCCCTAAAACAGGTTCCAGTTCCTTGTTTTTTTCATTATTAATTTTTTGCATTACCGATCTCATTTGAGAACGGTCTCCCGATTGTCTTGCCTCTTCCATTTTTTCTTGTATTTTCCGGGCATACTTCAGGTTGATCTCATGAACCTTTTTTGTCTCTTTCTTGTTCAGTTTAAGCTCTGATTTCATCCAGTCAGTAGTGAGTTGTGCCCTTTCTTCCGGGCTTTTTTGCTGACGCTGGCCCTGTGGTGGTTGTGCATATGCCGTTGTGATAATGATGGCAAATAAAATGCTGAATGCTGATCGAATAAGTGTTTTCATGATA
>JANTGF010000195.1 GCA_024763075.1 Bacteroidales bacterium | reverse complement strand
CGTAACTTCATTTACTATAGCCTGTACCGGATACTCAGTGGTGCAGGGTTAAAGTACAATATATTTTATTAATGAACAATTAATTTTTATATTATGAAAACAATTATTAAAATCAGTATCCTTTTCCTGCTCTTTAGCTCAATGGGAGCAGGGTGTGTAAAAGATCATGAAAGCGATCAGCAAAACGTAAACATAATGCTGTATGACAAACCCCTTTCTGTAATCCAACAATATATTACCGGAAATTGGGACCTTCATTACCAAATTGGAGGAATTGCTGGTGGCAAATATGTTGATGACTATAATTCCTATTTGAATTTAACCTCAAATCATATAATTATGGGGAATGATTTATATGGAGTTGTTGTTGATACTGCTATTATATGGAAACATAATGATTACACCTATTTATTGAGTTATCCGTCTTCTCCCATATCTTACATTGTAGTACAAATTAAGAAAGATACTTTAGTAATTAGAGATGATTTAAATGACGGATATTCTTACTATTATACAAAACATTAACTATTTTGAAAATCAATTAACATGAAAAAATACATAAAACTTCTGGCCTTATTACTGTTATGCCTTAACGTGTTTAATTCCAATGGACAACAGAATGATACCCTGAAAATACAACGAAATGAACAGGGAATTGTGAATTTTGCCCATTTCAAACCTGATCCTGAACGAAAAATTAAGGATGGTACCAAGTTCCTGAGAATCTTTTTACACGCAAAAACGGATGATGAGTTTCGTTTGATAAAAGAAACGACTGATGAGTTGGGTTTTCCCATCTTCGTTTTCAGCAATACTACAAGGGGGTCAAAGTCGAAAATTCTGAATACCTGATTCACGGCAGCGATGGGATTATCGAAACCATAAACGGCGATTTTAAAAAAGTAAATCTTTCTTCTGTTGTCCCTTCCATTAATGAAGAACAATCCTTGGCTAAAGTGCTGGATTATGTGCACGCGAAAAAATATAAATGGGAGGATAAAGCTTACGAAAAGTTTAAAAAAGAAAGGACCAGCAACCCCGATGCTACATATTACCCTAAAGGTGAACTGGTGATTGTCCGGGATTATTTAACAGGCAGTAAAGAATTAAAATTGGCATGGAAATTTACCATTTCTTCACTCATACCTTTTAATGAACAATGGATTTACATTGATGCAATAAGTGGCGAGGTCATTGGGGATACCCCTTTATTATTGGATGCAAATACCACTGGAAGTGCAGAAACACTCTTTAGCGGAACCATCGGGATAACCTGTGATTCCTATTCCGGAGGCTACAGGTTAAACGAAACAAGGGCCAGCACCCTCAATCACAGTGTAAATATTCATACCTGGAATTGTTTGTCACAGCCAAATCTTCCAAATGCAATTGAATTTTCTAATAACAACACGAACTGGACAACGGGAAGCTGGCCGGCTATTTCACAAGATCAGGCTGCTTTGGATGCCCATTGGGCCGAAGAAAGGGTACTGGATTATTGGAGCACAATACACACCAGAAACAGCCTTGATAACCAGGGGCTTCCAATCATTGGCTATGTTCATTTTTTTGAAGCTAATTCTCCTGCGGGATGGCCCAATAATGCGGCATGGGATCCCACAGATCATATTATGCTTTATGGAGATGGTGACGATGGCGTTCATTTTTATCCATTGGTTGCATTAGATGTAGTGGCTCATGAGATGGGACATGGAGTTGCCCAATATACTGCTAATTTTCATTCCGGTGACAATCATCAAGAATGTGATGCTTTAAATGAAGGATTTAGTGATATCTGGGGGGCATGTGTGGAAGATTGGGCCACTTCCAATAAGCAAACATGGTTAATGGGTGAGGAGATAGTTAACGCATTATTTACTTGTCTTCGTAATTTACAAAATCCCAATGATATTTCAGCTTTAGAAGGACAACATCCTGATACTTATCATGGGGATTTTTGGGATTTCAATGGCGAATCACATAATAACTCAACGGTTTTAAGCCACTGGTTTTATCTTCTCTCAGAAGGAGGTAGTGGCACAAATGACTTTGGAGATTGTTTTAATGTAACAGCTATTGGCATTGATGACGCACAACTTATCGCTTTTGGAGGAGAAATGATGCTTAATTCATCCGCTACTTATTCAGATGCAAGAAATATGACTATTCAGGCAGCAATAAACCTTTTTGGTTCAAATTCAAATCAAGTTGCTCAAACAACGAATGCATGGTATGCTGTTGGTGTAGGTGATGAATATCAATATTCCATCACCGGCCCTTCCTTTGTCTGTACCTCAAACTCCACCTTTACCCTTCACCACCGTCCGCCCGGGGCAACAATAAGTTGGATGAGGAGCAAAAACCTTATCTATGTTAGCGGGCAGGGAACAGATAACTACACGGTAAGGGCATATAGTAATGAAGATAAATCTTCCGCTTTTGTTAAAGCAACGGTTACTGGTTCCTGTGGACAAACTATACTACAAAAAACTACCTGGGTTGGCCGTCCGGGTTTACCGGTTACCACACCTGATGGTGATCCGGCGATGGAAGTTATTTATGGCCGTTCATACCTTGTAAGGCTAATTCATCCTCCCGGAGCAGATCCTTCCACCGGATCATGGTCAACAAACGGAGGTATTA
>JANTGF010000194.1 GCA_024763075.1 Bacteroidales bacterium | reverse complement strand
ATGCATGAACCATGGACCTATGGAGTGTGTGCCGGTGACGGAAAAATATTTATTGCTGCCTGGGGTGGAGGAATAATAGAATATAATACAAAGACCAAACAGTTCAGAGATTATATAGATCCGGATGGTAATATGGAGATTGATCTTTTTCCCGATGATGGTGTGGTTCACGATATTACTACAGCAACATCATGGGCAGAGGGTTATTTGTGGGTGGCTACTTATTTTGGACTGAGCAGATACGATGGAGTTCACTGGAAAGGCTATTTTGATCATGACAGTGGCCTGGCCAGTAATTTTATAAATTTTGTAAGAGCAAAAGGACCTGTTGCATATCTTTGTACAGATAAAGGCCTGAGCTGTACAAACGGTGAAGACTGGGTTACCTATGCAAAAGATAAAAATGGAAGTTTGGGTACAATAACCTTTACAAAAGAAGGAAAAAAATCAACAGTTAGAAAATCCTCTACCATTGCTCATAATTTTGTAATGGGTGTAGATATAAAAGATGATGTGATCTGGGTGGCTACCGCAAAGGGGATCAGTAGGGGAGAATTGATAAAATAGATTTCTCAAATAATAAATATATAAATTCAAAAAAACAGGGAATAATTATGGAAAATATATTACAAGCTAAAAAGGAAAAAGAATTGTTAATAGACTTGAATAAACTTACCGATGGAGAGAAGATTGAAATGAGAAGGCTGGGCATCTTATCAGATGAAAATAAAATTATCGAATCTGTTTACCCGGCTATTCATGAAGAAAGGCCTCCTATAGAAAAACATGTGGTTCATGCTCCTCATGTAATTAATGAAGCCTATGATTATGAAAAACCTTCGTCATTTTCAAGAGCTTTACGCTTGGATCTCGGAGGATATAAAGTACTGGTGATTTCAGGAACAGCCAGTGTAAATGAAGAAGGCAAGCCGGAACATATCGGAGATTTTAAAGCTCAGTTGTGGAGAACATATTTAAACATCACCAACATCCTTAAAGCTGAAGGAATGACCTGGCACGATGTAGTAAGAACAACCAATTATCTTAGGGATATCGAAAGGGATTACGGCGAATTTAACAAGATCAGAACTTCTTTTTTCAGATGGTTAGGACTAGATCCGTTACCTGCTGCAACCGGAATTCAGGTACGTTTATGCTGGGAGACCCTTTTGGTTGAAATTGAAGCGTATGCTATCTGTAAAAACAGTTAAAAACTTAAAAAAATGAACAGGTTTAGTTATTTTGGTGCAATCCTTATTTTTTTCGTCTTGTTTCATGTCCAAAGTCTGACAGGTCAGGAGAAAGATTTGATGTATGGTAAAACACCCAAGGAATTTTCTCCTTATGATAATTTCCAGAAAGCGTATAAATACTATTTCCTTGAACCTGTTGAGTTCCTCGGTGCCGGGCGGGAAAAGCCTGAACCAAAAGATCTGAAAGAAGTGCGTATCGGATTTCTAGGTCCTTTAGAAGGTTCTCCTATTGTGTCTCTTGGGAAACAGATGCTGAACGGATGCATGATGGCCATTGATGAAGCCAATGCAAAAGGCGGATATAAAGGCATACCTTATAAACTGATGGTACATAATGATGTCGGTTTATGGGGGGCTGCAGCCAATGAGGTTGTGCAGATGGATGATGAAAAAGTATGGGCGTGGCTGGGATCCATTGATGATATTGTTTCGCATGTGGCCTTACGTGCAACTTTAAAAATGGAGATGATGATGGTCAATACCGGTGATCCGGATCCGACTTTTACAGAAACGAGTATTCCCTGGTTGATCAGGGTGATCAGTGATGACAGACAAAGTGGTTATGCTCTGGCATCCTATATTTATGAAAAAATGGGACACGACCGTGTGGCTGTGATCAGATCGAACGACAGATATGGCAGGGTAGGAATTATGGAGTATTCAGGTGTGGCAACACGTTTTGGACATCCAATGATAATAGAAGAACGTTTTGAGAATGGGGAAACTGATTTCTCACTACAATTAAAAAATATTAAAGAGTCCAATCCGGATGCAATTTTGATCTGGGGAAACGCAAAGGAATCAGCACTTATACTTAAACAAATAAGAGCTATGGGAATGAAACAGCCTGTATATGGTTCTGATCGAATGGTTTCATCTGAATTTTTAAAGATTGCAGGAAAAGTTGCCGAAGGAGTGGTAACTACCTGCCAGTATAATCCCGATGCTGATAATCCGGCCTTAAAGGAATTCCAGAAAAATTATAATAAAAAGTACGGTGAAAAAGCTGAAGTTTTTGCAGTACATGCCTATGACGGTATGAACCTGATCATTAAAGCGATAGAAAAAGTTGGTCTGAATCGTGTTTTGATAAGAGATGTACTTTCTGATTTGAAAACATTCCAGGGTTACCAGGGAATCTCAGGAACAATTACTTTGGATGGAAGCTGGAACGATATGGGTGAAATATTTATGGCCAAGGTACAGAATGGATCGTTTAAATTTTCAAAAAGCCCTTCGCTGGGTTTTAAAAGACATTCAGGCACTAAGAACAGTTATTAATTTTGAATTATGAGTATGGAAACGATTTCATGTAAAACTCCGGTGGAGATTAAATTTAAAATACCTTCATTAGTTGATCTGGAAAAGAAACCTGAACCAACAATTGTCGATGTAAACGGAGTAAAGATTGGCGGATCTGAAGTTGTGATCATCGCCGGACCTTGTGCTGTGGAGAATGAAGAACAATTGTTTGAAACAGCAAGATCTGTAAATAAATCCGGGGCAAGGATTTTAAGAGGAGGAGCCTTTAAACCCCGATC
>JANTGF010000193.1 GCA_024763075.1 Bacteroidales bacterium | reverse complement strand
CTAAACGGTTGTCGGTTTTGGAGAGCATACGGTGGGCGTCGTCGTAGGTGTAGGAGTAGGTGAGCCACTGGTTGCCGACACTCACCAGATCGCCCCGATAATCATAGGTAAAATTCTCCTCAGTGCCATCAGCGAGATATTCAACTTTTGTCAAACGGTTAAGCTCGTCATAGGTGTAACGGCTGGTGCTGCCCTTGCGGTCGGTGGCGGAGAGCACGTTGCCGAGTTGGTCATAGGTCATGCTGACCGTTTTATCTGTAGGCGTTTCCACCAGCGGATCAATCACTTCAATCAGTTGACCCATGATGAGTCAAGAGTCAAGCAAAGACGCGACCCCTTTTCGACCCCTTGGAGGGAAACCTGCCGATTTATAGCACTCAGTCCTTTTCGAATGTCCTCTATCCATGTTGGCCATGACCCGCCATTTTCAATTTTGACAGGTTCAGCACGATTAGCACCGGGAGGTGAATCCTTTGCAATGTCCTCATTCTTTTTCAGAACAACATTAAATCTATCTTCTCCGTAAATAGTCAGGCCATTTATGACGGCAAGCTTTTCTGGGTATGGAACAGGAGTTTTGTTTAACCTATTTTTCAGTCTGTTTAATATCGTCCAATCTGGATTAAAGTTTTCAGTAGTAATCCATATTGAACGAGATTCATTGCTAACATACCTCCGTGTGATAAATACCTTTTTCTCACCTCGTGTATCATAATGATCTGCCCCCGCCATTCTTTGGCCATAGACCTCCAACAATACACATTTGTCGTTTGAAAAAGACCAATATGGTTTGTTCTCATAATCAATTTTATGAATCTTCCATTCGGACGGCATCACAGTATTGATTACATTAAGTACTTCTTGGATTGACACAGAGTTGTTGGAAGCAAAAACATTGGGAAGCAGAGAACTTACAAACAACAAAACTGCGTTAATGACTTCTGTTTGAACAATACGTTTCACTTCGAATACACCTGATGCATCATATTGGTATTCGGTTTGTTCGGATATAGCACAAAACCACCGGACGCCGAATTGCCGGTGGAGCCAAACGAAGATTTAAACTGATTGAAAAGGTCGTTAACCTGATTTTCAATATTTTTCAGGGTGTTAGTAATATTCTCATCGTAGTCCACTCTTCCATTTGGTGCTCCGGGATAAGTCACCCCAGCATATTCAAATGCACCCTCTAATTCTGAATGGCAATCAACTACTCCGGGAACCCACAAAAAGCTATTCCAGCCGGAGTATTGTTCAATTTTGTCCATGAATTGGGCTTCAGTTAACCCTTTTAGATCGGACACAACTACGTGAGGATAGGCTTCTGGGGCTTTATATTGGATTTCTGGGACACCATTTCCAAGCTCGATACTATATACCCACCGGCTCTGCCTTTGCCTCTCCCGGTCTCGGTTGACCAGACATAAGCATGATTCCAACCGGATACTCCAAATGCATCTGAAGAATATACTCTAATTTCTTTCCCACTTGGATCATTAAAGTTAACCGGATTATTAAGGACATACGCATATGATCATTACTGCCAACAAAAAAAGGGCTGTAATAATAAATGCGCCCCTTTTGGAATCATTTTGTTGCCAAGTCTATTTATCCTTGGACGAAAAATGTTCTTCTAATTTTTTCAGTAGATCACCAGCCCAGGCAGGCCAACTCCTTCCTTTCTCAAAATCCCAATATTCACCTTTGTATGTGCCAGGGATTGAAGATTCTCTTAAGTATTCGTTTTCAGGAAGAACGACAATATCTTCTTCCGCATACACCTTGTATCCTTGATATTCAAATATTTTCTCAGGAATTTCCTCAGGAACGATACTGAGGCGATTTTTTATTCTATTAAACAAAGTTAATTCAGGGTCGAATTTCTTATCACCAACCCATATAAAAATTGATTCGTTATATATTCTTCTTTCTCCAAGAAATTTTCCATTTTTGTCATAATATTTCCTCCCTGACATGTTTGGGCCAAATATTTTAATTAAATTACATTTATCTTCAGAAAACGACCATCGAGGATGGATGTCATTTTTTACTGATAATTCTTTCCAACTGTCAGGGAGAGATAAATTGATGGAATTTCTAATTTCATTAAAAATATGACTCTCAGCACAATATGCATTGACCTGAAAGAATTGAGTAACAACAATGATAATGATCATGATGAATTTTGTTGTCTGGTTAATCACCATGACATCTTCCTACTTCGAATAAACAGCTTTCATCATGTTGGAATTCGGCTTGTTTGGGTATAGTACAAATCCTCCACTTGCAGAAGAATTTCCACCTCCAAAAAAATCCTTTGTCTGTTGCCAGAGCTGTTGACCTTGTTCGATAAGATTGTTTATCTCGTTATTAATTTGATCATCCCAATCAAATCTTCCAGTCGGCCATTCTGGATAAGAAGCTCCAGCATATTCAAAAGCCTCTTGAAGTTGGGTATGGCAATCGTCTACTTTGAGAATATATTTGCCTTTGTTCCACCCAGGGTAATCTATTAGTTTTTGTATGAAAGCCTCTTCGCTTAAGCCCCCTAAATCTGTTACTTCTATACTCGGGCCGACTTCAGGATTCTTCGGAATCCCGTTTCCTCTTGTCCACCCATATGAGCCAGACCTCCCAATTCCGGTTTGGGTTTTAGTGGACCAAACATACACATGGTTCGCCCCAGAAATACCGAATGCATCGGTCGCATATATTTGCACAATGAGGCCACTTGGATCATTAAAGTTAACCGGATTATTACGGACATACGAATAAAAATTAACCCCTGCCTCAAACCCCAGCGGATCTTCACTCAGGAACCTGCCGACCTCGGGATCGTAAAATCTTGCCCTGTAATACATCAAGCCA
>JANTGF010000192.1 GCA_024763075.1 Bacteroidales bacterium | reverse complement strand
TCTCGTTATGGGATTTATTTGTTTCTTGATTTTTTTGGTTCTTGAATCTTGGCTCTTGTTTCTTGGTTCTTGATTCTTCGGTCGGTCTCCCGTCTTCCGTCTTCGGCCATTTGTGTTTGTTCGACGGAAAGCATTCCGTCGCTACGATAAGATTAATATTTATTTATGGTTATTGATTTCTTTTTTTGGCTCTTGTTTCCTGTTTCTTGTTTCTTTGGATTTTGTTCCCAATAACGAATATCGAATAATGAATAACGAATGATGTAGTTTGCCGTACCTACGGCACAACTAATTGGTTTCAGATTCTGCTACTGGGAATATTTACTATCCGGTCTGCCAGCCATTCTGCATTTTCAATATTACCGGTCCGGCAGTTTTTAAACATCTCCAGCCGGGTCATAAGTTCCCAGACCGGCCGGGTCAGAATTCCTTTGGAATTGGTATATTCAAGAAATTTATCCCTTTCAATTCTGTCTTTAAGCAAAATGGCATTTAACCAGTAATTGGATTGGGCATTCTTAGTTTCCGTAATAAATTTTACAGAAGAGTGTTTAAAAAAATCGTGATATTTCTCTGCAATCTCCCGTTTACTCTTTAAAATATCCGGCAGTTGTTCCATTTGTGCTACTCCTACCGCAGCCTGTATGTTGGTAAGACGGTAATTGTATCCAATCTCATCATGAACAAAGTCCCATTTGTGGGGTATCTTAGCCTGGGTGGTCAGATGTCTGGCCCTTTTTGCAAAATCCGGGTTATCGGTAATTATCATTCCCCCTCCACCGGTTGTAATGGTTTTGTTTCCGTTAAAGCTTAATACACCCAGGTCACCAAAAGTTCCGGTGTGTTGATTTTTGTAAAAACTTCCCAGTGATTCGGCAGCATCCTCCACCAGAGGTATGTTGTATTTATTGCAAATTTCCTTTATTTCATCTATACTGCAGGGATGTCCGAAAGTATGCATGGGAATACAGGCGGCAATGCGTTTACGAGTGAATTTATTAATGCACTCAGGCTGATTCGTTGATTTGCTCGATTGTGTAATAGTTGATGTTTTCAGGAAATGTTTGAGTTTCTCCGGAGACAGGCCTAAAGTATCTTTGTCCACATCAATAAATACATGTTTGGCCCCGGTGTAATGAATAGCATTAGCGGTGGCAATAAAAGTAAGAGGTTGGGTAATTACCTCGTCATCCGTTTGTACTCCTGATAAAATCAGGGATATATGTAAGGCTGCTGTTCCATTCACGGCAGCCACTGCATATTTTGCTCCGGTATATTCTGTAATTTTTTGTTCAAACAGGTCCACGAACTTCCCAACACTGGAAACGAAGGTGGAGTCAATGCATTCATTGAGGTATTTTTTCTCATTTCCCCTGAATCTGGGTTCGTGAAGGTAAATCGGGCCCTCCGGCTCATTGTATAGCTTCCGGACAAATTGTATAAAATCCTGGTATTCAGGGATCATTTTAGGTTATTTATCGGAATTTAAAATTTCGTTCAGACATTATAAATATCCGTTTTATACATTTTCAGATTTTCTTTTTTAGAAAACCAGTCAATGGTTTCTTTCAGTCCTTTCTCAAGACTGTATTCCGGTTCAAAACCGGTAAAGTTTTTTATTAAGCTGTTATCACCCCACAACCTGAAAACTTCTGATTTCTCCGGTCTGATTCTTTGTTCTTCGGAAATAAACTTTATATCAGAATGCATAATTTCTCGAATAAGTTCCAGGGTATCTTTCATGGAAACCTCAAAATTTGAAGCAATATTCACTTCCAGACCGATGCTGTTGTCTGATTCAGCCAGTGCAATAAATCCCCGGCAAGTATCTGTTACATAATTGAAATCCCGTGTTGGGGTTAAATCTCCCAGTTTAATTTCTTTGGCACCATTTGCAATCTGTGTAATGATTGTAGGAATAATGGCACGGGCTGACTGGCGGGGTCCATAGGTGTTAAAGGGACGGGCAATGGTTACCGGAAGGTCAAATGCATTGTGAAAACTCATGGCCATCATATCTGCTCCAATTTTACTGGCACTGTAGGGCGACTGAGGCTGTTTTGGGTGTTTTTCATCAATTGGAACGTACAGGGCAGTACCGTAAACTTCCGAAGTTGAGGTATGGATTACCCTTTTTACCTTATTCTCTTTCGCTGCCTGACAGATATTGAGTGTCCCTTTCACATTCGTGTCAACATAAGAATCCGGAGCGATGTATGAATAAGGGATGGCAATTAATGCTGCGAGATGAAATATGGTATCGATATTTTTGGTTATTTCTTTACAATAATGCGGATCTCTGATGTCTCCGCTTATTATCTCCAGGTTTTTACCGGCAGGAATTTGTTCCAGCCAGCCCCAATAGTTAAAAGAATTGTATTGGGATAGTGCACGGACCCGGTAGCCTCTTTCTAAAAGCATTTCTGTAAGGTGCGAACCAATAAAGCCATCAGCCCCGGTAACCAGTATCCTTTTCATCGGTTTCATTGTTGATTCGTTTAGCGGTTGATTCGTTTAATGGATAAGGGATTAATTCGTTTATCTCCACTTTATTCATTATTTATTTTTTGCGTTAGGTTGTGAAAATACAAATAATAAAACGACTTTTTGTCAAAGACAATATTAATTCAAGCAACTATTTATGATAATGGTTCATTTATTTTCTTTTTTTCCAGGGAATCTGAATTCTCGAACCTCAACCTTTCTTGCTTCTGCCTTTTTCATCCTCCGAAACATTTGTGTAGGAGGATTTACTTCTGCCTTTTCTTATTCTTCTTTATTTTTCCCAATGCAATAACGAATATCGAATGATGAAGGTTCATGTCGTACCTACGGCACTTTTAAACAGATCATGGCTGGGTAGTCTAATCGGGTAGGAAGCGGCTCACGCCGCTGTCCCCCCACACCACCTGGCATACGCCTATCGTACCAAGGCGGTTTCTATCAACTACAACCGTACA
>JANTGF010000191.1 GCA_024763075.1 Bacteroidales bacterium | reverse complement strand
ACGGGTTGTTTTGTTAAGCATTCTCATGTCGCTAAACAGAGACGTGATGCATCACGTCTTTACTACAATATGCCTGCAGTTATCTTTTAGACACCCGATTGTCCTGCTTTACGGACTGCTTCATTTATGCCTTCATACATTCAGGCATTTAAGCATTATCTTATAGTTAAGCCGAGACGCGATGCATCGCGTCTATACGATAATGCAATAAGATATTCTAAAAAAATTTTGTGCTGAAAAAACTAATAATTATCTTCGCAAACCGTTTGGAAGGTTGAACGATGAAGGTTGAATGATGAAGGGAGGGAAGAGAGTCAGGTTGTTGAGAGATGAATGATGAATCCCACCTACGCATCTCCTTCGCATAGCTACGGAGATCAAAGAAGGCCTCGGTGGATCATTTTAGGGAGGAGCCAGGAAGTGGGGGGTCAATTCCGCCACCGGTTGCAATAACGAAAGTGCTACAATATTGATATTATTTTTGATCTTTGAAATTGTTTTGATTTATAAATTTGCCCAGGGGGCTGAGCGTTAAGAATTAGTCCGGTGGACTAATTTAGTGAAGAGCCAGCCTGTAGGGGAGGAATTAGGCAATTTTTTGGGGGGTCAATTCCGCCACCGGATGCAATCATGAAAATGTTACAATATTGATATTACTTAGGATCTTTGAAATTGTTTTGATTTATAAATTTGCCCAGGTGGCGGAATTGGTAGACGCGCTGGTCTCAAACACCAGTGATAGCAATATCGTGCCGGTTCGACCCCGGCCCTGGGTACAAATAAAGACCCTCTGAAAAACGGAGGGTTTTTTATACTACCGTACTTTATAAATTCGGTTTAAATCACAACCAGATGAAAGCAAAAAATGATGTACTCAAACCCTATGGGAAAAGGCAATCCCTTTTTGACAAGCGTTATCTGGAAATGGCCTGTACCTGGTCAAAAAACTCCTATTGCAAAAGAAAAAAAGTAGGTGCATTGATCGTGAAAGACCGGATGATCATATCCGATGGATACAACGGCACACCTGCTGGTTTTGAAAATGTGTGTGAAGATGAAACAGGTAAAACCAAAGCTTATGTTTTACATGCGGAGGCCAATGCCATTACCAAAGTTGCCAAATCAAACAACAGCAGTGAAAATTCAACTTTATATGTAACTACTTCCCCATGTGTTGAATGCTCTAAGCTGATCATTCAGTCCGGGATAAGCAGAGTGGTTTTTATTGAAAAATACCATGATGAGTCCGGTCTGAATCTTCTGAAAAGAGCAAAAATTGAGATCGTACAAATGGAGATTAATTCTGACTAAAATGAATAAAAAAAGATTTAATTTATACCTTCCGATCCTTCTGTCTTTAATTCTGGCCGGAGGAATTTTAATCGGGTTGCAATTAAATAAAAGCCAAAGCATCAGCATCCGTTCCTTCCATAAGCAACCGGATAAACTGGACGGGACACTGGATTTTATTGAGGCTTCGTATGTGGATACGGTCAACCGGGCAGAACTGGAAGAAGTTGCCATTCCAAAAATTCTGGAGCATCTTGACCCCCATTCCGTTTACATCCCGGCCCGTGATCTTGCCAGAGTAAACGAACCCCTGGAGGGGAATTTTGATGGCATCGGTGTTTCTTTTACCATGCCGAACGATACCGTAATAATTAATTCCGTTATTTCGGGCGGGCCTTCTGAAAAAATCGGATTAATGGCCGGAGACCGTATTGTTAAAATAAATGATGAGGTTGTTGCAGGAGTAAAAATCCACCAGGACAGTATTGTAAAAAGATTGAAAGGACCCAGGGGTACCAAAGTAAAAGTTGGCATCTTAAGGCCGGATGTTTCTGAAATTCTTGATTTTACCATTACCCGGGGTAAAATACCGCTTTATAGTGTAGATGTGGCCTATATGGTAAATGACTCAACGGGATATATAAAAATCACAAAGTTTGCCCGAACCACTTATGATGAATTTATTGAAGGGCTGAATAAGATGAAGGAGAAGGGGCTTACCCAACTGATCATCGACCTGAGGAGCAATGGGGGAGGTTATATGGATGCAGCCATAAAGCTGGCCAATCAGTTTTTGGATGATAAAACCCTTATCGTATATACCCAGGGACGTACTCAGCCCCGGGAAGATTTTTATGCAGACGGTACTGGTAATTTTCAGGAAGGAAACGTAGTGATCCTGATGGATGAATGGTCGGCATCAGCCAGTGAAATTGTTGCCGGTGCCATTCAGGACAATGACAGGGGAACAATTATGGGCAGACGCTCTTTTGGGAAAGGACTGGTTCAGGAACCGCTTATGTTATCTGACGGATCGGCCATCCGGCTTACGGTAGCAAGGTATTATACTCCCACCGGCAGATGTATTCAAAAGCCTTACAACAAGGGATATGAAAACTACATGCACGATCTGCAAAACCGGTTTACAAACGGCGAATTTGAGAAAAAAGACAGCATCCATTTTAATGATTCCCTAAAATATGAAACTCCGAAAGGTAAAATTGTTTATGGTGGCGGGGGAATTATGCCCGATGTTTTCATTCCCATGGATACTACCTGGGTTACAAAATATTTTGTTAAGGTCAGGAACAGAGGATTGATCTACAAGTTTGCATTTGAATATTCTGATAAAAACAGGCACGTACTGGAGAATTACAAAACTCCGGAAGAGATACGGAAGTATCTTGAATCCAGACAAATTTATAAGCAGTTTGTGAAATTTGCCTCAAAAAATGGAATTCAGGCAACGGCTGAGGATAAAAAAGAATCTGCCTTTGTAATTTCCACACAGCTCGAAGCCTATGTGGCCAGGAATATAATGGACAATGCAGGTTTCTATCCCATCTGGAAAGATATTGACCATACCCTGCTGAAAGCGATTGATTATATTTCCAGGCCGGAAATCAGGAATTAAAAAAATTAACAGTGATCAGGGAACAATTAACAATTTTCATTGATCAAAAATAGAAT
>JANTGF010000190.1 GCA_024763075.1 Bacteroidales bacterium | reverse complement strand
GTAGCAAAAACTTCAAAACCACCAGATCTTTGTTCTTTAGAGATTTTTCCCAATTCCGAATTATTAAGCAATATCAGTTTGATATCCATACCGTATTTTACGGAAGTAGATATTTCTGCCATATACTGGGCAAAACCTCCATCCCCGGCAACCGCAATAACCGGACGATTCCCTCTGGTAGCAGTCCAGGCACCCAATGCCGCCGGAAATGCAAAACCAATGGATCCCAGATACCCTGACATTAAAAAACTCTGCTTTTTACTCTCAAAATATCTTCCCAGTGAATAGGCATTGTTCCCTACGTCCACACATATCACTGCATCCTCCGGAGAAAGATTGCTCAAATTATCAAAAACTGCAATTGAACTGATGCCTCTTCCCCTGTCTTCAAGCAGGCGTTTTTTCTTTTCTTTTCGCCATATATCCCATCTATTTGCAAGTTCCGGTCGCTGATCAACAGTATTCACCTTATTTTCTAATCTCCCGGTAATTAATTCAACCGTAATCCCGATGTCACCCAGTACCGGAGCATCGATTTTATGAAATTTTGCAAGAGCCAGGGGATCAAGATCCACCTGAATGGTTGGTTTTTTTGGTGTAATGCCAGTATGATTGCTAAATGAAGCACCCAGAACAATGAGCAGGTCACTTTCATTCATAAAATAAGAGGCTACCGGAGTCCCGCTTCTGCCCAAAACACCTGCACCAAGCGGGTGATGGTCGGATATTTGTCCTTTTCCTTTGAAGGTGGTCAATACCGGGGCATTCAGCCTCTCAGCAAAAGGTATAATTCCATCCATATTGAAGCGGGCTCCATGACCAATAATGATGGCCGGCTTTTTAGATTTCTCAATTAAACCCAGTGCTTTTTCAAAACTTTCTTTTGAAGGAGACACCTGTAAAGGAGTTATTCTTCCTTCCTGAGTCTGAGATGTTTCTTGTCCGGCAGGTATTTCCTGTATTTCATCGGGAAAAGTAAGGTGAGATACATCCCTGTTGATAATGGCATGTTTAACGGCCAGTGTCATCAACTCAGCATGACGGCTGTCGCGCTGCACCCTGTGATTAAACGCTGCAACAGTCTGAAAAGCCCGTACCAGATCAACTTCCTGAAAGTTACCGGTTCCCACTACCTGGGTTGCTACCTGACCTGTCAGTGCGAGAACAGGAGAACGGTCCACTTTGGCATCCCACAATCCGGTAAACATATTTGTTGCTCCGGGACCGGCTATGGAAAAACAGGCTGCCGGCTTCCCGGTCAGTTTCCCATAAGCACTGGCTGCAAATGCACCAGCCCCTTCATGCCTGATCGCAATAAATTTAATTTTTTTCTTTTTTTCCAGCCTCTGCAAAGCATCGGCAAAACCAAGATTTGAATGTCCTACCATTCCAAAAACGGTATTCACTCCCCAGTTGACCATGGTTTCTGCCATCAAATCGGAAATCGTATATTCATGGGGTTCTTCTACCTGAATACCAACATATACTCCGTCATCTCTTTCCTCAACTACATAAGGTTCCACCCCGTCATCAAAGCCAGGTGCTTTACCGGTACAGGGATGATAATCCCAGCCATGCCAGGGGCAACGAAGAATGCCGTTTTCAATACTTCCTTCACCCAAAGGGCCACCCTGATGCGGGCAATGATTATCAAGTGCACAAATTTTGCCTTCAAACTTTGAAAGACACACCTCCGTATGACCGGCAGTTACCGTCATTACCCTGTTTTCAATAAGGTCTTTCTTATTCTCCAGAACCCTATACCAGGTAAAATTCTTCTTTTCACTCATAATCGCAGATGTTTTTCCCGGATATAAACAGATTTAAAACCATAAATAATTAATAAAATAATGGCCAGGATCAGAACCATGAGACCGGTGATCATGCTTAAACCGGTCAGGAGGTTTTCATGATCAACAATTGCGCCCGACATTCCCGCCACTAAAAAAAATAATACCCCAAGATACAAAAATACCAGGGACCAGTTCAGCCTTTTCAATTGTTTTATTTTCAAACCAATAATCTTTGAATATGTTTCCTTGTCTGAATTCAGCTTGATAATCTCTTCATTTAAACTTATCAGCATGTTTGAGTTGGATAAGATCAAAAGGCCAATGCCGGGCAAAACTGTAATTGGGAGGTACCATTCCATATTTTCTTGTTATTTGAAAAAATCACTTTACAAAATCATCTTAAATATCCTGATTATTCCTGACTTTTGATAATCCGGCAGGGGAATTTTGAATTCTTCATATATTTTTGACGGTATTCCAATGTCTGCCAAAAATATTTCGGCCTTTACACCGGGTTGCAATAATTCTCTTTTGAGAGCTGCCAGGGTAAGGATCATATCCGGATTAAACCGGGAAATACCCGTCCGGGAGTCAAAGCCCGTTGGTAAATCCAGGGATATTTTCAAACAATTTAAACCATTTGACCAATCCACCGCATTTTGGTACTCCCCGGATAGTGGTAATCTTTGAGAAAAACCGAGATAAGCATCGATAAACACATCAGGATCACCCGTTTTTTCTGCGTACACACCAAACGCCAATGCCCTTTTTAGCTGAGTTGCAGGCAGGGATTTTAAATTTTTAACCGGAATATCAAGAAAAACCCTGTAGCCCCAGCCGGCCAGCCTTCTGGCGGCAACCAATCCACCTCCACCGTTATTTCCGGTACCAACTCCAATCAGAATCTTCTGATCTCTTTTAGTATGTAAGGCCACCAGCCTTGCCAGTTGCAAACCGGCATTTTCCATCATCAATTCAACAGGCAATCCGAATTCTTCAATGGCAAGAGTATCCATTCTTCTAAAATCAGAAATGCTTAATGATCCGCATTGATTCATAGCGATAACCGGAACAATTTCAGATTTTAAAACACCCATTCTTTTCAATATTGTTTGATTGGATCCGGCTTAATTATTATTAACTGCTTCCAGTGCTTTCAGTATCTCCCCGGCAGTTGACCGTTTTTTATAATTCGGATCAAATTGTCTCCAGGCTATCTTTCCATTTTGATTTATAATGTAGGTAGCCGGGATAGGCAAGCGTTGTGAATCATCCGAATGTGTTTTCTTTAGCTTTGCATTTAATATGGTATTGTAAACAAAAAGCTGCTTTTTGTCAGGTTTAAAGTTCACATCATA
>JANTGF010000189.1 GCA_024763075.1 Bacteroidales bacterium | reverse complement strand
AGAAAGATATATATGAAATTCCGGAAGCACACCAAAAACTGGTAATGGAGCGTTTTGACAAAGTACGCAAGAACCCGGAAAGGCTTTTAGATTGGGACGAAGCTAAGAAAACGCTGAAAACCTGATGAAGAAGTATAAGGTAAAGATTGAGCCGGAAGCCCTGGCCGATATTCAGGATATTACCGATTGGTATAATGAAGCACAGGCAAGGCTTGGCAAACGATTCCAAAATACAGCCATAAAACAAATTAACTCTTTAAGCAAAGACCCCCATATTTATGCTATCCGGTACAAAGAAATCCGGTGCATGATTGTAAAAAAATTCCCGTACCTGGTGCATTTCTACATTAACGATGAAAACTATACGGTTGAAGTATTGGCAGTTATTAGCACCGGTCGTAATCCCGAAATATGGGAAGAAAAAACGGGTGAGCGTATATAGGCAAAATGCTCTGATTTACCGGGCTTCTTTTATTTCGTTAAATCCACTACAGCAGTGTAATTTATACATGTCTTTTATCATTTTTTGCTTGTCCAAAAAACGAAACAAAAAAAAGACACCGGAAACACCAAATTCTGTATGGTCTCCTTTCCCCGCAGACCTCCTGTACACACAGGCATTCCTTTGGGCCTGTCCATACAGAAATTCGCACCGTGTCCGAAACTTATCAACAATCCGGATATTTTTATAAACATGAATTTTGTCAATTATGTTAAAAAGAATTAAGGATAAGCCTTAGCCTGCAGGAAGCAATTTCTTAACTTTGCAAAAAATAATCTTAACAAACCCTAACGTAAAAAATGGCTCTGAAAGAAAATACAAAAAAGAAGAATCCGAAACTTGTACCCATGGGCGTGGAAATGGGAAAAGTGCCCCCCCAGGCCATTGACCTGGAAGAAGCTGTATTGGGTGCAATTATGCTTGAAAAGGATGCATATATTGCTGTAAGTGAATTCCTTAAACCGGAAAGCTTCTATCTTGACGCACATCAGAAAATTTATCAGGCCATTACCAATCTTTCTGCCAAGGAAAAACCCATCGACATACTTACCGTAACGGATGAACTTCGCAAAAAAGAGGAACTGGAAGAAGCAGGAGGCCCCTTGTATATCTCGAAACTAACCAACCGTGTGGCTTCTGCAGCTCATGTTTCCTACCATGCAAGGATTGTTGCCCAAAAACACATTCAGCGGGAACTCATCAGGGCTTCCAGCGAAATCCAGTCCCGGGCCTATGATGAAACTATTGATGTAAATGATTTGCTCGACTTTTCAGAACAGGAACTGTTTAAGATTGCGGAAGGGAACATCAAAAAAGAAACAGCCAAGATCAATGTAATAATTCAGGCAGCGATTGAACAAATCCAGGAGGCAAGTAAGAAAGAAGGCCACCTGCTGGGTGTTCCCTCGGGTTTTACAAAACTCGACAGAATTACCTCGGGCTGGCAGAATTCTGACCTTATCATTCTGGCAGCCAGGCCATCTATGGGTAAAACAGCCTTTGCCCTGTCCATGGCAAAAAATATGGCAGTGGACCATGGGCGCCCTATTGGAGTATTTTCACTTGAAATGTCATCCATGCAACTGGTCACCCGTCTGATAGTGAGCGAAACAGAATTGCCCTCTTCTAAAATCCGGAATGGCAAGCTGGATGACCATGAATGGAAACAACTGGAATCAAAAATTAAGAAACTGGTAGATGCTCCCATCTATATTGATGATACTGCTGCCATTTCCATTTTTGAATTCCGCGCAAAAGCCCGACGTCTGAAACTTCAGTACGATATTCAGCTCATCGTAGTGGATTATCTTCAGCTGATGACAAGCTCCGACAATAAAGGAAGTCGTGAACAGGAAGTCAGTACCATTTCCCGTTCTTTAAAAGCTGTAGCGAAAGAACTGAACATCCCCATTATCGCCTTATCCCAGCTTAACCGCTCGGTTGAGATGAGATCAGGAAATAAAAGACCTCAGCTTTCTGACTTGCGTGAATCAGGTGCAATTGAACAGGATGCCGACCTTGTATTGTTTATTCACCGACCGGAGAAATTTGGCCTGATGGAGGATGAAGAAGGAAACTCACTCAAAGGCGTTGCGGAAATCATTGTGGCTAAACACCGGAATGGCCCCATCGATGATGTGAATCTTATTTTCAGGGATCATCTGGCTAAATTCATTGAACCGGATGAAATCAATGATCTGGATATCCCCGGTGACGGGGATTTCTCAACCATTACGCTGGGATCAAAAATGAATCACGACCTGAACGACTCTGGGAAAGCCTTCCTTGAAGGCGGAACCGTTCCTCCGGAAGGTGAACCCTTTTAACCCAAACCTTTACTAAGCACATTTGGTTTGTTATTTCAGAATTATACAATTAAGCCGGATTGAAAATTCAGATTTTCCAGCCGGGTAAAAGCTAAAGGATTCCTATTAGCTCCTCCAGCCGGGTAATTTCAAAAGTGACCGATTCCGGAGCTTTGTCTTCTTCCGGATTGAAAAAAACCTGATCCATTCCTGCATTTTTAGCGCCCATAATATCCACCTCAAAAATATCTCCCACCATCAGAGACTCCTCCGGTTCTGCACCGGCTTTTTGCATGGCATACCGGAATATCAACGGATCGGGTTTCAGGGCACCTGCATCTTCTGAGGTAATAATACTATGAAAAAATGATATCAGACCACTGTTTTCCAACTTAATGAACTGTACTTCATTAAAGCCATTCGTCAGAATGTGCAATTCGTAATTGCCTGACAAATACTCAAGAAGCTCAATGGTCCTCGGAATTAGTTCTTTCTTTTTAGGCGCTTCATTCAAATAAAATGCATCCAGCTTTTTCGCAAATACCTTATCACTTAAACCGCAATCCTTCAAAGTAAGATAAAAGCGGTACCACTTTAACTTTTCTTTTGAGATTCTCCCTTTACGGTAATCCGACCATACCTGATCATTATACTTTTGATAAATACGGTTAAAATTCCCAAACTCATTGCAATATTTCTTCAATCCGAAAACCCTGTAAAGTTCCTTCTGCGTTTCCCTGGAGTTCCCTTCAAAGTCCCAAAGGGTTCCGTCAAGATCAAAGAATATGTGCCTGTATAATTGCATATTGGTTCAATTAGGTTCACATGAAACGAACATGAACTTTTTTAATCAAAAGTTCACCCACGAAAATGATTAAAACAAGTTCATGGGAGAACGGAGTGGTTACATCTGTTCTTAAATT
>JANTGF010000188.1 GCA_024763075.1 Bacteroidales bacterium | reverse complement strand
TAGTGCTTCTAAGAAAACTCTTAACTTTTCAAGTGGCTTCTTAGAAGACGCCAAAGACAAGGCTTTCGAAGCTTTGAAAATCAGGGAGTTTACTTTTGTAAATGACCATTTTAAAACGAGAATAACGCAGTATTTGGCGTTTTCTAAGAGACACTACCTATGGTTATATCCTGTTTGCGCTGAATCCAATTTATTTTGAACAGAAAAGGAAGCAGGTCTAAATGATTAAATATACCTGCATTTATTTTCAACACCCGCTATTGGTTGTTCAACATCGGATTGTCGTAGGTGATCTTTTGTTCCATTTCAAAATCATAGAGTGTCAGGATTCGTATTAAAAAATAGGACTCCCAGTAACTTCTGATCGATGAAATATAGTCTCTTTTTGCCGATTCTCTCTCGGCCAGTGAAATATTAAGATCCGTAATACTGATCTCTCCGTTTTGAAATCTTTTCAATGCAATTTCATACCCGTTTTTTGCAACCTTATCCGCTTCACGGGCCGTTACAATCTGATCCTCCAGCAAGTTGAACTGTTCTACCTGGACAACCACCCCTCTTTCAAAGTCTTTACGATCTTTTTCAACATCAAAAAGAATAAGATCTCTTCGTGATTCTGCCAGTTTCACACCTGATTTTGATCTGCCCCAGTCCAGAATAGGAATACTAAGACCCAGACTTAATGTTTGTTGTTTTTCCGGATTATCATAAACACCTCCAAGATCAGAGGCGCTGTTTGAAAGGCCAAAACTCCCACGAACAGTAGCGCGAAGCCCATTATTTCTCTTTGCCTGCACCAGACCTCTTTCCGCATCAATTAGCCTTCTTTTAAACTCCGGGGTTTCTTTCCTGTTGGTCAGGGCTTCTGCCAGAGCTTTTTCCGGATTTACTTCATACAAAGTCATTTCCAAAGGTATTTCCAGTTCCAGCTCCAGATCCTGATCCAGGCCGATGTATGATTTTAATTCAAAATCGGCATTTTTCAGGTCCATTTCAGCTTTGCTTAAGGCTTTCTGTGCATTTAAAACAGAAAGTTTAATTCTGGAAAAATCATTTTCTGATATTTCACCCAGTTTTTGTTTAACTTCTGCTATTTTCAGATTATCCCGGCTGTTTTTCAGATTGCTGGTAGCCAGATTAAAATTTGTCTGTATCCGCAAATATCTGAAAAATCTTGATGTTGCGGAAAGGGAAATTTCTTCAATGGATTCTACAAAATTCTTTTGAGCCTCTTCATAAACCAAAGGTTCTGTTTGTCGTGCCCACTTGGCCCAGTTATATGCAAAAATCGGCTGAGAAAACCCGATTGAAAAAGGATTACCGGAAAAACTAAGGGTATTATTATTGTAATCCTGGATGCCATACAATGATGTAGCCGCATAGACGGAAGTCCCTGTTTGAGGAATATACTGGGAAAAAGCAAGAGTTGAAGAGGCTTTTAGCTGACTGATATTTTTAAATTCAATGCTACCGTCAGGCTGGGTAATAGGGGTGTTTGTCTGCCGGAAGTCAGGCATAGTTCCGGACAGTATCAATTGTGGCCTGAAGGTAGTTTTAAAATTTCTCCACCGCCAATAATAGTTAACATTCCGGTTCTGGGCGTATTTTACTGATGAAGATTGACTTATAGCCAGACTGATAACATTTGAAAGACTAAGTTTAGTCTTTTTTCCTACCTCCTGTGAATAAGAATTACACCAGTTGAAAAAAAGGATGGCTGACAATAAATAAATTCTGTAAATTCTCATACTCTGCTTTTTGAACCATTTATTGTATCACTATTTCTTCAATATTCCTGAATACAGAGATATCGGAAATAATCATATTATCGCCTTCCTTCACACCAGAAATGATCTCAATAAATTCCGATCCTCTTAAACCGGTCATGATCTGTGTTCTCTTTGCCATACCCCTTTTGATTAGATATACGTCAAATTCATTCTCATCCTTTTCCAGGGCAGGTCCGGATCTTACTCTTAAAACGCTGTCTCTTTTTGCATTTACAACCAGGAGGTCAATGCTCATATTTGGCAGGAGCTTTTTATGGTTACTCTGCTTCAGAAAAACATCAAATTCTATCCGGTTGTTATTTACCTCCGGACTAATATTCCCAATTTGCCCGGAAAGCTTTTCATCATCAACCAGGGCGTATACCATTTTCCCTGTTTCAATTTTTCCTGCCAGCTTATCTTCAATGGAACCTTCAATCTTAAAGGCGGATAAATCAGACATTTTTACAAGTAACTTATGATTATTCACCCGTTCTCCTTTCTTTCCGTAAACCTGCAGGATAATCCCTGCAGAAGGGGCGCGAATAACCATTCTCTTAAGCAATTCTTCTTTGGCAGCCAGATCTTTTTCCTGAATGCTGATTTGTAATTTCAAACCTTCAAGGTCAGCTTTCAGTTGTTCCAAACGAATGGAATTCTTTTCCATAATGGTTTCCAGGTCTTTTTCAGCCAGCACCAGTTCCTGCTTTGTTTGTTCATACTTTGATGGAGAGATTCCTCCTACGTCCAGCAATTGCTTCTGGTCAGCCAGTTTAGATTTTAAGGAAGTGATTTTCAGTTTTTTCACTTCTACATTATACTCAAGGTCAATCTTAATGCCCCGTGCATTCAGCATATTTTTTTCCAGGCTGTTTTGCTTTACCTCCAACTGATCTTTCAAACTTTCAATCTGATCCTGAATGGGTTTGGGATCCAGAATAATAATGGACTCTCCCGCCTCCACATGGCTTCCGGGTTCCATTACAATTTCTTTAATAACAGATGATTCCGGACTTAATAATAATACCTCGCTTCCCGGCTGAACCACTCCGGTAGCCGGCACATAATCAATTACACTGCCACGATCAATGCGGGCAGTTTCAAATTCCCCCTTTTTAAGTGTAGGTGTAGATATAAATTCGTAAAGAAAGTAACCGGAAACTCCCAAAATACCAATCACAGTAAGGATTACAATAAAAACAGTAATTTTTTTCCCTGACATAATACCTGTTATTAACTATTCTTGAACAATCTTTTCTTTTATCAACATTTCTTTTCTTCTCACTTCAGGAGAAAAATTATTCAGTTACCCTGTAAAACTTTTATCAAGTAATAAGGAATAAAAAACCCGTGAAGAATTGCAGAATGCAAAAATACATTAAAAACCAGTAATCTCTAAACTTTGACTGGTATTAATTAGTGTTTGTCCATAATGTCCGCTATCTGCGTTACTCTTGTCTGAAAAATCAGTCATTTACAAAAGTAAACTCCTGATTTTTAAGACTTCGAA
>JANTGF010000187.1 GCA_024763075.1 Bacteroidales bacterium | reverse complement strand
TGGGATCAGATTGTGCAGTTTGATTCCGGTGAGGATGTGTTGATGTGGGGCTCTGTAAGAGACGATTGCATGGCGCAAATGAATCCTCAGTATTATTCAGGATCTTATGTCCTGGTGATTGAGAAAATCAAACTGAATGAGTTTGGTCATTAACTTTTGCTTTCAGGGTCTTTTCTGAATAATGTAAATATTATCTTTAAAGCATTTCAGGGAATTAATAATATCGGCTATAGTGAAGGAAATCTAAAAAGTTTTGTGGTTAAAAACAGAATTTTTTAGATTTATTTTTTATTCAATTCTTTCCAATCCTGCTAATTAATAACAATGCATTCTATCCTGGTTATGTTGAAACAGGTTACCAAAAACTATTAAAACCGTGGAAGTAAATTTCCTTTCTCTGTTCTCTAGGGAGAATTGAGGTTTATTTTGTATTTTTATCCTTGCAATGAATGAAGTAATAATCTCAAAGGTAGTAATGATCGGGGCCGGCAATGTGGCCTTTCATTTGGCACAGACTATAAAAAATGCCGGAATGGAAGTAGTGCAGGTGTATAGCCGGACAGAGGAGTCTGCCAGCCGTCTTGGAAATTTGTTGGAATGTGCTTATACAACTGACAAAACCGGGATAAGCAAAGATGGAGATCTTTATATTCTTTCCCTGACCGATAAAGCCATTGTTGATTTTTCGAATGAACTGGACCTTCCAGGGAAAATTGTAGTTCATACTTCCGGAGGATTGAATATGAATGTGCTTGAGGGTATGACCCGGCAGTACGGTGTCATCTATCCGGTACAAACCTTTAGCAAGGTGAAAGAAGTGGATTTTAAGAAAGTTCCTTTATGCATTGAGGCAGTGAATGAGTCTGTGAAAAAAGTATTGTTCGATTTTGCCGGGAAACTTTCCCCCGATCTATACTTATTAAGTACCTTGCAGAGAAGAAAATTACATATTGCTGCTGTTTTTGCCTGTAATTTTGTAAATCATATGTACTTCATTGCCTCTGAAATTCTGAAAGAGGAGAATCTTCCCTTTGATTTGCTCCGGCCGCTTATTCATGAAACAGCGAATAAAGTGAATAAACTTTCTCCTTCGGTTGCCCAGACGGGTCCTGCAGTGAGGAATGACTTACAGATTATTGAAAAGCATTTGGATTTGCTATCTTTATCACCCGGTTTTCAGGAAATTTACAGGGATTTAACAGAAAGCATAAAAAATTTAAAAGAAACAGATAACCTGAATTTAAGCTGAGGGAATGAGTAATTTTAAGGAAGAACTAAGAAAAGTTGAAGCGTTTGCTTTTGATGTGGATGGTGTCCTCTCGAATCAGACAATGCCGCTCCATCCCGGGGGTGAGCCGATGAGGACAGTTAACATTAAAGATGGTTATGCATTGCAACTGGCTGTGAAAAAAGAATATCCGATTGCCATCATTACCGGGGGAAAAACGGAAGCAGTGAAGAAAAGGTTTACAAGCCTTGGAATTACAGATATTTATCTGGGATCATATATTAAAAAAGAAGATTTTGAGGATTTTATATTTAAATATGATCTTGATCCGGAAAATGTGCTTTACATGGGTGATGATCTCCCTGACTACGAAGTTATGAAAATGGTTGGATTTCCAACCTGTCCCGCAGATGCAGTAACCGAAATTAAACAAATTTCCAAATATATTTCAAATTTAAACGGAGGGGAGGGTTGTGTCAGGGACATAATTGAACAGGTTTTGCGTTTGCACAATAAATGGATGGACGGAGATGCTTTTCACTGGTAGTTTTAGTCGTACATAGTTAATTGAATGAGATCTTTCTTCAGGCTGATAAGAATACAGAATTTGCTGATCATTGCTGCAACACAGTACCTGATGAGGTATGCTATTCTTCAGCCTTTGCTTCAAAATATAAGTGCATCCTCTCCAGCTGATATGCCCGGATTAAATATGCAAATGGCGGATTTTCAGTTTCTGAGTCTGGTAATTGCTACAGTTTTTATTACCGCTGCCGGATATGCCATCAATGATTATTTTGATACAAAAACGGATCAGATAAACAGACCCGAAAGGGTTGTTGTTGGTAAGGAATTTTCACGCCGGATGGTTATGTCCATTCATATCATTCTGAATACCATTGGGATTGGATTTGGATTTTACGTTTCTTTCAGTATTGGCAAGCCTCTTTTTGGTCTCGTATTTGTCTTTGTGACAGGTCTTTTGTGGTTTTATTCAACTACTTATAAAAGACAATTCCTGATAGGGAATTTACTTGTTGCTTTCTTAACAGGTATGGTTCCTTTTATGGTAGCAGCATTTGAGATTCCTCCATTGCTTGAAAAATACGGATCTTACTTATATGATTATAAGATAAGCTTATTTCCGGTAATTGCCTGGATAGGAGGCTTTTCTTTTTTTGCCTTTTTCCTTACCCTGATCAGGGAAATAGTTAAAGATATGGAAGACTTCGATGGTGATAAGGCTTTTGGGAGAAAATCCGTTCCGGTGGTTTTGGGTTTAAAAGGAGCTTCCATTTTTGTTTTAGTGTTAATAATCATAACTATTATTGCCCTTATCGCTACGACCTTCTTATATTTGAAGGAAACGATATCATGGATATACATTGGTACAATCATTATTTTACCTGTTCTTTTTCTGGCTGTTAAACTTTTACGGACGGAAGATTCAAAAGGCTTTCATTTTCTAAGTAACTTAAGTAAACTGATAATGCTGGGCGGATTGGGGTATGCCGGTATTGCCAGTTATATTTTTATGCATTAAGATGAGCTCATTACAACAATTACAGCAGAAAAAACTTTTGCTTGCTTCCGGCTCTCCCAGGAGACAAAGTCTGATAAGAGGGCTGGATATCCCGGTTGAAATTGTGAGACTTCCGGAAATGGATGAAACTTATCCTTCAGGGATGAAAATCTTTGACATTCCCTCTTTTCTGGCAGAGGAAAAATCAGACAACTATAAAAATGATCTTGGGCCTGGTCAGATTCTTATAACAGCTGATACTGTGGTATTGTACAAAGACCGGATTCTAAATAAACCAAAAGATTATAAGGTGGCCCAGCAAATGCTTAGAAATCTTTCAGGGAACAAACATACGGTTATTACAGGCGTTTGTTTAAGGTCGGGGGTGGGAATAAGGGTGTTTTCGGCTGCTACAGAAGTGTTGTTCAGTAAACTTTTTGACGATGAGATAACATATTATCTTGAAAAATACAGGCCTTATGATAAAGCGGGGGCTTATGGAATTCAGGAGTGGATTGGGTACATTGGTATTGACAGAATTGAAGGTTCGTTTTACAATGTGATGGGCCTTCCACTACATAAATTATACGCAGAACTTAAGAA
>JANTGF010000186.1 GCA_024763075.1 Bacteroidales bacterium | reverse complement strand
TACCAATCAGGATTTTCCAGATCAGTGATAATTTCCTCCATTTTTTCCACATAATAAGCCGGGTTAGATTTAGAAAGTTCAAATTTGGTAAAAAAAATATCATTTATTGCCATAATTTATTATATTTTTCTGTATCTTATGCATCAATATTTATTATTTGAAAAATACTACCAAACAATTAATTCCTGTATTATGAAAAAAAACTTCTGCTTTTACAATTAATTACTGCTTTATTCTTTGTGAGTACAGCAATGTATTCACAAACCTGGAATGAAGTTATGAAGCTTGTTGCTTCTGAAAGGGCTGAAGAAGACCACTTTGGAAACTCTGTTGGAATATCCGGGCATTATGCCATTGTTGGCGCTTACACGGAAAGCGAAGATGCCTCTGATGAGAATTTTCTGAAAGAGGCCGGTTCTGCATTTATTTTTGAAAGAGATAATTCCGGTAACTGGGTACCGGTACAAAAGATTGTATCTTCTGACAGGGCTAAAATGGATCATTTTGGAGAGTCGGTTGCAATTTCAGGAGACATGATAGTTGTAGGCGCTCCTTTAAAAGATATACTGGAAGGTGGAAATTTCTACAGTTGGGCCGGTTCAGCATATGTTTTCACCCGTAATGGAAGTGGTACCTGGGAAGAAACCAGCATTCTCAACGCTTCGGATTTTAGAGATGGATCCGGTTATTATGATGTATTTGGAGATGCAGTTGCCCTATCGGGTAATTATGCTTTAATAGGTTCTCAATCTGATGACGAAGATGATACCGGAGGAAATCCTCTGAATGAAGCCGGTTCTGCATTTGTTTTCTCCTTTTGTTCTGAGGTTAATAACAACATTCCCGAAGCTATATGCAATGGAGACAGTATTCTTTTGGGCGGAGAATACCAGCTGGCTTCCGGCACTTTTTATGATACCCTGAGGACTTCAACCGGTTGTGACAGTATCGTGGTAACTAACTTAACTGTAAATGTTGTTGATACGGCAGTGTCTGTTTCAGACACCACATTAACTGCCAGTGCAACAACAGGCAGCTACCAGTGGATTGATTGTAAAACGAACCAGATCATTGAGGGTGAAACCAACCAGAGCTTTACACCGTCCACCGGTGGATCTTATGCGGTTGTATGTACGCAAAATGCTTGCGTTGATACTTCCTCCTGTTATACAGTTTCATTTGTGGGAATAGAAGATATTGGCCTGCAAGGTTCTGTAAAGGTTTATCCCAATCCTGCCAGTGATATGCTCAATATTGAGATGGGAAAAGTATATGAGTTAACTGATGTGAGAATATTAAATATTCTTGGTAAGGAAGTTATACACAAACGTTTCGAAAGGGAGCAATTATTGAAAATCAATTTAGCCAAACTATCCTACGGACCGTATTTTGTTCAAATACAAACCAGCAAAGAGAATGCGGTTATACGTATCGTTAAAAATGAGTAATCCATAAGTTGTAAGGAAACTTTTGTCAATCAACGGTAAATTGAATTGTTGCAATACTTAAAGCATAACTGGTATTCATTCCGGCGCTGCATAAGTTCATGATTTCTGCATGGCTTTCCATTGCGCCGGGTTTTCGTGTTAATAAATCAAACCCCGACTTGAAAGTCGGGGCTAAATTAATGTGCCCTTTCAGGCATGTCCGTCAACTTAAGCAAAATAGTATATCCATTTGTTGCTCATAATTCAGTCTATTTCTTCTTTTGTCATATGAGCAGTATCTGGCTAAGACATTAATATTTTTGCTTAATTCACCTTCATATTTATTTATTTCATAGTATAATACGGCTATTTTTTTAGGGTTCCTAAATATATAATGGGTAAGCTTTAACAGGCTCAAGTGCTTACCACAATGCATTTTGAGTATTTTCCTGCATTGGCGGTAAATATTTTGAGCACAAATCAAAATCATAATAAACCTTGCCAAAATTAAAACATGTAGTTGCACGTTTGACACATTATGGATTTTGTCAAAGCCCATATTGCTTTTCCAACTCTTAAAAATAATTTCTATTCTCCACCTAAGACTGTAAAGCACAAATAGGGAATTAGGGTTTTCTTGATGCCTTGGTATTGTAGTTATGAATATTGACCATGAAAGAAGTTTTAGATAATCTTTAGAAGGAGGGGTTTTGTTTTCCTTTTTTGCTTTCATCCTCCTTTTGTTTGCAGTTTGTATATTTACAGGGTTTGCAACAAGCCTTACAATAGTTTGTTGTTCATTGTTAAGCATTACTTCCATGTCGATCATTATTTCTTTTGCTAACAATGTCAATAGGTTAATAGGCTTCTTTGTTTTAGGGTCAATTAGTACCATGCCATATTTGTAACGGAAAATACAATGTGCCCCAAAATCAACATGCCTTTGTATTTCATTAGCAATCAAATACCCCCTGTCACGTAATACCAGATCACCCTGCTGTAAGGTTATTTCTGGAGCGGCTTTCAGGTCATTCTTGCTATATGGGTCAATGGAGAATGAAACAAATTGTTCTGCAAGTATGTCGTAGGTGCCCTGGATACGGGCATTACATACTTTGGAGTGCCCATTTGAAACGCCAGAAAAAATCTCAAATAAGCGACGTGGTAGTTTTATGATGGTACTGTCCTGGATAAGTATCCGTTTATACGTAGCCGACCTTCTTAGCATCTCAATTTCAGTGCTATTTATTTTGCCCAAAATAACCTGCTCCAATATTTTCATAAAAAATATCTTACATGGCCCTTGTACCTTTTTACTGATTGCCTGTTTACTAACAGACACACCTTCTTCAGATTCTATTTGGGAAGCCAGGTCATTGTAGCTTGTGGCCCCTTTTACTGACTCACTACAAATAGCAGTTAATAAAACAGATGGGGTCAATTGACGGATCCGCTTAAACAAACCATTTTCAAAAGCAATCTCATTTAATGTGCTTGTTTCAATTCCTATCGCATCAATAAGCCAGGAAGAAGGCGTTTTTTTGCATTTTAATGTATTTTTATAAGATTAATATTATCTTTACAATAGTATATATACTATTACTTAAAATCAAATAAAATGGGATATAAAGTTAAAATACAGAAAGTTGATAGAAAAACTACAAAATCATTCTATGTGAATTTTCCGGTAGCTGTTGCAGAGTCGGCACAAATTGAAAAAGGGGAAGAAATGGAATGGCTTATTAAAAATAAAAATACATTTGTACTAAAAAGGGTAAAACCAAAAAAGTAGAAATATTTACGAATATGGTAATTATATACTGGCATACAGGTAATTAGGCTTAAGTTGACGCATATGCCTTACAGGGCTCTGAATGATCAAAATAGATGAAGGGGTGGTCCGGCCTTTTTGCGGGCAGACTTGTCATTTCCCATTC
>JANTGF010000185.1 GCA_024763075.1 Bacteroidales bacterium | reverse complement strand
CCAACCAGAGCACTTGAAATTGTAAATCCCTTTATCGAATTTGCGGTATGCTCATCAAATGCAGCCTCACCGGAAAAAAACTTCATGAGAACAATCACAGACAATACAATTAAAACCAAGATCATCAGGCCTCCTTTTTTCTTTCCGTAAAGCCTTAGAAAGATTCCCGACAGAGCCAGATCGATCAAAACAACCACTGCAGCAACAGCCAGCCTGTACTGCAAAAACACTGCTGCAGCTGTTTCTGCATTATTCGCCAGGCTGTCAATAAAAAATGCCTGCAAAGATTTTACTGCTCCGGATATTACAGCAGTATCGTAACCAAAAAGAAGTCCGCCTAAAGTTGCTACCAGCGTAATGGCTGTAACATATACCGGATTTCCGCTCTGTCTGTTTGTCATAGCTTAAATATAAAGATTAATTAACTGCTCATATAATTCCTGTTTTCCGCTGATTTGCATTGGTTCTCCGTTTTTTATAGCAATTTCCCGTAAACCCTCCAGGCTAAGCTTTCCTGCTTCAAAATCGGCACCGCTACCTGTGTCAAAAGATGCGTATCTATCCTTTCTCCATTGTAAATACGGAGATTCTTTCAGCATTTTATCCGCAATGATCAAAGCCCTGGCAAATACGTCCATGGCTGCAACATGAGCTATAAAAATATCATCCAGATCCGTTGAATTCCGTCTTGTTTTGGCATCGAAGTTAATTCCGCCGGTTGTAAACCCACCGTTTGGCAAAATTACCAGCATTGCCTGAACGGTTTCATAAATATTGATCACAAACTGATCGGTATCCCAACCATTCTGATAATCACCACGGTTTGCATCTATACTTCCCAACAGGCCTGCATCGGCAGCTGTCTGTAGTTCGTGATGAAAAGTATGCCCGGCCAGCGTAGCGTGATTCACTTCAATATTTAATTTAAAATCTTTGTCAAGTCCATAATGCCTGAGAAAACCAATTACAGTCTCCGTATCAAAATCATATTGGTGCTTGGTGGGTTCCATGGGTTTGGGTTCAATCAGAAAGCTTCCTTTAAATCCCTGTTTACGGGCATAATCCCTTGCCATTGTCAGAAACCGGGCCAGATGTTCCTTTTCTCTTTTCATATCGGTATTCAACAGGCTCATATAGCCTTCGCGGCCTCCCCAGAAAACATAATTTTCACCACCCAGTGCTATGGTAGCATCCAGTGCATTTTTCACCTGAGTGGCAGCCCTGGTTACTACATTGAAATCAGGATTTGTTGAAGCTCCGTTCATATACCTTGGATTTGAAAAAACATTGGCTGTACCCCAAAGGAGTTTTACACCGCTCGCAGCCTGTTTTTCTTTTGCATAACCCACGATAGTATGCAGGCGCCTTTCCGATTCTGCAATAGAATCACCTTCTTCCACCAGGTCAAAATCATGAAAGCAATAATAGGGCGTTCCCAGTTTTGTAAAAAACTCAAAAGCAGCATCCATTTTATCTTTGGCTCTGGAAATGGCATCCTTTCCAACATCCCAGGGAAAATTTTTAGTCCCGGGCCCGAAAGGATCGGCACCTGTTCCACAGAAAGTGTGCCAGTATGCGACAGCAAACCTCATATGTTCTTTTAATGTTTTATCACCCACCTTTAAGTCTTCATCATACCATTTATATGCCAATGGATTATCAGATTCCTTACCTTCAAATTCAATTTTTCCGACCCCCGGAAAAAACTCTTTATTACCAATCAGATAGTTTTTCATGTTTTCTATTTAAATTAGTTAATATTTTGCTCCTGAATTTTCAGAATTCATAACAATTCCTGCTTATTTGAAATACCTGTCTACAAAATTCATATAATTATTCCAGTCATACAATGTAAGATCATGTTTTCCGGAACGGATATGGTAAGCAATAAAACCATCCTGAACCGGACTATTTAAGGGCGGCATATTATTTACTTCCAATCCTTTCTCACCAAATAAGCGATAAACCGGAGAAGCATAATACCCGGACAGAAATTCACCCCGGGGATCAGCCCAGAGATCCCTGTCGGCACTCGCAATATAAACCGGTCTTGGCGCAATTAAAGCAATCAACATATGCTGATCAACAGGAAGCTTATTCTCATGATCATTGTATTTTCTGAAATTTTCGCAAAACCAATGAGGGAAACTGGTATTTATTCTTTCTACCGTTTCTCCGTATTTTCGCCTGGAAAGGGCAGCACCTCCGCACCCGGAACAATTTGAAATAACAAGGGCAAAACGTTCATCCTGAGCACCTGCCCACAAAGAAGTTTTTCCCAGACGGGAATGACCAATAACTGCTACCTTTTTTGCATCAATATCCGTGTCTTTTTCAAGATAATCCATTGCCCGGCTCAAACCCCATGCCCAGGCCGAAATAGATCCCCAGGAATCAGGTTTACGAGGCTTGTTTTTATCCAATAAGGGGTGAACTCCATTTTGAAAACCATCATCAAAATCAGGATCAATATCCCCATAATAAATGGTAGCTATGCCATAACCACGTTTCAGAATTTCTTCAACCGGCCATCTTGAAGCAGCAACACCTCTCGAAACTTCCGTAGCCCTGTTTTCCACTACCCCTTTTCTCCCGTCTGGCATCCAGCTTTTTGTAATGGTAATAGCAGGATCAAAGTTAATTGTGTGATTGCCCTGAAAATTCAATCCTAAAAACACAGGTACGGGTAACTCCGCGTTCACCGGAAGATAAATCAGCATATCCATAAACGGGCCTTCCGGTTTTCCTGTAAAATTTACCCTGACCTGTTTTCTAACCGCTTTTCCATCCAGGGCGTTCTTTGTGTTATCATATACATCAAATTCGATTTTTCCGGTTTTTCCCGAGGGCACAAACCCGTAAACCGATTCACTGAACTGATACAGGATTTCTTTTCTGCGTCGTTTTTTCCATTTGTTCGCATTTTTTACCGGTTTCCCGTTTTTCAAAACCAAAAGCTCCGGTAAGGTATATGCAGGCACCCTGTTTTCATCGTAAAGAAACCCGGAATGTTTATTGTTTAAGGTATCTGTCAGTCCTTTTGGTGCCGACCATGAAGTTTTATTGTCAACATTCTGTGTAAATGCCGGTAATGAGGTAAAAATAATCCAAACGAAAGACAAATAATATGACCGGAAGTGACTGAACATAACCCCTTTAATTGATTAACTGCTTTAGTTTTACCAACCAGTTCTGGTAAGCCTTTTCATATTTATCATTCCCGGATACAGATATTTCGTCCAGTTTTTTCAATTTACTAAAAGCTTCCGCTTCTGTAACATAAAAACCAGAACCAAGTCCGGCACCTCTTGCAGCCCCCTCGGAACCATCCGTATTGTACAGCTCAATAGTGGCACCTGTTACACCGGCAAGGGT
>JANTGF010000184.1 GCA_024763075.1 Bacteroidales bacterium | reverse complement strand
CCTTCCCATGCATTCCAGTCGGTATCATTGGGTAAAATTACTTTTCTGAACTTTGACTTATCCAAACGTGCTTCATACATAGGTGTAATGGTCTTATCCGGAGTATCCGGATATTTTGGTTCGGAGAAGTTATCCCAGCGATCCCTGACAATAACATAAAACTGTAGGGGTTCAGGAGGGAATCCCCTGATGGAATATCTGCCGGAATCAACCGAAGTATAAATGGTGTGCTGAAGCTGGATAACACCCGTTGAATCTTCCCCATAAATGAGTATGGATACCGGTGCTTCTGACGGGTTGGTCCAGGTGAACTTTACTCCTCCAAAATCAGGAGCCATTGTCAGGCTTTCCTGGATAAGGTTTACCGGAGCTTCGAGAGGAATAGCAGTAAAATCAACGGGTTTTGAAATATTTGCACTTCTGTCAACCGCATACAGGGTTACTTTCCTTTCGGCGGTGTCTCCAAAACCGGCAATCGTCAGCTTGTTCTTATAATAGGAAGCTTTTACCTCACTTTTTTCTCCTTCCTTAATAAAGTATTCTGCTTTTACATAAAGCAGGTCTTTGTCTTCGGGTAGTTTGTATGTAACATCAAAACCACCGGGTATAGGAGTTATAGTCTGTATTTCTACGGGGCCTGGCGGGGTGTCGTTTTGCTTTATTGGCCCCAGACTTTTTTCTTCACAGCTGGAAAACACTACAATTGCTGTGAATACCAATAATTTGAGTATATTCTTCATTTTCATTTTATTTTAAATTCATTAACAATTGATCTACCATCCAGGATTCTGAACCAGATTAGGGTTAAGTATCCTCTCCTGTTCCGGAATGGGCCATAAATAATCCCTAACCGTGAAGCTCTGATTGAACAGTGAATTCAAACGGTAATATTCCCGTACATCTGATTTTAGAACGTTCCAGCCTTTTATCGGTTTGTTCATGTACTCTCTGGAGAGTTTCCACCTTCTGAGATCCCATAAGCGGTCACCTTCAAAAGCCATTTCAATGAGTCTTTCTCTTTGAATGATCTGTCTCATTCCTCCTTTGGACGCCGGTTTGTCGGGTTGAGTTGAGTGAGCTGCCCAACTTTCAACCACACCATTCAGACCTGCTCTTTCACGGACTTTATCAATGTATTCATAAACCTCTCCATCAGGTGATCCCTTCACTTCATTTAAGGCTTCTGCATAATATAAATACAGGTCGGCCAGTCTAATAACCGGGAATGGATAACTGATCCTGTAATACCATACACCATTTCTGATTTCATTCTCAAGATTACACAGCTTTTTGGCGTAATATCCGGTTACGGAATACTGGCTGACTTCAAAAACAGATGAGTATTCTCCTTTTCTGTTTTTAATGATCCAGCTATCATTATCATCGGTGGTTTTTCCATTCCCAAACCAAAGGGAACGATCAAAAGCCAGGTCTGCATAAAACCTGTATTCCCTGTCAAAATGGAGGGCGGCAGTTTGTTCACCGATACCTATGAAGAACCGGTCATCATCAACCGAGGTTCTGAGTTTATAGCGGTTTTTATAGTCAAATTCCGTATCTTCATCAATAGGTATGCCGTTTTTCGTATAATACTGTTCCGCAACTCTGATCGTTGGTGCATGTCTGGAGCCAACCGGGTTGGATGTAGCAGGGTAAAGCCTGGGTTGAGCTTCGAACTGCAAATAATCTACAATACCGGATGTGCCGCCCCAGATAATTTCTTTATTCCATCTCTCAGTAACGCGGCTTCTCAATAACAGTTTCATCATAATACTGTCATTGTGCGGAAATGCCAGCACAAGGTCTGATTTTTGTAATAAACCATACCCGGCTGCATGTGCCATATCAATGGCTTCTTTACATGCATCTGCTGCTTTTTGCCATTTATCAGGATCGTATGTGGAATTGAACAATGGGGTACCATCCACATTGGCAAAAGTAGCATAATCAGGGTTGCCGTTATACAACGGACTGGCAGCGGTTACGAGTATCCTGGCCTTCATGGCAGCAGCAATGGGTTTTGTGATCCTCCCCAGTTCTGTTGCTTCATTTTCGAGAACTGCAGGAAGGTCGTTCATTGCTTTGTCAATCAGATTCACCGAATAAGCAAAACAGGAATCCACCGGATCACGGCTTACTTTTATTGCGTCGGTTTCAGCTGACACGGGTGTGCTGACATCCGTAATATGGATGGGACCGTACATCCGGGTCAGATAAAAATGAAAATAGGCTTTCAGAAAGTTCACTTCTGCCTTCCATCGCTTATTCTCATAATCATTCAGGTCCTGAACACCATCAATTTTATCAAGAAAAGTGTTGCAGGCTCTGATTCCTTCATACAAAGGTTTCCCTGAGTTATTTCCACTCCAGTAATTCATCCTGGGATTGGTAATACTCTGTTCGCCCCTGGCTATTCTCATCCCATTGTTATAACTTAATCTTTCAGGATACCAGATTTCATCTCCACCGAGAAGAGCTGGATTATCCCATGCCGATCCATAATTCGGAAGATAGGAATAACAGGTAAAAAGATACTTTTCAGCTGTATATTTGTCAGAGAAAGCATTATCGATAGTTGCCACATTATCCGGAACTACATCCAGGTAGTTACAGGAAGAGATATTCACAAGGAATATCAGCGCTAATATATATTTAATGATCTTCATATCGTAGTTTGTATAAATTTAAAATGATAATTGAATTCCACCGTTTAATACCATTTGAATAGGATATCCAAGGCCGTTACCGCCCATTTCAGGATCCCATAATTTGAAACCGCTGAAAGTATAAAGGTTTACTCCGTTAAAATAGAAACGGCATTGAGTCAGTTTTGCCCTGGCGATAATATGCTGCGGAAGAGAATAACCGAATTCCAGTGTTTTTAACCGCATAAAAGCACCATTTTGCATAAAATGAGTACTGGTTTGGTTATTATTATTCATGACATTTTCAGAGAGTCTGGGCCACATTGCATAAACATCCCTGTGTTCTTCCGACCAGTAGCTGTCAGCATAAATCTTTAACAACTGATTATTTGAAGTTATGCCATTTGAACCGTCAATGTCAACAAATGGAGCCGTATAATAAGGGGAAATCCAGAAGGACTCATTGGCAAGGCCCTGAAAGAATACCGATAAGTCAAAACCCTTATAGCCGGTTGAAAAGCCAAAGCCATAAACAATTTCCGGAGAGGTTGGGAATCCAAGGGGAACCCGGTCCAGCCCTGAAATTCTGTCATCTCCGTTAATATCCTTGTATTTGATATCTCCTCCGGTATATTCGCCAAATGTTTGCTCGGGAGAATTATCCACCTCAGCCTGATCAACAAAAAACCGTTCGGCAATGTATCCCCAGCTTTGATTGATAGGCTGCCCTACTTTTGATAACCAGGGTGTTTCCGAATAGTCCGGTTCCTCTGCTTTTGTAATTACACCATGTGCATATGTAAAGTTTGCACGGGCCTGAATCCAGAAATCCTTGTTGAA
>JANTGF010000183.1 GCA_024763075.1 Bacteroidales bacterium | reverse complement strand
AATTGATCCGCAAAGTAACAGCGGTGTATTTTATCACGTACAGAAAGGCCTAACGAAAAGTATCTACGAATCGGGGCCCGAATATCAATTACTCGATGACAAAGGCTGGCCTACAAAACTACACGACAGCCAGTATTCAGGGGCATTTTATGCCGTTTATCCGCCTCAGGGAGCTGAAGTTAAACCTATTGAAGAGTGGAACGTAACACGTATAGTTGTTAAAGGAAACCATGTGCAACACTATCTTAACGGCAAGCTTGTTGTTGAGTGTGATATGTGGAGTGTCGATTGGGTAAAAAGAAAAAATGAAAGCAAATGGAAAGATGCAGAACATTATGCTAAAGCTAAAAAAGGACATATCGGCTTGCAGGACCATGGAGGCTTGACCCGTTTCAGGAATATTAAAATCAGAAAACTTTAAATTCATAAATGATTACACAAATGGGAAAGAATGTAAGAGGTTCATTTGATATTAATCGTCGGTCATTTATAAAAACTACGGCATTAACCGGAGCAGCCCTGTCTATTGCTCCGGCTGTAGCATTTGGTAAAAATAATGAATCAAATAAAGTTGTACGAATTGGATTTATTGGTACCGGACATAGGGGGGAATGGCACTTAAGGAATATATTACGAAATGAGAAGGTCGTTGTTCCTGCAATTTGCGATATTGACCCAAAGGCTATTCAAACTGCATTGAATATTTGTCAAGAACAGGGACATAAAAAACCTGATATTTATGATAAAGGGGAGTATGCATTTATGGACTTGTTGGCAAGAGATGATATTGACGGAGTTGTTATTGCTACTCCGTGGCTTTGGCATACTCCAATGTCTGTGGCAGCAATGAAGGCCGGCAAATATGTCGGAGTTGAAGTTTCGGCGGCAACCACATTGGCTGAGTGCTGGGATTTGGTTGATACCTATGAAGAAACAAAGTCACCCTTAATGATTCTTGAAAATGTATGTTACCGAAGAGATGTATTGGCTGTTCTTAATATGGTAAGAGATAATGTTTTTGGAGAGTTGTTGCATGCAAGGTGTGGATACAGACATGATTTAAGAGAGGTGAAATTCAGACCCGGAGTATCTTTTGGTGAGGGCTCTGTGGGTGAGGCGCGTTGGCGAACACAGCACTCATTAAAACGAAATGCTGATCTTTATCCAACCCATGGAATTGGTCCTGTGGCAAATATGATGAATATTAACAGAGGAAATGCCTTTCTGACTCTCACTTCGCATGCTACTAAATCGAGAGGATTAAATAAGTATATTGTTGATAATCCTGCCGGGGGAGAAAATCATCCTAATTCAAAATTAAAATGGAAATTGGGAGATATAATTACGACAACAATAACAACTGCTAATGGCGAGACTATAATTGTAACACACGACACAAATTCTCCACGACCATATTCTTTGGATTTTCAGGTTCAGGGAACTCAGGGCATAACTGAGTTTGATTATTTAAAGAGTAGTAATCGAATTTATGTAGAAGATGTTAGTGAACATGAGCACCAATGGAATAATATGGACTCATGGCTAAAGAAATATGACCATCCTTTGTGGAAGAAATATGGTGACTATGCTGTTGGAGCCGGACATGGAGGTATGGATTTTTTTGTTGACCGTGCATTTGTAGAAACAGTAAGAAGAAAGGAGCTACCTCAATTAGATGTTTACGATGCAGCTGCCTGGAGCGCTATAACACCCCTTTCCGAAAGGTCAATAGCAGAAGGCAATGCTCCTCAACATTTCCCTGATTTTACTAAAGGTAAATGGATTAAACGTAAGCCGGTTTTTGCATTTAATGCCGATTATTAATTCTTGAAATATACCAAATAGAATGAAATTCTTATTTCTTAATATTTTTTCAGTTCTTATTTTATTATCTGGGTGTAATTTGTCAACTACAAAAATTAATAATGGAAGTTGGGTAGTGCTTAATAATGAAGTGGAAACAATAGGTAAAGATGAATGGAGGCCGATGTTGAAATATGTTGCTGAGCTTCATCGAAAAAGCACTCATAAAGCTGTTTGGCCTTTTGATTATGAATGGGAGGAGATAGGCCCGGGCTATGTTTATGGCCCGGCTTTCGGTCATTGGGATATTGTTCATCAGGCTATTGATGTGATGCATGCATATCCAGAACATTCTTTGCGCCAGCTTCTTAATGATGTAAAAAATCAGGAACCTAATGGTATTATTCCCGGTTCAATTTATATGCCCAAAAAAGGTGAACGTGATAAAGCCGTTTGGTCAAAAAATGAGCAGGGGCATCCTCCGGTATGGGTCTTTGCCGTCAATGATTATATCGATTTAACCGGGCAGGATTCTGTTTTAAAATATTTTTATTCTCCATTGATAAGGCAAATTACCTGGTTCGAAAATAATCGGAAAGCTGTTACTGAAGGATTTTATTATAATGATATATTATTAAAACTGTGGGAAAGTGGTGTTGACGAAGGGGTAAGATTTGATGATGTTCCAAATGGGAAATTTGCCTGCATTGATGCAACTAGTCTTGTATATTATTTGTACAAGGAAGCTGCAAAATGGGCGGAAATGGTTAATCAAGATAGTAGATATTTTAAAAAGAGGGAAAAAGAATTAGGAACATTCATTCAGGATTCTTTATGCCGTAAAGATGATGGATTGTTTTATGATTACTGGGCAATAAAAGACAGTACTTACAGGACTTTAGCTTTTGAGACATTTTTCCCCCTAATTGTTAAAGTTGCTACCCCTGAGCAAGCTAATAGGTTGATTGACACTTATCTTTTGGATACTACCTGTTTTAATACCGCTCATCCTATTCCTTCAGTTGGGAAACGTGATCCGAAGTTTGAGCTGAGAATGTGGAGAGGAGGAGCCTGGAATAGTATGACATATTGGGTGGCAAGAGCTTGTGTTCAATATGAGAGAGAAGATGCTGCCCGTATTATTTTAGAAAAAGCATTGGATGAGAGTGCAAAGCAATTTGACAGGACAGGAACGATATGGGAGTTTTATCATCCTCTAGGAGGAAAACCTGAAGATGTCAAAAGAAAAAACTATAAGAAATCGGAGCCTTGTATCGATTATCTTGGGCATAATCCATTAATCGAGATGGCACGATTATTTGATAAGGTTAAATAACAAAATTAAATTCAATTATTATGATTTCAGATTGGCTTTTAAAAGAGACGAATCAAAGAAGGTTAAAAGAAAATATGCCTGAAGTTGCCGTAATTCCAACTTCTGCTATCGAGCCCCACAATTTGCACCTTCCAATAGGACAGGATTTTATGCATACCGGGCACATTGTTGAACAGAGTGTGAAAGAAGCCTGGAAGAAGACTGAAAAAGTTATTGCTCTGCCCGGAATCCCTTATGGAGTGGATTGTAACCTGCTCGATTTTCCAATTGCTATTCACGTATCGCAGGATTCTTTAAACAATATGCTCAGAGATATTATAACTTCTTTAAGGCATTATGGTATTCGAAAGATTGTTCTCGTAAACGGTCATGGCGGTAACGACTTTACTCCATTTGTTCGTCAGATTCA
>JANTGF010000182.1 GCA_024763075.1 Bacteroidales bacterium | reverse complement strand
CTCAAGCCGGACACGCTCTGTTATGATATATGTATCTTAATATTTATTACAAATAATAGGCTATGTCATTGAATTATAAAAAATTACAATAATCAATGGCTCTAGTTTAATTTGGCGTTGATAACTGTAATAAGTCTTTATAATTTATAGGTATTGCTTTGAATCTTTCCCATGCCTTTAAGTCCTGGAGAGAATAATCAGTAAACTCTTTTACATAGTTTGATGATGTTTTCAATATTTCTTTTGTCCTAAACCAGTTCAGGTACTTTTGAAGATATTTAGTTGATACTCCACCAAATTGGTTTTCAATCCACCTTTTTAATCTGCTATCGATTGAATTTACATGCTGAACATGGTAAATTTTTTTCTTCACAAACTGTTTTAAATCTGCTCGTATGGCATGATGCTCTAACTCTTTATCTATTGCAAACCCTTTAAAGCTAACATGACTATCGGTACATAAGATAGTTTGTTCCGATACTCTTGAGCCTATTGCATTTTCAATGTCCAGTTTCTTTATGCGACCCAGCCTTGCAATTTGCATATCAATCTCAGATACCCGATCTGCTGTAACCAACACTGCTACTTGCTCATTACTTATTCCTCTCGTTTTTGCTGTCCCGCCTCTCTTTCTTGGATGTCTGGTAAGATTGCCAGAACCTTTCTCCGAAATCAAAAAGAAAGTATCGTCACTTTCAGTTATTCCTTGGAAAGTGCCTTTATTTGAATTCTCTAATCCTGATAGAATTCTGTGCCGCCAATCAAATGCGGTTTTCTTGTTAATGCCTAATTCCTCTTTTATTTTATCCAGGCTCTTCTCCTGCTTCATCAATTCTATATAGGCACCTACTAAATGTTTTTTATGGACTCTTGAAAGCCAAGTCCCGGTATACTCAGTAAAGGTAGATTTGCATTCTTTGCATCTATACCTTTTGCTCCCTTTATCCGTACCATACTTTGTATATTTAAAACTTCCGCAATGGGGACAGGAACCTTGCTTATTATCAAGTTTTTTTCTCCGGGATTCTATTGCTTGCATGTACGGATCAGTTTCCTGCTCAATCTCTTTAAGCAGGCTTTTCCTCTCGTTTAACGATAACTTTAGAAATGCTTGTTTTAATTCTTCTTTTTCCATTGTGTTAAGTATATTTGGTTCAAAGATAATAAAATATACAATTAAACACGCTATTTTAAACTAGAGCCAACAGTAACTGTAAGTTGTTTAAATTCAGGAAGTACTATTCCGAACTCACGTTATAAATTAAATCTACTTGAGATTTTACAGTCATTTGTGTCCGATATAAAATAAAGTTGTGGGCCAAAGCCCTTATATAGCAAGGCTTCACTAACTCCAGGCTTAAGCCTGGGGTTAACCAGAATTCTCATCAAAACGGGCTTTAGCCCACAATGTATATTGCTGATATAAAGCAAAATAGAAATACAGACAATTAGATCTTTCTGAATTTTCGGATTTAACCGGACACCAGTGATCTTAAAGTTTCAGCTTCCCTTCCCGGCAACAACTACAACAAATTCACCCTTTAGAACCGGTTTCGGGGAGAACAATTCCAGTAACTCCTCCAATGTCCCCCGGTTTGTCTCTTCATATATTTTTGTGAGTTCACGTGACACCGAAGCTTTCCGTTCCTTACCAAAAATTTCAGACAACTCATTTAGAAGCTTGATCAACCGGTACGGAGATTCATAAAATATCATGGTCCGGTCCTCTTCAAGAAGCTGATTGAGCCTTTTGTTACGGCCTTTTTTAGCAGGCAGAAACCCTTCGAAGCAAAACCGGTCAGAAGGTAATCCTGATAATACCAGTGCAGGCACAAAAGCAACCGGTCCGGGCAGGCATTCAACGGCGATATTATTTTCCAGACAGGCCCGCACCAGCAAAAATCCCGGATCGGATATGCCGGGTGTGCCCGCATCGGTGACCAGGGCAATATTCTCTCCACCCGTCAAACGACGGATAATACTATTAAGATTTTTGTGCTCATTAAATTTATGGTGTGAAATAAGTTTTTTCCTGAGTTCAAAATGCTGCATCAATACAGCGGTTTTACGTGTGTCTTCAGCCAGCACAACATCAACTTCTTTCAACACTTCAAGGGCCCTGAAACTAATATCCTGTAAATTTCCAATGGGTGTGGGGACCAGGAACAACTTAGCCATTGCCGCCGTTTTTAAGTTTTCTGCGGACCAGGTCCAGCAGTTCATTGGCAGGCCCTTTGTCCAACTTCCCGCCAAGTTCATCAGAAAGAATATGCCGGGCCTCCTCCTCCGATGCCACAGTGTTCAAGCGATCAATGGTTTTGGAATAGGTTGTCTGGTCACCATTAAACAGTTCCCTTATGAACATAAAACGCTCGTTGATACCAATTGCCGAAGAAATATCAGAAATGGCTGTTTGTTGCATCCTGGAGGATATGTCGTTTAACTCTTCAGGATTTCGAAGGCTTTCGTTTCTGAATTTTTGTTTATCCCTGAACAGATCTCCAATTACAGCACTACCGTTTTTTTCCGGAGAGATTTGTTCCTTATGTAACTCTGTTGCCGGCTCCTTTTCTTTCATCTCTTCCCGGGGATTTATGGATTTGGCTTTCTCCCCTCCTTCGGCTTCAGACGATATAACCGGAGCCTCCTCCATTATTTCAGTCGTTTCCTCCTGTTTCGTTTCACCTTCTTCACTCCGGTTTTCCGGAATGGAATGCTCTTCCTGCAATCCGGATTCCGGTTCAGGTTTCTCTTCTGCTATGGCTGCAGGTTTTTTACCATTTTTATTTTCTGCAGTTTGGACAATCTCCAGATGAAGAACAGAGGAATAAGCATCCTGTAACTTTTCCTTTAGCAAATCAATTTCTATTTCCCTGAGACGGGAATTATTTTGCAACTTCTCCACTAAAAATGCAATTTCTTGTATATCTTTAGAGAGGTTTTTTAATTTCTCTGCAAGTGTCATTTTTGATCAATTTTTTTTACTTGATAACTTTCACAAAGGTAACGATTTAAACTTAGAAAAAGTATTTCATGTTTCTGGAAAGTACCACTGGAGACGGAACCAGTAAAGGATCCATTGAAGTAATTGCCGGGTCTATGTTTTCGGGCAAAACCGAAGAGTTGATCAGACGGCTCAGGCGGGCCAGGTTTGCCAATCAGAAAGTGGAGATCTTCAAGCCAATGATGGAAACACGGTACTCTGAACAAGCCGTTGTTTCGCATGACGCCAACTCAATACTTTCCACACCTGTTGAAACTGCAGCCAGTATTCTCCTGTTGAGCAATGATGTGGATGTAGTAGGTGTTGATGAAGCCCAATTCTTTGATGACGGGCTGGTTGAAGTATGCAACCAACTTGCAAATGAGGGTATCCGGGTAATTGTTGCAGGCCTCGATACCGACTATCTGGGGGTTCCTTTTGGCCCCATGCCTGCCCTGATGGCCATCGCCGAGTATGTAACCAAAGTACATGCTATTTGCGTTCGCTGTGGGAACCTGGCCAACTATTCTTACCGGACAACCGAAAGTGATCAAAGAGTTCTGCTGGGCGAAAAAGAAGCTTATGAACCCCTTTGCCGGAGTTGTTATATTAAAGAAAACGGTTCGAAAAAATCAAAAAAGAAATAATTTATTTTAAGATTATTATAAAAAACAAGAATTATACAGACTATTAATTATCATACATTTAATAAACACCGGACTGGAAATAACTACGTAGT
>JANTGF010000181.1 GCA_024763075.1 Bacteroidales bacterium | reverse complement strand
TTAGCCCCGACTTTCAAGTCGGGGTTACATCATCAAACACGAAATACCGGCGCATTGAAATGCCCTGCAAAAGAAAAATATTATGCAGCGCCGGAATGAAAACGATAATTTTCAGGTATTCCTAAGCTGGTAAAATAAACCCCTTGCTTGCCGTACTACTTCAATTTTACCATCATTTTCCAGTACATCCAGATACTTATTGATTTCATTCACATGCATACCCAGAATCCGGTTTAGGTCATCCAGGGTACAGGGCCGTCGGGATATGGTTCCCAAAATTGCAGACTCCGTATCTTCCCGATAGGATTTCACTTCTTTTCGTTCCGGAGCAGCCGCAATAATTTCTACATTCTCCAGATTCCAGTAATCAACAATCACTTGTAATTCCTGTCTGCTGGCAGCTCTGATATCTGAAAAATTACCGGGCCGGTCAAGCGTATTCAACTGAATCCGTTCAGGTATTATCTTTTCAAAAACTGTTTTCAGGGCTTTCAGATTTTCTTTACCGTCATTGTAACCCGGGATAATAAGTATTTCCAGCCAGATTTCTCCGGAGTATTCCTCCCTGAAATCAATCAGTCCCTGAATATAGGACTCCATCTTTAATCCGGGAGCCGGTTGGTTGATCCTCCGGAAAGATGAATCAATCGCCGCATCCAGTGAAGGAAGTACGACATCTGCTTTCAACAACTCTTTACGGACGGTTTTATCGTACAACAGGGTCCCATTTGTCAGGACTGCCACAGGAATATGAGGCTTTATCTTTTTAACAAACTCCAGCACATCTCCCAGTCGTATATTTAGTGTGGGTTCTCCTGATCCTGAAAAAGTAAGAAAATCCGGTTCGGGATTTCCGGAGAAATAATCTTTAAGTTCAGAGGTAACCTTATCATAAAGAATATACTCCTTTCTCTCCAGGGTTAATTTAGTTGTTACACCCACCTCACAATAAACACAGTCCAGGGAGCATACTTTTTTAGGGACCAGGTCTATTCCCAGTGACATTCCCAAACGCCGTGATGGTACCGGACCAAATAGATATTTGTACATAATGCTTAAATTAAAAAGAAATGCCTAAAGTGCCTAAAATACTCAGAATGCCTAAAATTAAAGAAATTAATCCCTGTCTATTATTCCTTATTTTATAATTTTGAATTTTAGTCATTCCCCACGATCCTCAATCATAAGCCATACGGGTTTCCTGGTCCGACATAGTGGGCTGAATAAACTCTTTCCATTCCGGTGAATCCCATGTTCCCAGTGCTGAATGTGTTTTCAGATACTTTTCAGGTATAGGATGGGTTCCGACAACTACTCTCATCCCGTATTTTTCATTAATAAATTGTTTGAAATGATCAATATAAGGGCAGGGAGGGTAACCCACTACAAATCCTGTGGCAAAATGAATGACTTCCGCACCGTTCTTTTTCATTTCTTCCGGAGCATATTCAATATTCCCGCCGGGGCATCCGCCGCAGTTGGTATAACCAACCAATTCCACAGCTTCATCTTTTTTGTAAATATCAAAGGCTCCTTCCCTGTTTTGTAAAGCCCTGAAACATTTGCCTCCGGCACAATTGCGATAACGGTCGCAAATGATAATCCCAATTTTAGTTTTGTTTTTCATATTTTATATTTATGCGTTAATTTTATTTAAGGCATTCTCTAAATCATGAATAAGATCCTCTGCATCCTCAATACCAACAGAATATCTAACCAGTCCATCTGTAATATGAGCAGCCAGTTTGTCCTCTTTTGAAACACCGGCATGTGTCATTGATGCCGGATGTTGGATTAAGGTTTCAACCCCTCCCAGGGAAACAGCGAGAGTTGCCAGATGTACATTATCCATCAGGGTTTTGCCGGCTTCATAACCTCCTTTCAGGCCAAAGCTTATCATACTGCCAAAACCGCTCATTTGGGTTTTTGCCAGTTCATTTTGTTCAAATGATTCTAATCCGGGATATTTTATCCATTCAACTTTTGGATTATTCTCAAGATATTCTGCAATTCTCATAGCACTCGCCTGTGCTTTGTCAATTCTTAGAGATAATGTTTTGACACCCCTTATAACCATGAATGCCTGATGTGGATCCATGTTACCACCCATATAAATCATTGTTTTACGAATTATATTATACAGGTCTGGATCTTTGGCAACAATAATACCACCAACGATATCTGCATGTCCGTTGATGAATTTGGTTAGGGAATGCAAAACAACATCGGCTCCAAGATCAAGCGGTTTTTGAAGATAGGGACTGCAAAATGTATTATCCACACAAACAAGGATGTTGTGCCGGTGTGCAATTTCTGATGCCTTTCTGATATCCGTTAAACGGATGGTTGGATTGGCAGGTGTTTCAATATACAACAATTTAGTATTGGGCCTGACAGACTTTTCAAGTAGTTCAGTATCAGAAGTATCAATATAAGTAGATTCCACACCGAATTTTGAAAAATGCGTCTCCATCACTCCCCTACTGGGCCCGTAAACAGCACCGGTACTTATCATATGGTCCCCTTGTTTCAGGAGTGACATATACACGGTAGAAACAGCAGCCATGCCTGATGCCAGGGCAATTCCACGGTATCCGTTTTCCAGTTCGGCAATTTTATTTTCCAGCACATCTATTGTTGGATTACCGATCCGGGTATAGATATAGCCTTTTTCTTTCCCGGAGAATAAATCAGCCCCGTGTTGTGCATTTTTAAAAGAAAATGTTGAGGTTTGATAAATGGGTGTTACTGCACTTCCGAATTCATCCCTGTAAGTACCGGCATGAATTAATTTTGAGTTAAATCCTAGTTTTTTTGTTTTCATTTTAGCAATTTAAAGTTTTATTTTAAATATTTCCTTTTTTGTAATAAAAATATAAATCAATGGTCGCATAAATTCCCGTCTGTTTCCAGTGTACCGTCCAGGTATTTTTGTGCCAGTACATTTGGGTCTTCTGCTTTTACGCCTACAAATACATTGATTTTATGCTTACCTAAAATCTCAATAGGCTTCAATCCAATGCCTGCAGCAATTACATCTGAAACAGCATTTTCAATAAGCCAGTTAGGAAATATTTCTGACTCATGAACAGGTGCAGGGATCAATTCTTCTTTTACGATTGCTCCATTTTCAACATAAAAAAATTTAAAATGGCTGCAATCTCCAAAATGTGGACTTATTTTGTGGTTTTTAATTGGTAAAGCAATCTTCTTCATGGTTTACACGCATTTTCCGGACTTTAATCCATTTTTTAATTATTGGTAATATATAGTTTAACAAAAGTAATAAGCGACAAAATAATTATGATGAATATCAAGCACATAGGCATTAACCGGATTTTTGAGATTACTCAATGATTTTATTGATTTGCATTCTTATTGTAAATATACTTTTTCAAACTTCCGATATTATGCATTTACTTTTCTACTTAAAATAATTTTCTATTCTGTCAAAAGCTTTGTTTATCATTTCTTCGGGAACACAAAATGAGAGTCTGATATGATTTTCACCGTTTGGGCCAAATGCTATACCGGGAGTTGTGGAAACCCTGGCTTCTTTTAAGAGATTTTTACTAAATGCGATTGAATGACTCCCCTGCTCTCTTATTATTTCCGGAAACATCAAATATGAACCTTCAGGCTTTTTATACTTAAAAACAGAATCCAACTTATCCAGTCTTTCACACATCAGATTCCGGGCCTTAATATAATGCATCTTAAACTCTTCAACACAATCCTGGCTACCTTTTAA
>JANTGF010000180.1 GCA_024763075.1 Bacteroidales bacterium | reverse complement strand
TTGATCAGCCTCAGGCTCAGGGTACCTATCATGTACAGTGGAGTGGTAATAATCAGACTGGCGAGAATATGCCTGCAGGTATTTATTTTTATCAGGTACAGGATGGTTCCAATGTTGTTACAAAAAGGATGATTAAAGTTAAATAAATTTTATTTTGATAATATTAAACAGAGGTTGTTTCCAGTGAACCAAACTCTGTTTTTTTGAAATCCGGGTAGGGTTTATCGGTTTAATGCTTCCTTAGAAAAGCCCTAATTTTTTTAAAAGTAATATTAAAAACTGATAACAACAGGCCTTTCAGAAGCTTTTAAGCCTTTGTATTTTTTGCTAAAAGTGTTAACTTACAGAATAAATCTGGTTTTAAAACAAAATGAACGATTTACAGGATGAAACGATCAATTGCATTTAATATATTCATAATGAATTTATTACCTGGAATCTGGTAACATAGGGGTAACGGTTTGGGAACGGTTTTTAACCTGAAAATAGTTTGAAAACTTAGGCGGATGCCATATCTTTATATGATAATTGCGTAGCATCGGATAAAGAAATATAATTTTAAATTATAATTTTTATGAGAAGAGTAATTTCAATACTTCTAATTGCATTGGTTGGCTTGTTTGCTTTTACCTTTGTTTCTTATGCCCAAAATAAAGCAACGATTAATGGAACAGTAATTGATTCCCTTACGAGAGAATCACTCCCGGGGGCAAATGTTTATCTGGAAGGTACCAGTATCGGTGGCATTACTGATCCTGAGGGGAAATTCTCAATTTCATCCATCCCGGCCGGTAAATATGTTGTAATCGTTTCTTATATCGGATACGATAAACATATGGTATCTGTTAATTTAAAAGCAGGTGAGATATTGGAGAAAGATTTTAATATGCAATACAGTGGTGGAACCAAACTGGATGAGGTTATTGTTACTGCTCAGGCCAAGGGCCAGGTGAAAGCTATAAACCAACAATTAAATGCCAGTAGTATGATGAATGTTGTGGCAGCTGAACGAATCCAGGAATTACCCGATGCAAATGCTGCTGAATCTTTGGGAAGATTACCCGGTGTTGCTTTGAAACGGTCAGGAGGTGAGGGTTCTTCTGTTGTGATTCGTGGCTTGTCTCCCAAATATACAAAAATAATGATTGATGGAGTTGAAATGCCTTCTACAAGTAGTTATGACCGTTCTTCAAATTTAAGTATGATTTCACCTTTTTCACTTGACGGGATAGAAGTTGTAAAATCACCTACCGCCGAACAGGATGCTGATTTTATTGGAGGTATGGTTAACTTTAAATTAAGAAGTGCTCCAAAAGGTTTTCATTCTGATATTCTTATTGAAGGCTCATATAACAATCTTAAAAATACCTATAATGATTATAATATTGTAGGTAGTGTAAGTAATAGATTTTTTAAAGACAAGTTTGGCATATTTCTTATGGGTAATATGGAGAGACGAAACAGGAGTGCGAATACCCAGAATTGGGGACTTGGATTAAAAGCACCTTATAATGAAGATCTCACACCTTACAATCCTTATGAACAATATTCTTATAATTTATCGGATGTATTAAGAGAAAGAATCAGAAAGGGTGGTACACTTGTTCTGGATTATGTTATACCAGATGGAAGAATCACCTTTTCTAATATGTTAAACATCGGACAGACCAATAAAGAAACACAGACAGAGCGATATTATATTCCCAAGTTTCAGGGTAGTCATGATATGTTTCTTACCACCGGGATATCTCATTATAATACAACGGTTATGACGAATGTACTCAGGTACGAGCAGTCTGTTTCACGGTTTAATCTGGATGCTTATGCATCGCATTCTTATACAAGTACGGATGGCGTTTCAAGAAGCTTTGATTCCAGAAATCCTTTAAATCCCGTTGTTGATTCTACCGGGATACCAAATTTTTATGATTATATTGCAACCTCCACCAGAACAAACGGAATAACAGATGATAATTCTGAATCATATCAGAGACAGTATGAAGCAGGTGCAAATATTGAATGGAACTTCTCACTTTCCTCGCAGGTTAGTGGTAAATTAAAAGCCGGAGGGAAAATTCGATTAAGAGATAAAAGATATAATACAGATCGGTGGATTGCTTCATGGAATGAGCATAGCAATATACGTCCTGACCTGAGAGCTGAGTTTCCTCAGATTGGAGGTGAGGGAGATGAATTTATCAAATATGAGCATTTAGTTGATGAGAATTATGCTCCCCATGAATTTTTAAAAGGAGAATTTACACTGGGGCCAAGAGCCATGGTTGATCTGCTTGACCCGATAGCTGATTATTTAAAAAATGTGTATCATGTGAAATACCCTGATGCTATGAACTATACCATTCATAAACCCGATTCCAGAATAAATGATTATAATGGAGATGAATTTTGGACGGCTGCATATTTCTTGGCAGATATTAATATCACTTCCAAGTTAACTATTATCCCGGGTATCCGCTATGAGCATAACCAAACAACTTATACGGCTTTGTTTGCCAATGCAGATTGGATTGTGGGTAGTCCTCTACAGATATATGATACAAATACTACAACCCGCAAGAATGGATTTTGGCTACCCAATTTACAGATGAAATATGAGCCGGTTGACTGGGTGCAGATACGATTTGGATATAGTAATACCCTTGCTCGTCCGAACTATTTTTCAATTATTCCAAGAACGGTTGTTACCAGTAAAAATACAATTACGCAGAATAATTTTTATCTGAAACCTGAGCGTTCACAGAACCTGGATTTTATGGTGTCATTTAAAGAGAATCATATCGGTTTGTTTACACTCGGAGCGTTTGCAAAAAATATTGAAGATAAAATTCTAAGTGCACCACCCCGGTACATGTTTGATGCCAGTGAGTATTACCTTGATTCTGCCAAGTATAGTGGGTACCTTGTTTCCACACAATTTAATAATGAATACATGACTTATGTCAAAGGACTTGAGTTTGATCTGCAAACGGTTTTTTGGTTTTTACCCGGACCTTTGAAGGGACTGGTATTAAATACCAACTATACATATACAAATTCAAATGCAAAATACAAAACGACCAAAGTTGATAAACGGATGGATCCTAATACATTTCTGACCGTTATTACAAATGTCGATTCCTTTTTTGTTGACCGGTTGGTTGATCAGCCAACTCACGTGATAAATGTTTCCCTGGGTTATGATTATAAAGGTTTTTCAGCACGGGTGTCTATGAATTATCAGTCTGATATGTTTCGGGGTATTTCACTGTATCCCGAAGGGAGAAGATATTCAAAAGGTGTGACACGATGGGATCTCGCTATAAAACAATCCCTTCCAGTTAAGGGGCTTCAGTTATATGCCAATGTGAATAATATTTCCGCAGTTATTGAAGAAGATTTACAGGGAACTGCGACCAGATGGCCTGTACACAAAGAATACTATGGAACTACGGTTACCCTGGGACTTAGATGGAGGATACAATAAAGAATTTTCGATAGTTTATTTTATTTTTATTAATCTTTAAAACAATTTATTATGAAAAAATTTACTTTTAATTTTGTTTCTAAACTCATTCTTTTTGTGTTTGTGGTAACTGCTTCCCAGTTGCTTTCCGCACAGGATGTGATCCTTATTGATAAGGGGATCGATAATGACGGTAATCCCACCTTGTTTAATGCTATTATGGGTGATACACTTGCAAATGGTGAGCGTGCACATCCGAATGCCATTTACCGGCTTTCAAGAAATCAGATTTATCCGGTTGAAGCCGGTTTATTTATTGATTTCAATATTAC
>JANTGF010000179.1 GCA_024763075.1 Bacteroidales bacterium | reverse complement strand
CTTGAAACCCGATGTGTACTTTTTTCTTTTTTTCATTTCAACAAGTTTAATAAAAATTATAACTTAACTTGTTGTCCAATTTATGGGGTATATTATATATATCATCAAAAAATCTTCCTTGTGCATCCGAATTATAACTTAACATTGTCCATAAAACTAAGCAGTATATATAGATTTTTTGCTTTTTAGAAAAACGGTTCTGTAAAATACTCAGTATGTCCATTTGAGTCGGTTTTTAATAGTCACTTGAAGATTATAATTTGGGGTTTTCCTAAATACATAATTCTAAATGAAGTTTTTTAGGCCTTTTATCGATAAATTATTGATTTTTACAATTTTGAGTGAAATGTGGTCTGTATTAAGTATATATCCTCAGTCGTATAACTGGCTAATTTAATATATATTTAATAATTTTTCAACTTTTTAAAACCAAAAATTAAATTAAAGTTAACCTTTAAATAGCAAGTAAATAGATTTTTTCAATGCCTGCAAAGTGCAGATAATAAGTTGCTTTTGAACTAATCATAAAATCATAAACGAACCCATCACTCCCTATAAAAATCCCTGGTGCTGATTTGTAATCAGTGCCACAGCTAGATATAAATCTAAACCCATATCCCGCAAACAAATATTCTAAAAGCAGGAGACACGATGCATCGTGTCTCTACCTTCTGATATTAATGCAAAGGATTTTTCTTATGGATATTTATAAAAGCATGCGCAATTTCCCAGGCATTGCATAGCAAACGAGATGCAATTGAGGGCAGGCAATTCCGGAAATGGTGCGAAATTCTGTATGGTCAGGCCCAAAGGAATGCCTGTGTGTACAGGAGGCCTGTGGGGAAAGGCGACCAAACAGAATTTGGTGTTTCCGGTGTCTTTTTTTGTTTCATTTTTTGGACAAGCAAAAAATGAAAAAATACATGTATAAATTATACTGCTGGCGTGGATTTACTTTGTTGCCACACGAATGGATTCGTGCGGCAGCGGTGGTAATCTACTGAATATAAGTTAGTTTTAAAAATCATCAACCAATCCGTCACTCCCAATAAAAAAATCCCTCAGATCATTGATCCTGCGGGATTTTTATTTTAAACTGGTGGTGCCACCTGGAATTGAACCAGGGACACCAGGATTTTCAGTCCTGTGCTCTACCAACTGAGCTATGGCACCAGCAATAAATTAAAACTCTATTAAAGAACGTATCTGGCCTGTGCTATACTCCCGAAAAAACAGAAAATAAAATATTTTCTTATTTTTTCTCCCTAAGGGATCCCTTTGGGAGAGGATCCTCGAATTTGTAATCAAAGCACAGCTTTCAACAAATTCGGGACAACTGAGCTATGGCACCAGTAATTCCGCCTTTATTTTATCCAAACGGGCTGCAAATATATATCAAAATTTATAATTCAAAAAATAATGAAAAAGAATTTTTAATGTTTTTGTACTTTTGTGCCAGAATTTACTTTATGGAATACCTTACACACGAATTAAAAAATGGAATTCGCCTGATCCATTATCCTACGCAGTCGGAGATTGCCTACTGCGGACTGATGATTGATACCGGCTCCAGAGATGAAGCAGAGGATGAGCATGGGATGGCCCATTTCATTGAGCACATGCTGTTTAAAGGAACGCAAAAGCGGAAACCCTGGCATATCCTGAGCCGCATGGAAGATGTGGGCGGTGAGATCAATGCCTACACCACCAAAGAGGAAACTTGTATTTATGCTTCCTTTCTGAAAAATGAATATCCACGGGCAATGGACCTGATCAGCGATCTGCTTATCAACTCAAATTTCCCGGAAAAGGAGATGGTCAGGGAAAAAGAGGTGATCATTGATGAAATAAATTCATATAAAGACTCCCCCGGTGACCTCATCTTCGATGATTTTGAGGAGATGATATTCCCCGATCATCCCATAGGGAGAAACATCCTGGGTACTCCGGAATCTTTGCAAAGCTTTACAAAGAAGGAGATTCAACAATTCATTCTTAAAAATTATCTTACCAGTGAAATGATACTCTGCTCGGTTGGAAATATTCCTTTTAAGCGTCTGATCCGGTATTTTGAGAAATATTTTTCAACCATCCCTTCTGCCGGGAATTCACAAATAAGCAGAGAAATACCCCTGTATAAACCGGTTTCAAAAGTTGTTAAAAAAGATACCTGGCAAACACATTATATTTTGGGGACAAAGGCTTACGATGTGCTGGATGAGCGCCGGACAGGACTCTATTTGCTGAACAATATCCTGGGCGGTCAGGGACTCAGTTCCCGCTTAAACATGTCACTTCGTGAGAAAAAAGGGCTGGCATACAATGTTGAATCCTTTTATAACCCTTATCTGGACACGGGTGTGCTAAGTGTCTATTTTGGTACCGATAAAGAAAATCTGGAAAAGAGCATCCGGGTTGCCGGTAATGAAATGAAGAAGCTACGGACCATAAAGCTGGGAACTTTGCAGTTACACAAAGCAAAACGTCAGATCATAGGCCAGTTTGCCAGAGGCAGGGAAAGTCATGAAAGTTTATTGTTCAAGCTGGGCAAAAGTTATCTTCTTTTTGGTAAATTTGACAGTCTGGAAGAATTGTCCGGGAAAGTTGAAAAGGTAAGCGCCGAAGAAATTCTGAACATCGCCGGCGAAATTTTTGACCCAAACAAACTTTCCACCCTTATTTATCAATAATTCTAAACCTTTTAATTTATCATTATGCTGGAATTTGATTTATCACTGGAACAATACATACTTGATCATATTGATCCTGAAGGACCATTACTGGAGGAATTATCACGACAGACAAATTTAAAAACCGTTCATCCGCAAATGAACTCCGGACACCTGCAGGGGAAAATCCTGGAGATGATCAGTAAGCTTATCCGGCCTTCTGCAATACTGGAAATCGGGACATTTACTGGCTACTCGGCTATTTGTCTGGCAAAGGGACTTAAAAACGGAGGAAAACTTATAACCATTGATATTGATGATGAAGTAAGGGAACTGGCAGCCGGATTTATTGAATCTGCCGGATTTACTGACAGGATTATTCAGATTACCGGTGATGCTTTACAGCTTATGAAAGATTTGAATGAAAAATTTGACCTTATTTTTATTGATGCTGAGAAAACCGAATACAGCGCATATTATGAACTGGCCGTAAATTTGCTCAATCCGGGAGGTGTGATTCTTGCCGATAATGTGCTCTGGGGAGGGAAAGTTGTTCTGGAAGATGAAAAAGATGATGTTTCTACAACCGGGATACTGGAATTTAATGACCTGGTCAAAAATGACAAGCGGGTTGAGAAGGTCATCTTACCGATACGGGACGGAATTTTTATGATCAGAAGAAAAGACTGAATACAGATTGATTTCCAAAATAAATTAAAGAAATACTCTGTGGTATGATTTTTGAACTCTAAATAAAAAATAATATTCATTGCCAAAATGTTGTGAAGCCAATGAAAATCAGGTTGATTTTAAATGCATAGCTACAAAAGAATATATTAATAACCCCTTTTATAGGAGCAAAATATTTATAACCGGGCAGGTAAGTACCCGGAAAACACAGAAATAATATCTGTTTTGGCGGATCTGATGGCTATCGGAAATGACAAAACTAATAAACAGAATATCAATAAATTACAAACTTATAAACAGATGAAACATTCATGACAGCCAAGCCTACACACAAGGAAATGATTATAAAACCCCAGGGGTTAAATCTTAATAACCCGGGGTTTTAACCCCGGGAATTAAAAATAGAAAAACCGTTTTGGCAAGATTTTTTTCGCGCAGCATGAAAAAATCGT
>JANTGF010000178.1 GCA_024763075.1 Bacteroidales bacterium | reverse complement strand
ATAAAGGTAGGTTTTGGCGCTATTTTTGCCCGAAGGAAGCAAAAATCGTGACAAAACCGGACAAACAGAAAATCAATAAGTTATAAAATTTTAAACAAATGAAAATGAAATGTATTTCCAGTGCAAGCATGATTAATTATTCTATAAATGCATGAAACCCGGATCGTTGAGAAAATAATTTTAAATGAGCAGCTACAAAAGGATATGTATATCTGGATCAGTTGCAGATAGTTTCGCTGATTTTAAAAGAGCGTTGGCCAGTCCCGATAATTATCGGGATGGCCCGGGCCAGCGCTGGAGTGTGGGGGGAAGGATTAAATTTTTGCCATGGGCATCCCTTCGGGGCTTGATTTTTTTCGTCAAAGGCATTTTTTCATCAAGGAAAAAAGTAAAAGCCTGTCCGGCCTTGCTCCGCCGTAGCGGCTACGCGCAGCGCCGACGGCAAGCCTTTGGCGACCGATGGAAGGCGATGCTGGAGGACGAAAAATATTGATTTTGATTACGTTTTATCGTTATGATCAACAGATTATTAAGAATATTGCATATAGTTACTTATGAAAATTGGTAATACCATCAATGATCGTTTATTAACTCTTTCCGGTTTAACCCTGAGGGTTTCCGTTTTCCTGTTTTTTATCCTTTTTTTAGCATGTTCCGGAAACTCCGGTAAAGAGCCGGCAAAATCCCTTATTCCGGGGACAGGGATACAGGAAGAAAACAGATATGCCACGGGTTTTGTGATTACAAATTATAAGAACTTTAAACTGTTGGAAGTAAAGAAGCCCTGGCAGGGTTCTGAAAACATTCATTTCAGTTATATCCTTACAAAAAATTCAGGTGAGGTTCCGGATTCAGTTCTGGAGGCCGGTGATCTGATAAAATTGCCTGTTAAGCGTGTGGTTTGTACCTCTACCACACACATTGCCTTTCTGGAGGCTCTGGGAAAAACAGAAACGGTTGTGGGTGTTTCGGGTGCAGGCCTTATCACAAATAAGAAAATACGGGAAGGAATTGAATCCGGCAGGATTCGGGATATTGGTTACGGACGGGAGTTAAATTATGAACTACTGGTTTCCTTACGCCCGGATATAGTGATGCTGTATGGAGTGGAAAGTGAAATGACCGGATTGATTCGTAAATTACACGACCTGGGAATTGCGGTGGTGATGAATGCCGAATACCTGGAGCATGATCCTCTTGGGAAAATGGAATGGATGAAGTTTGTAGCAGCGTTTTTTGGTCTGGAAGAAAAAGCCTCTGATTATATTGATTCCGTAGCTTCAAGGTATGAGAATCTAAGGGAGACAGCTTTATTGGAGAATCATAAACCTGTTGTACTGACCGGATTACCATGGAAGGATGTTTGGTACGTTTCTCCAGGTAATACGGTGGTTGCCAACTATATTGAAGACGCAGGAGGACAGTATCTCTGGAGCGACCTGAAAGCTGACAAGGCAGTACCCATGGATTTGGAATCGGTTTATTTAAAGGCTGCGGAAGCAGAGTTCTGGATCAATACAGGTGCGGCAACGAGTATCCGTCAGATCATTGACCTGGATGCCCGGTTTCGTCATTTTCCTCCTGTTGTTTCCGGCAAAGTTTTCAATAATATTGCAAAAGTAAATGCCACGGGAGGGAATGATTACTGGGAATCGGGATTGATTCATCCGGATATTGTTCTCAGGGATTTAATTAATATTTTTCATCCCGGATCCGGACTGAAACAGGAATTGGTATATTATAAGAAACTCAGTCCCTGAATTACGGTATGAAGGAACAGAACATTTTAATGAGAAAGTCAAAAAACCGGAAAAACTTACTATTGACTGCGGTACTGGTGCTGTTGTTATTTATTGTTTTTTTTCTGGATATTTTCCTGGGTTCGGTGAAAATTCCTTTCCGGGATATATTTACTTTTTTAACCAGCGGTTCAACTTCTCATCCGGAATGGAAAGTAATTGTTCTGGATTTTCGCATTCCCAGAACGCTAACCGCCGTGCTGGCAGGTACAGCCCTGTCGGTGAGTGGTTTACAAATGCAGACCATTTTCCGGAATCCTCTTGCGGGACCCTATGTGCTTGGGATCAGTTCCGGTGCCAGTCTGGGAGTGGCCATTCTGGTGATGGGATTTACAAGCCTGGGTTTTACCGGGGTCCTGGATAATTTTGGTAACTGGGCGCTGGTTATTGCTGCTACCCTGGGTTCCGGATTGATTCTGTTACTCATTTTAGCGGTCTCGGTCAGGATCAGAGATATCATGACCATATTGATCCTGGGAATCCTTTTTGGAAGCATTGCGACCGCTCTGGTTGCTGTACTTCAGTATTTTAGTACGGAATCCATGTTAAAGTCCTTTATCGTATGGACAATGGGCAGCCTTGGAAATGTATCCGGGGATCAGCTTTCCATTCTCGGTCTGATTGTTTTCCTGGGAGTATTGATTTCATTTGTTTCGGTAAAAATATTGAATGCCATGCTTCTGGGGGAAGATTATGCCCGCACACTGGGTGTAAATGCAAAAACGGTTAGAATGGTCGTTTTTATAAGTACAAGTTTGCTTGCGGGGGCCGTAACTGCATTCTGTGGCCCGATTGGTTTTATCGGTATTGTTGTACCTCATATTGCCCGCTTGTTTTATAAAACTGCAGATCATAAGGTGTTGCTTCCGGGTTCTGTTCTGATCGGGACCCTGTTTATGCTGATCAGTGATATTTTTTCGAAACTTCCGGGTTATGATCAGGTTTTACCTATAAATTCTGTTACTGCATTGATGGGTATTCCGGTGATTATCTGGATTATAATAAAAAGGAAGAAAATAATTTCTGTAAGTTGATTGTGGAGAAAGAAAGAAATACCATATTGGAGATAAGTGATCTTGAAATCGGATTTAAAATGGGAGGGAAATCCGTCCATTCCTTATTTTCCGGTATAAATGCCAGCGCTTCTGAGGGAGAGCTGGTTGCTCTGATCGGACAGAACGGAATAGGTAAAAGTACCCTGTTAAAAACGATTGTCAGATTGCTGGATCCTCTGGGTGGAAATATTATTCTTAAGGGAAAGGAGCTCCGGGAATACAGGGATGCAGCATTTTCCGCACTGCTTGGCTATGTTTCTACAGAAGTGGTAAGTGTGGGTAATTTGACCGTGCATGACCTGATTGGTCTGGGAAGATTTCCCTATACAAACTGGTTTGGGCGATTGACCCGGGAGGATGAGGCTGCCATCGGGCAGGCGATGGAAATGGTAGGTTTGTCATCTCTTGCGGAGAAAAACATCTCTGAGATCTCTGATGGCGAACGGCAGAGGGCTATGATTGCCCGGACGATTGCCCAGGATACGGATGTGCTGGTGCTGGATGAACCCACGGCTTTTCTGGATCTTCCAAACCGATATGAAGTTTTGCAATTGCTCAGGCGTTTGTCGGCTGAAAAAGGTAAACTGGTGATCTTTTCCACCCATGATCTGGAGATGGTTATTTCCACTGCGGATAAAATCTGGATGATGACAAAGGATCAGCTGACCCAGGGAGCACCTGAGGACTTGATTCTGAACGACGCTTTTAATCATCTTTTTCCGGATTCCAAGGCCAGTTTTAGCAAGGATTCAGGAAGTTTTTCCTATCCACGCGAGCAACATAAAAAGGTGATCGTGCAGGGTAGGGGAATGGCCTGGGAATGGACAAAAAAGGCCCTGGAGAGAAAAGGTTTTATCCCGGTTAATGCCGGATCGCCCTTGCAGGTTATGGTCCGCTTATCCAAAGGTGCTTTTGAATGGGAAGTAACTTCCTCCCATGAAAAAAAGATCGTTCATTCCATCCTGGAATTAATGGCTGTTTGTCAGGAATTGTAATTGCTCAAGAATATTCTACACTGAATTGTATAAC
>JANTGF010000177.1 GCA_024763075.1 Bacteroidales bacterium | reverse complement strand
ATTTGAGGTTTGATCCAGGGACCTCCCGACTGGCTCCATCCCGGAGCATTAAAGACCCCAATGTCAATGCCCAGGCGATGTCCCTCATTCACGGCATGTACCATACATTCCCACCAATAGTCGCTGAATATAGGGACCTTGCCATCTTTCCCTGCCCAGTTTATATTTCCTATAAATGCAGTGCCTATTCCGGCCTGTTTCATGGCTTCAAGGTCTTTGGTGATCCCCTCCTTTGAGACATTATCGTTGTACCAGTAATAATAAGCCCAGACACGGTTATTGTCTCTGGGTGCTATAAAATCATCAACAATAGTATGGAATTCTTCCTGAGAGATATGAGAATTATTGCTGCATGAAATCAAAGAGAGTAATGATAAAACAAACAGACCGATGATTATTGATACGGGATTATTCATATTTATCATTTTATTTTTTCATTGTCAGCACCCAATCATAAATGTCCGGTTTATCACCGATAATGTACCTACCGTCATTGATCGTTACAGTCTTGGATTCCTCGACTTTTCCTGTTCTGGGATTAAACCACTCTACAGTATATGCTGCATTTTCAAGATTCTTCACTCTCCCCGTTTTCCTGTCGGGATTATAAAAGTATATCATGTATATATCACTACCCTTACTTGCAATGGAATAATAGGAGTTATCCGGCTCGAACCACCGGGAGTCATTAAAACGAGGTGCCAGTTCCCACCATTGATTTTTTGTAAGGAAATCTTTCATATAACCCATTTGATAGGCTGTTTCAAACTCGAGGCTTTCCGGCCATTTGGTATGTTTCATCTCCACCGTAATGGTAATGCCGTCCCTTGTGGTGGGCACATCCATATTATACGTACTGTTGTACAACCAGATATCGGCTGCCCCGTATCCATATCCGTACATGCCGTTCAAAAAAGCCGTCCATCCCTGCATCCTTGCGCCAAAATGGTTTGTCCATAAATAATCAAAACTACCTTCATAAAGGATCGTCACTTTAAATTGTCCGTGAGCCCTGAAATCTTCAGGTATCTCAAAGTTCAGTTGTCCGTTTTTCCTGGCAGACCACTGTACCGCCCACCACGAATGGCCCGGGACATCCCTGAAAGAAGAGTTTGAAGCATCGGTATAACTCACGTATTCCATGTGTGCGGTCAACGGGTGGTTATAAGGATCGTACTTATGGATGTAAGTGGCCACTTTTTTCCATGGATTGGTATTTATATCGAATTCGTTATAAAAATCGTTGTCACACTCCTGGGCCGTTGTCCACATGACCGGATAAGCACTGTATCTGGCTACCCAGTATCTGCTTAGTTTTTCTAAATAAGAATCGGGGTACTTCGAACCAGCCCAGTTCAAGGTTGAAACAAAGAAAAATTGTGAGTTGGCATGTACCAATCCTTTTTCTGCTAAATATTTAAAGCGATCGTCCAGATTCCTGAAATGAACCATATCGTCCTCTGTTACTCCGTCGCTCAGATCATATCCGGCCTCCAGAGGCTCTGATTGTATTACCGTAAAACCCTGCTCCACCCGTTTGTCTATGATGGTCTTGAAGTCGTCAAGATCAATGGCAGGGAGATTAGCGTGCATATCGCCTATATAGAAAAAAGGAGATCCGTTGTTATAGGTAAAATAACGCTTGCCCGGGATTGTTTTTATAAAGCCCCATTTGTAGATATCAAGGCTTCCTTCGTACTTTTTACACAGAAAATCCCCGGTCTGGTTGTGGAGGCCTGAATTGTCTTCATCCGTACAAACAGTTTTATAAGACCATACGCCCGTTAACGTTGGTGCAAACCTTACGGTCCATGTATTTCCGCCATTCCAGAAAGCCGGCATTTTAAGCTGTGTGCCGTCTTTATGCGTAAAAATAACATCAAGGTCAACGTCATTAAAAGCATCCTGGTAGGTTTTGTCACTGGTAAAGTTCATTTCAATAACCTGCCACTGTGTATATACAGTATCCGGCAGGATTTCATTGTCCTTCCTGCAACCAGGGTGCAACAGGGCTGCAAACAATACGATAACGAAAAAAATCCTAATACCACGTTTCATTTAAACAAAGTTTTTCTCATATCAAAGTTCCATATTTAATTGGTTTGGGACAAATTATTATCCCCGGCAGTGAATGCCGGGGATAAATAACCAGTTCCGTCTTTTTTACTAACGTTTTAGCAGATATTTCATTTTATCTGGAAACGACAATCTTTCTTATGCTTCTTTTCTGATTATTTTCAATGCTCAGAAAATATATCCCATTGCTCAGATCGCTAACATCTACCGATAATCTTTCTCCCTTCGAAATCGTTTTGAAGATCGATGTGCCGGTCATTGAGTAAATCTCGATCTCGGATTTGTCGGGAACATTCTCAAGGAATACCTTGCTACTGGCCGGATTTGGATAAACAATGATGTCATCACCAAAACCAGGCATATCATTTATCCCGGTAACATAGGAGTTGTATAATGCCTGGATACTGTCGGAAGACAAAGTTCCGGTATAAAACCGTATATCATCCGTCTGGCCTTTGAAAAACGACATCCCTTCCTGTCCACCAATTACGAGGGCATTCCCGTTTTCTGCCGTTTTTCCCCATATCGGAGAAGGATTTTCCATGGTCATTTCCCCATTCAGATAGATATAAGTTTTCGCTCCGTTATAAACCCATGTAGCGAAATACCATTCACCTGAATGAATAATGGTCGTATCATAAAGGAATGAACCTGCACCACTCCACCAGGGAACATTTTCTGTGGCTATACCAAACCCAAGGACAACACTATCCTGTCCATGTGTTTCAGCAAACAGGAAGTATTCAGATCCTTCCTGCATAATGGTATAATAATAGCTATCTGCTTCTCCAGGGGCTTCACTCATCTTCAGCCACATCGAAATACTGAACGATTCCATGGAGAGGGCGGCTGTGGGTTCACCGCAATTTATTGCCAGAGTACCATCATTTACCAGGGATTTTTCCCCCTGTTTTGCATCAGTACTATAAACCGCTGTACCATCCATTACCGTCCCGTCAAATTCTCCGGAATCATCCACAATATTATCAAGATTATCCTCAAAAGGCCATTCAGCAACCAGCACAGGTGCCTGAGCAGGTTGTGTTGTTGCAGATACCGCACTACTGGGATCTGATTCATTTCCTGATGCATCGATGGCCGTGACAGTAAATTCATACGTTGCTCCGGGTGTTAAACCGTATATCTCGGTCAAGGTACCTACCGTCACAGAATCCACCTGTACACCATCCTGATAAACCAGGTAAGCGACCACCCCGACATTATCGGTCGAAGCATCCCACATCAAACCGGCACTTCCTAAAGTTGTAAATGCTACGGTGAGATTTCCGGGAACTGTCGGAGCTTCTGTATCTGAGGTTCCTCCGGTAGTTACAGTAACAACGTCACTTGTATCTGATAAATTCCCGCTAAGATCGGCAGCAATAACTGCAAATTCATACTGGGTGGCAGGCAACAACCCGGTTATTGTAACAGATGTATCATTGGCAACAGTATCAACCAGCATATTGTTTTGCAAAACATAATAAGCAGCAACACCAATATTATCAGTAGAAGGATCCCATGCAAGGTCAACACTTGACTCAGTTATATTTGATGCAACAAGATTTGAAGGAGGTGTCGGAGCTTCAAGATCCTTAGGATACAGATTGTATAAATAAGCAATTGCATCGGCGCTTAAGGTAGAGTCGTAAAATCGGAGATCATCCATATTGGCTCTCAAATTTCCAGCCCCGCCGCCAATCATTAAACCGTTAGCATCATCTAGCACTATTCCGGTGATTGAGCCGGCGGCATTTTCAACGACACGTTCTCCTCCATTGATATTTATGCCAAGTTTGCTGCCATCATAATAAAAAGTCGCAAACACCCACTTTTCTTTTGGCAATGCCTCAGTATCATCCAATGTCACACTATACCATCCGT
>JANTGF010000176.1 GCA_024763075.1 Bacteroidales bacterium | reverse complement strand
TTGATAAAAAAAACCAAAGAGATATTCTGCAATAAATCCGGTAAATTTACGTTTATTTTGAAAACTGCAAATTTCTAAGGTTTATTATATTTACATGCAATAAATTTTTTGTAAGGACGAAAAATGGTTTTAGTGCAGGAGTTGGTTTTTTCCTGGTAGTATATTTACAGATTCTTTGTAGAAATAAACAGATACTAAATTGACTTATTTGAAGAAGGCTATTTCTATATATTTTTTTATCACTTTTTTGCTGTTTTCTGGTAACACTCAGGAAATTGGTATGAAAAGGAGTATTCGATTAATTTCAATAAAAGAAGCCGGGCAAATTTTTATTAATGAAAATTTAAGTGATAAGCCTCCCTTTGTTTTATATTTTGACGCCTGTGTTTATTCTGATACCAATCATTTCCTTCCTTTATACCAGGAGTTAATAAAAGTTCCGGATAATTCTTATACCTTAGAGGTAAAAGTAATGTCAACTAAACTGCTTGATCCGGGGCTGGTTCGTTTAATTGGGAACAAAAACACAATACCAGCAGAATTGAATTTTCATTCAATAAATGCAACCGTAAGAAAAGAATCTTTTCTTGATTTTACCTTCCTTCCATTTTTGAGGAATGATACTACAGGCGAAATCAGAAGGATTGTTGATTTTGAGATAATTTTAACCAATGCTACAACGGGTTCTGTTAAGTCATTGCAGCTATCAGGGAAAAATTCAGGTTTGCATAATTCGGTGTTAAGCGAAGGAAAATGGGTGAAGATTCGCATTAAAGAATCAGGAATCTTTAAGCTGACATATAAGGAAATTAATGATATGGGACTGGTACCCGATAAAGTTCGCATTTATGGAAATGGAGGGAAAACCATACCTGTAATGAATAATCAGCAGCTAAATTATGAACTGGTTGAGAATGCTATCTGGTTTGAAAAAGGCAGCGATGGCATTTTTAATGACGGGGATTACATTTTGTTTTACGGTGAGGGACCGGTTACCTGGTCTTATAACAATAATCTGGAGATGTTCATTCATGAACTGCACGTTTATGATGATTACAGCTACTATTTCATCACATCCGGCTCGGAACAGGGGAAAAGGATTTCACAAGCAGAACCACCTGTGCAGGAACCTGATAAAGTAATTGATCAGTTTGACCAATATTTTTACCATGAGGTTGAAACAGAAAATCTTATCCGTTCCGGAAAAATGTGGTTTGAACCCATGTCAGCTTTAATTCCGTTTAAAATTGACTTTTCAGCGGAGGGTCTGGTTAGTTCAGCACCTGGAAAATTCAGGGTAAAGACTGTGGCCCGATCACCCCTGACCAGTACATTTGAGATAAAAGAAGGAAACCAAAATATTGGAAATTATTCAATCTCCCCGGTTAACATGTCATCTTACACTTCTAATTATGCCCGTGCAAATTCGATAACCAGTGAATTTTTCCCATCCGGAGATAACCTGAATTTTGAGATTCGATTATTAAGCGGGAACAGTCAGGATGCCAGGTTTTGGGTTGATTATCTGGATGTTAATGTAAAAAGGGAGTTGAGGTTTGACGGAGGACAAATGTCCTTCAGAAGTATTGCAGCAGTGGATCCGGGATCGGTTTGCCGATTCAATGTTCAAAACATGCCTGGAAATGCAATAATTTGGGATATTACTGACAAGTATAATATTACTAAAATAAAAACATTTGAAGAGGGTAGTAAAACTTACTTTGCCGTATCGGGTGATTCACTTCGTGAGTTTATTGCCTTTGATAAAACATCTTTTTTGACTCCGGAAATAGAGGATGATAATGTTCCAAATCAGAATTTAATGGCCACTCCGGATATTGATATGATTATAGTGGCACCTGAAGAGCTCATGGAGGCGGCACAAAGGCTTACTGATTTTCATATTACAAGAGACCGGCTAAATGTTAAGCTGGTTACTGCAATGCAGGTTTTTAATGAATTTTCTTCAGGTGCACGTGATGCCGGTGCAATCAGGAATTTTATGAAAATATTATATGACAGGGCATCTCCGGGTAAAATGCCCAGATACATGTTGTTGTTTGGTGACGGATCTTTTGACAATCGCTCTGATCATGAAAATAATACTAACTTACTTCCTACTTACCAATCGGTGAATTCTCTGGTTTATACACAATCTTATGTGACGGATGATTTTTATGGTCTTTTGGATGACAATGAGGGAGGATCCATTGGTTTACTTGATATTGGCATAGGCAGGTTCCCTGCAAATTCACTTGAGGAAGCTGATATCATTGTTGACAAGATTATACGCTACTCGGATAAGGAGTCATTTGGCCCATGGAGAAACCGGCTCTGTTTTGTGGGGGACGATGAGGACAATAATATACATACAAGAGATGCAAACATTCTGTGTGATTACATTGATAATAATTATCCTTCATTTAATATTCATAAACTCTTCCTTGACAGTTATGAGCAGGTATCCACACCCACAGGAGAGTCTTACCCGGATGTGAATAAGGCGATTTATGAGAATATTCAGAATGGTATTCTGATCTTTAATTATACCGGACATGGAAATGAGCGCGGACTTGCTCATGAGAATATATTGGGCATCAATGATATAAATTCCTGGACAAATACCAATAAACTACCTTTGTTTGTAACAGCTACCTGTGAATTCAGTCGCTTTGATGATGTAGACCGGGATATTTATGGTGAAATTAATAATAAAGTTTCTGCGGGAGAATTGGTATTACTCAACCCTGAGGGGGGAGGAATCGGGTTGCTGACTACTACCCGTCTGGTGTATTCAAGTCCGAATTTTGTACTGAACAGAAACTTTTACAAGCATATTTTCGAAACCGACGAGGATGGAAACCGACTAAGGTTGGGTGATGTACTCCGGTTAACAAAAAATGAATCTGGTTCAGGAATAAATAAACGAAATTTCACACTTTTAGGTGACCCGGCACTGGTTCTTTCTTATCCTGAATATTATGTAATAACTGATTCTATAAATGCTATTCCGGTTGCAGAATTTTTGGATACGTTAAAAGGCCTGGGGGAATATACTGTGTCCGGACGGATTACAGACCGGGCAGGAGAGGCTATTTCAGCTTTGTCGAATGGAGTTGTTGAACCGGTTGTGTTTGATAAGGAAACAACTGCTAAAACCCTTGGGAATGACCCTGGATCACCCGTAATGGAGTACCAGGTCAGGGAGAAAACGCTTTATAAAGGGAAAGCTTCAGTTAAAAACGGAGCATTCACAATGAGTTTTACTATCCCTAAAGATATATCCTTTAAACCCGGCCAGGGTAAAATCAGTTATTATTTCAAATCAAGTACTGAAGAACTTGATGCACAGGGATATTTTATGGATTTTTATATAGGGGGATTTTCAGACACGGTAAAGCAGGATACAGATGGACCCCTAATAGAGCTATTCTTAAATGATTCATTATTCGTTCCCGGCGGTATTGCAAGCCAGTTTCCTGTAATTTACGCCCATATTTATGATGAATCAGGGATAAATACCCTTGGAACCGGAATAGGCCATGATATCATTGCTTATCTGGATGAGGATTACAACAATCCTTTTATTCTAAATAATTATTATGAATATGATGTGGATAGTTATAAAAGCGGAACTTTACAATATCCTTTATCAGGCCTCACCGAGGGAACTCATACTCTTACTCTGAAAGCCTGGGATATTTATAATAACTCATCTATAGCCAGCCTTGAATTTCAGGTTACAAGCTCTGGTTTACCGGTAGTGCGGAATCTTTACAATTATCCTAATCCGTTCAGGCAGAAAACTTCTTTTATCTTAGAGCATAATATGTCTGAGTCTGAGCTGGAAGTTGAAATTAATATATATAATTTATCCGGTCAGATAATAAAAACAATTAGAAATCGTTATTATTCTCCGGGATACCGATTGGGTCCCATTGAGTGGGATGGAAAAACTGACGCAGGAAAATATGTGGAAGAGGGAATATATTTTTATCAGGTTAAAATTAAAAGTCCTGACGAATCCATTTCAGTTATTAATAATAAAATGATTAA
>JANTGF010000175.1 GCA_024763075.1 Bacteroidales bacterium | reverse complement strand
AACCTGATAGGGGATACAACTGCTTTGCCGGTTAACCAAAATGAGGTTCCTAAGGTTTATGACGGAACCAAAACCCTTGTACGTTCCTGGATATGGGATATTGCACTGGGTAAAGATGGAAATCCGGTAATGGTCTATGCCGTTTTTCCCGAAGAATCGAAACATATTTACCATTATGCCGGATGGGATGGGCAATCCTGGCAAAACAATAAGATTTGTGATGCCGGTAGCTGGTTCCCACGATTTAAAAAGAAAAAAGAAGAACGCGAACCGGAACCTCATTATTCCGGAGGCATTATACTTGACCATTCATATCCTGAAAAGGTTTATCTCTCACGTCCGCACAATGATATATTTGAAATTGAAGAGTGGAAAACAACTGATGATGGAAAAACCTGGGAAAGCAAAATGCTCACGGAAAACTCCGAACATGATAATGTCCGTCCTTTTGTTGTAAGAAATACAAAAGAAAAACAACAACCACGTGTATTATGGATGCATGTTCTGAATTATCGTCATTACACACACTTTTTTACAGAAATCAAGGCGAATATACCAGGACCGGTTTTTTCAGATGAAATAAAGAAAGGGCCGGTAGTAAAAGTAATGCAGGCAGTGGCTGACTGGCAAATTGCAAATTTTGACAAAGTAAAGCATCATCCGCTGGACTGGACAAACGGTGCTCTTTATACGGGGATGTACTCGTGGTCGCTTATGGCGGATACGAATAAATACACAAACTGGCTGTTGAAGATTGGAAGGAAATACCAATGGCAACCCGGATTCAGGATGTACCATGCAGATGACTTTGTAGTGCTGCAAACCTGGCTTGACCAGTATCGGGAATTTAAGAATGAAAGAATGCTTGACCCGGCTGTTGCCAGAACCAGCTGGGTTATTACCCATCCGTCAAAAAGCAGTCTGAAGCTTTCTGAAAAAGGACCGCATGACCGATGGTGGTGGTGTGATGCCTTGTTTATGGCTCCACCTGTTTATACAAGGTTAAGCTCAATAACAGGTGATAAGAAATATGTGAAATTTATGCACAACGAATACCTGGCTACCTATGATTACCTTTACGATAAAGATGAACACCTTTTTTTCAGGGACGACCGGTATTTTGATAAAAGGGAAGCCAATGGCAAAAAGGTATTTTGGGGAAGAGGAAACGGCTGGGTTATGGGCGGACTGGTTTCAATTCTGAAAGAACTGCCTGAAAATAGTAAATACAGGCCATTCTATGAAAAACTTTTTAAGGAAATGGCTGGTAAAACAGCTGAGTTACAAAATAATAACGGATACTGGAGTGCCAGTCTGCTGGACCCTGAAAGTTATCCAAACCCGGAAACCAGTTCCAGCGGATTTATTACTTATGCACTTGCCTATGGCATAAACAGTGGATTGCTGGATCAGGAAAAGTATTTGCCTGTTGTGAAAAAAGGATGGAAAGCCCTGGTGAAGGCTGTCTCGCCGGACGGGAAACTTGGCTGGGTTCAGCCCATCGGCGAAAATCCAAAGAATGTAATTCAGGATATGACCGAAGTTTACGGAGTTGGAGCGTTTCTTCTGGCTGGAAGCGAAGTGATTAAATTAGCCGAATAATTTTATTTATAAACCTGATATAAAATGAAACCCAGGGTGATGCATATCTTACTTTTCCTTACTATGATAATGTATTTATCTGCTTGTGCAGATTCAGGAAAAAATACAAAAGATAAGCCCAACGTTCTTTTTATTGCCATAGATGATCTGCGGCCGGAACTGGGATGTTACGGTGCTGATTATATAAAATCACCAAACATTGATAAATTAGCCTTATCCGGAGTTGTTTTTACCAAACATTTTGTACAGGTGCCCACCTGTGGAGCATCGAGGTTCAGTATGTTGACCGGGATGTTGCCTACAACAACCGGCCATCTGAGTAATGAGGCTTGTCATAAGTATATTTCGGGTCAGCCTGAAACCGATAAGCCCGAAACTTTCATTCATCATTTAAGACGAAACGGGTATTATACCGTGGGAATTGGGAAGATCAGTCATTATGCCGACGGGCTTTTGTATGGATATACTGAGCCGGTTGGTACGGAACGTGAATTGCCCCACAGCTGGGACGAACTGGTTTTTGATTCCGGTAAATGGGGGACAGGCTGGAATGCTTTTTTTGGCTATGCCGATGGTGAAAACAGGCAAAGCCTGAACAAACAGGTAAAACCATATGAAATGGGGAATGTGGATGATACCGGATACCCTGATGGATTAACCGCAAAGCTTGCTGTAAAAAAACTGAAAGAACTTTCAGTGAGAGGAAAACCATTTTTTCTGGGTGTGGGATTCTTTAAACCTCATTTGCCTTTCAATGCTCCAAAAAAGTATTGGGACCTGTACAATGAAAATGAAATTCCATTGGCTCCTTTTCCGGATATTCCTGAAAATGTAAATGTTGCAAGTTTGCATAACAGTGGTGAATTTAACGGTTACAGGCTTGGAGAAGAAAAACCTTCCATAAACCATCCTGTATCAGACGAGTATGCACGAAAAATAAGGCATGCATATTTTGCCGCCATAAGTTACATTGATGCGCAGGTTGGTAAGTTGCTGGATGAACTGGAAAAGGAGGGGCTAACTAAAAATACCATTGTTGTAATTTGGGGAGATCATGGCTGGCATCTGGGTGATCAACGGATGTGGGGAAAACATACCATTTTTGAAAGAGCGCTGAAAAGTGCTTTTATCATTAAAGTTCCCGGCAGTTCCTCCAGTGGGAAAACAATTGATAAAGTGGTGAGTAGCATTGATATATATCCTACTTTAATGGAATTTTGCGGGGTGGAAATGCCTTTTCATACAGATGGGAAAAGTCTGGTTCCTGTTATGAAAAATCCTTTTATGCAAAACCAGGAAGAAGCTTCATACGGATATTTTAAGAAAGGAATTTCTTTACGTACTGCCAGATATCGATTAACCAAATATTTTAGGAAACAACAACCGGTCATAGAATTGTACGATCATCAGACCGATCCGTATGAAACAAAAAATATAGCTGCAGAAAACCCGGATATTATAAAGCACCTAATGCCTCTCTGGGAAAAAGGAAATACCGGATTGTATAATATTAGATAGGGACCAGAAGAAATCCCGAAAACAGTTGAAATCTATGATTTCTTTACCGTTTCGCGGATCCTCCTTCAAAGGAGTCCCAGTGGGAGAAAAACATAAAAAATTAACAATTTTCATTTTCCATTCGTGAACCTGACTTCGACAGGCTCAGCCAGCGGACAATTTATTCTCCAGAATTACCACTCCATATTCAAATCAATGAATTTTCAAATTGTTTTGCTTTCTGGTTCTTTTTTCCGGGCAACCTTCATATTTCTACCATCGTCATGCCGTACCTACGGCACTTTTAAACAATTTATGTATCGGTAGTCTACAAATATTTTGCACCTATCGGCGCAATTAGCAATTCCATTTAGCATGCATTATTTCCCTGTTTGATTCTTGGTTTCCTTATTAACTGATCGCTGATTAATGTTAATTGACCCTGTGACCTTTTTATTATTGGGTACGGTTAATCTCGTAACAATAATTTATTAGCTTTTAGTGCATTTTATGCAAGTCCATATTGTTCATCCATATTCTCTATTGTAAACTTAATATTGGTTTTTAATGCTCTAAAAACCTTCAATATAGTCTCAATGGTTACATTTTTTGTGTTTCGTTCAAGTTTTGAAATCTGTGATTTATTAACACCAATTAATTCTCCTAACTGTTCTTGAGTCAAATGACGTTCCTTCCGAACAGATTTTATCATTTCTCCAAGAATTTCAACTTTTAGTTCAAACTCATAAGCATCACGTTCTGGTGTGCCCATTTTACCTATGTGTTTATCCTTTAGTTGATCTAATGTCATCATTTTCATTTTTCCTGTTTATTGATAAAATCAATTGCATCATTGAGAAACACAACTTCAAATTTCTTTCTCATTTTTGTAATTTAATTCTGAACAAAGATAAGAATAAGTTTCCATATATTGAAACATTCTGCTATTTGTGGGTTTTCTTCCATACTTTTGAAATAATATTATGGTA
>JANTGF010000174.1 GCA_024763075.1 Bacteroidales bacterium | reverse complement strand
GAAAAAGGATTGCGTTATGACCTTACGGTTCCATTTGCCCGCTACGTTGTACAGCATCGCAACGACATAACTTTTCCGTTTAAACGTTTTCAGATTCAGCCGGTATGGCGTGCCGACCGCCCACAAAAAGGACGTTACCGCGAATTTTTCCAATGTGATGTAGATGTTATCGGTAGCCGGTCGTTGCTCAATGAAGTTGAATTGGTTCAGATAATCAATGATATTTTTGAAAAGCTGAAGATATCAACTACCGTCAGCCTTAACAATAGAAAAATACTTTACGGGATTGCCGAATACATTGGTGAGACAGAAAAATTCACCGCAATAACCGTTGCTATTGACAAGCTTGACAAGATTGGTATTGAAAAGGTTAAAGAAGAACTCCGGTTTTCAGGTATTTCCGAAAAAGCAATAAATCAAATTGGCGATATTCTGACTTTTGAAGGAATAACAGATGAAAAACTGGCTTTCCTTGAAAAGTTATTCGAAGATACCGAAACAGGCAGAAAAGGTATTGAGGAGATGACAACCGTTTTTGATTATCTGAAAAATATTGAGCTGCTGTCGGATGTGAAGCTTGACCTTACTCTTGCCCGAGGCCTGAACTATTACACTGGAGCCATCATTGAGGTTAAAGCCAATGATGTACAAATGGGTAGCATTTGCGGTGGCGGCAGGTATGACGACCTTACCGGAATTTTTGGTTTGCCTGATGTTTCAGGGGTGGGAGTTTCTTTCGGTGCCGACAGAATATATGATGTGATGCTTGAAAAAAACCTTTTCCCTGAGGATACGGCGGCAACAACTCACGTTCTTTTTGTCAATTTCGGGGAAAAAGAGGAAAAATACTGCCTGCCTTATGTCGGCAAATTAAGAGAAAAGGGAATTAATACCGAGATGTTCCCTGATGCTGCCAAACTGAAAAAGCAGATGAACTATGCAAACAACAACAACATTCCTTTTGTTGTCCTTGCAGGTGAACAGGAAGTCAACTCCAATACTTTCACTATAAAGAATATGAAAACAGGCGAACAGAAAAGTGTGGATTTTGAAGAACTAATTACACTCATTTTATAATAAAATATGTGTATTTGCCCAATGTTGATTCTTTAAACAATTATAATGTTTTGATTTTCAATTCTTTAAAAAACACATTCCTGATTTAGAGATGACACCTAGAAGACGTAAGAGTTTATAGCTCCGTAGGAGCTAAATGTTATTAGCCCCGTACGAAGCGAAGCGAGTGCGGGGTGTTTAATAAGAACAACGGTAGGTTTTGGCGGAATTTTTGCTTCAAAGGAATGCAAAAATTGTGACAAAACAGAAAAAATGTGACCATCTAAATTCCTAGGGGTCAGGTGTTCTTAGACTAATTATCAGGTGAACTGCTAAATGACGGAATGATGTTTATGAACAAGGTTATAAATGATATCTCCGGCTATTCGGGGATTGCAAATCCTACAGGCTATCAACTTTCGGATTAGGCCAACGCTATTGCCATCACTAAAATCCGAAAGAGCCCGGGGTGAAAAATCCTAAAATAACATTCTGAAATACTTGACATTAGGCTTGTATTTTACTATCTTTGTGAGGATATAATTGTTTTATTAACTTTATAAAACTTCTACTTATGAAAAGGAATATCTTAACAACAGTCAGCATTCAACCGATCCTGCTATTACTATTTACTGTCTTTGGATCTTTTTCTGTAAACACACAAAATGTAAAATCTTTTATCGACCGTGATATTGACGGTTTTTATGATGAAGTTTCTCAGCAAACTTTCAATAGATATATTGATTACCAGGTTACTCAAAAAGATACGGGTGATGTAATAAGAACCATTCCTGCTCCTGGACCTAACAGTGAGGGATTGACCTGGGATGGAGCAAATTTATGGTGTTCCGATATCAGTAATGACTCTATTTATAAACTTGATACTCTTAATGGTTCTGTCCAGTTCTCATTTGCTTCTGCCTCGGATATGGTTGAAGGATTGGCCTGGGACGGTGCATACCTGTGGGGTTCGGACAATGCATCTGATGTGATTTTTAAATATGATCCTGCAAATGGAAATATAATATCTTCCCTGCAATTTACTGATGTTTGGATACACGGTATTACCTGGGATGGCCAGTATTTATGGATGAATGACTTTCAAAATAAGTTAATTCATAAAGTTGATGCCGAAACAGGTGAAATATTGCTAAGCATAAATACACCGGAGGATAAATGTATTGGATTAACGTGGGATGGGTATCATTTATGGACTGATGATTTTTCAACACACAAACTTTATTGCCTAAATCCTGATGATGGGTCCGTTTTATATGAAGTGAATTCCCCTACAGCCAATCCTCGTGATCTTACTTGGGATGGTAAGTATTTATGGGTAATGAGCTGGGAAAATGCCACCATTTATCAGTTAGATGTTGGAGAAATAACTTCTGTTAACAAGCCTGATTTAATTTCCGGAAGCAATATTTCTGTTTCAATTTATCCGAATCCTGTTATTAATGAAGTAATTATAGAATTTGTTGTTGAGAAATCTTCAAAAGTCAGGATTAACATTTATGACCAAATAGGAAGCTTAACAAAAACTATTGTAAACAAAATATATTTTCCCGGAAAATATACAGTTACGTGGGATGGAAAAACAGATTTCAATGGAAAACTACCAGAAGGAATCTATTACTGTGTTCTCCAGCGTGGTGAAAAAACAGTGTCGAGGAAGCTTATTGTAAAATAAAGGCTCTCAATTGCTTACGTTTAAGCAAATATAATATTGTAATACCTCTCAATTGCCTGATGCAGCTCACTTGTAGAAATGTACTTGCTGAAGCGTTTGGTCTCCTTGCCATCGAAAAATAATATCAGAGTTGGGTTTGCGAAAACATTGTAGCTTGCGGGTATCTCAGGATGACTTTTTGAATTTACGAAAACCAGTTTCATTTCCGGAAATGATTGATCTAAAAGAGCTTCAACCTTTGGCCTCAGACTTAGGCAAGGAGGGCAGTCATCATTATAAAAATAGAGCATTACAGCATCTTCACGCTTTATGATCTCCTGTAACCGGTCTATGTTTCCTGTTTCCTGTCGCATTCTCTACATTTTTTGGGCGGCAAAAGTATAAAAAATATTAAGAACGCGGCAAAAAATATTGTCTAATGCCAAAAAATATCTTTACAAATTGGACTTTAGACAGATAAAAAAATATATCTTTACCCCCTTCAAACAAAAAGCATTAATTGCAATGAAAAGCTGGATTTTGAAATTTAAGATAAGCATTAACCGTACTGCACTTTTTAGTGTACGTAAAGGATTCTGAATTATACCAGATTATTAGAAATTTCAATATTTAAAACATAATTATAATGACATATATAGTAAAAGGTTCGGGACTTACAATCGAAGATGTTGTAAATGTAGCCCGTAATAACGAAAAAGTAGAGCTTCATCCCGATGCTCTCAAAAGGATTAAAAAATGCCGTGCTATGCTTGAAGGCAAAATCGAAAAGCATGAAATAATGTATGGCGTAAATACAGGCATTGGAGAATTTTCGGAAGTTGTTCTTAATGATGATCAGGTCAAGGAATTTCAGAAATATCTTATATACAACCATGCTGCAGGTATTGGCGACCCGATGCCTGAAGACTATGTAAGAGGTGCTATGCTGGGAAGAATTAATGTACATGCACATGGTAATTCCGGAATTCGTCCTGAAATAACTTTGACTCTTGTTGAGATGTTAAACAGAGGTGTGACACCTTATGTTTGCCGCAAAGGTTCGGTCGGAGCTTCCGGTGACCTTGCTCCGATGTCGCAGATAGCTCTGCTGATGATGGGGGAAGGAAAGGCTTTCTACAAAGGTGAACTTCTGTCTGGTAAAGATGCTATGGAAAAAGCAGGGATTAAAACTCCAGGACTTATGGCAAGAGATGGTCTTGGTATTATCAACGGCTCAAACGTTTTAACTGCTATGAGTGCCCTGTTTTTATATGATGCATTTAACTGGCTGAAGCAGGCTGAAATTGCTGCCGCTATGTCGCTCGAGGCATTGAAAGCCAATATGGGCCCATACACAAAGAAACTGCATGAGGTTAGAGGATTTAAAGGGGCCGTCAGAAGTGCCGAAAACATTAACAGGCTGGTAAAAGGTGGCGACTTAAAAGAGGAAAGGGTTCCTCACAAAGTACAGGATGCCTATTCAATGCGTTCAAC
>JANTGF010000173.1 GCA_024763075.1 Bacteroidales bacterium | reverse complement strand
TTTCCTTCATACCGGAAATGATAAAGCGTTCATCCCTGACTTTGGCATCGGTATTGAGTTTTATCAAAACTCCAACTCCACTGGAATCAATAAATGTAATGTTTGACATATTAATGACAAACCATCTGATATCTTTCTTCCTCAACACATCTACTGCTTTTATTAGATCTGCAGTACTATAAAGATCAAACTCACCAACAAGATCAAGAATAAACACCTGCTTGTACTTTCTCAATTTTATTTCCATAAGACTAACATAGAGAGAGTTTTGTTAATAAAAAATTACTTTCGTGTTAGAAAAGTGTTAGATTCGAAATGTTGGTTACGACAGGAAGATTTCATTCAAAATTAACATTTCTTTAATGTATTTTTAAAATAGCCAGTCCACCTTGTTTATAACTTAAGGAGGGCCCATGAGAATAGGGATTTCATTTAACGGGGAAGGCCGTGGACATTTAACCCGGATAAGTGCTATAGCAAAGGAACTGCAAAAGCGGCATGAGTTAATTTTCTGGGCACCAAAAACAAGATATACGGAATTGGAGAGGATATTTCCCAACGTCGTAATAAGTCAAATACCTGCTTTCGAGCTGTCGTATACAAATAATAATAAAGTTGATATCGTTAAAACAGGTTCAAATAATTTAGCTAACCTGATCGAACTATCTTCTATCTCCCGGGATATAAGGAACCAGCTTGATTTTTTCAAGCCGGATATACTGGTAAGCGATTTTGAACCTATTGTTCCCGCTGCGTCAAAGGGTATGAATATGCCTGTTATTCAGTTTAATCACCCGGCAGTAGTATTAAGAGACAAAACCCTGGATTACGATGCATTTATAGCGAGGATTATCGCAAAAAAGATGTGCTCTGTTTATGATGAGATTATTATTTCATCCTTCTATTCTGGTGATGTCGGCCCAATAATAAGGAAAGAAATAAAGGAGGCAGAAAGGGAAAAGAGGGATTTCATTCTTGTATATTTAAGGGGAAAATCACAAAGAAAAATCTTTGATATCCTGAATTCGTACAGCGGTATCCCATACAGAGTATTCCCGGAGAGCAAAGAAGACTTTATAAATTCACTGGCATCATGCAGTGCCGTAATCACCAATGCGGGGCATCAACTCCTTTCAGAAGCAGCATATCTTGAAAAACCTTTATTTATGATCCCAATCGAACGACAGTACGAACAGCTCTTGAATGCAAGGATGATGGAGCAATCCGGGAGAGGGGTTATGGCAAATAAATACAATCTGGAAAAAAAACTTATAGACTTTCTTAAAAGTCTGCCGAAATACAATTCCTACCATTTGAAATCAAGTACAAAATTTATTTTTAATGACAATACAAAAGAAGCTGTCGATCTTTTGGAATTAAAATTTGCTTCACTTAAAACAAAGAAAGCATCATAGGAGGTTACGTTTGGAACTAATTAAAAAAATGGTTTTAACAGATATTGTTCTGTGCAGGAAAATTAATAATTTAAGAGGCCGCAGAGCACTGGATTTACTTTTTAAATACAGCACCCTTATGGGTGATGGGTGGTTTTATCTCATCTTCATACCTTCTTTTTATTTTATCTCATCTGTTGTTTTCATGGGCATAATTTTCCCTTTAATAAAAGGGTTTACCTTAAATCTCATACTTTATAAATTTATTAAAACATCCATAAAAAGGGTCAGACCGTATGTTATGTTTGATGATATTATTTCCCTTGTGGATCCGCCGGATAAATACTCTTTCCCTTCAGGTCATACCTCCACGGCTGTAATGTTTTCCATAGTATCCAGTTCTTTTTACCCGGGATTTAGTGTTTTTTTTATTGTATTTACATTATTAGTTGCCTTCAGCAGAGTATACAATGGGGTCCACTACCCCCTGGATATATTCGCTGGTTTTATACTTGGATCCATCAGCGGTTACATCGGGTTGTCTTGATATATAAAAATAATTTTCATGGTACAGTTGATTTGCGTTCAATCAAGGTACTTTTCATATAAATTTTTTCTCGAGCAATCCCCTTTCTGTGTATTAAATCCAAAAGAAGCTCTGCACTTTTCTCTCCCATACTTTCCAAAGGCTGAGAAAATGTAGTTATAGGAGTCGGCCAGAATTCGGAAAACTCCCGATTATCAAATCCAATTACTTTAAGTTGTTCAGGAATCTCAATCCCGTGCCGTCGTGCATAATCGATTGCTCCGGCTGCCATATAATCATTAGCACAGAAAATGCCGTCAACAGAAGGATCATTTTCCAGAATCTCCCCTGCTAACCTGTATCCCGATTTAAAATCAAACTCTCCATAAACAACAAAAGGTTTATAGGATAAAAGCTCTGAATCTTTTATACCCTCCAAAAAACCATCACGCCTTCGTTGGCTAGCCATTCTGTTCTTCGGTCCGGCTATCATTGCAAGGTGTACTGCTCCCCTTTCGATAAGATGACGGGCAGCTGAATAGCCGCCGTCAAAGTTATCAGGAAGCACACTGGTTATGCTTTTTGATATATTACGATTTATAGTAACCATCGGAATATGCAGGCTATTTAATTCAGTTTCTTCAGTATTCTGAGTAATTCCATATGAAATAATAATACCATCAATATTCCTTTTTTTTAAAAAGGTTAATGTTTTATCAAGATCATATCCAAATTCTGCACTACTCGCGAATACTAAATGGATCCCCCTTTCCCTTGTTATATTTTCGACTCCCTTAATAATTCTTGTCACAAATAACTCGGTTATATCAGAAGCAAAAAACCCGATTATGCCACTATACTTGCTTTTTAGGGCACTCGCATTAGCATTCTTCTGATATCCCAAACGGTCTATAACAGCCATAACATGATCCTTCGTCTTCTGGCTGATTGGGCGGTTTCCGTTCAGGACATGGCTGACCGTTGAGGGGGAGACTCCGGCTTCTTTAGCTACATCGGTAATTTTAACCATTGGCTTATTTTATAGTATTACCATCCATTTTGCTAGTACCGCCCGAATTCCATAATGGTTTCCATAACCACTTTCAGGTTTTCGAGAGTACTCCCATTGTTTATGGATCCTGCAGTATAGATATTTAAGCCCTTAGTTCCTGAATCCTTTATCATCATACAGTCTCTTTTTACTTCGTCTCTTATTTTACTAATATCGTTACTCATAAATGTAAAGGGAGCTATGCAGCCATCAATCCTGGTTTGAGGCATATAGTTTCGTATTTCATCTACCAACACTGTCGGACCAAAATTACATCCTGTTAGATCTAATTCAGCCAGTTGCGGTAATAAATGAGCCATAGGTGAGTCAGAGTGCTGATACCTTCTGTCATCCTTTGCAGGGCTGTAATAGGCAAACACTCCTTCGAGTACCGGGTATCCGAAAGTTTCATACATTTCAGGATTAAGAAGACTACAATCATCGTCAGCAAATGAAAACCCTGAAGGTTTATTTTTTTCAGAAAAGCCAGCTTCTCTATCCATAATTTTACTCATTTTCAGTATAACATTCAAAATTGTTTCACTGAATCGTTTGTACAATTCCGGACTATCATAGTATAAATAAACCAGGTTCTCTACACCATAGATTGATGTTGCCAGGGTTACCGGACCTCGAATATGTCTGAGTACTTCAGGTTTCTTACCCCATTTCTCAAATATTTCAACTTTTTTTTCTTCCCAGTTCTCAGGGAACATAAAGGATTCAATATCAAGTTTATCCACCCTGTCCAGCATATTCTCCAGCTCCGCAGGTGTTTCAATACTGCTATGCAGCCATTCTCCCGAATGAGGGGGCCATTCATATTCCCCCTCAAAGACTTCTCCGATTCTTTTCACATAGGGAAATTCAACTACTGTTTCAGGCTTAATTTCCGGTAGTAGCCGTTTACCTACAATTCCCTCTGCTTTATCGTTATACCTTCTATTCAAATCATATTGTCTTACAGGATCTACTCTCCCCCATGGATCGCCCTCTTCTTCCAATTCAGCATAGACACATTCATCACTCATTCTCAGTCCCAGAGCGACCTGTGGAGCCCCATCGAAAAAACAGTTCTCTTGATGTGCCAGTTCATCATCCTTCCAAAACTGTTCGAAACTCACAATTATTTACCTCCATCAGCAGATTCATACAATTTAAGTACCAGCTCCACAGCTTTGCGGGATTCTTCTCCTGTTATCTTTGGGTCTCTCTCCCTGTCCAAAGCATCAATGCAATCCTCAATCTGATACATATGAGCTTTGTATCCTATATCCATGGGGTTTTGAACGCCTCCGC
>JANTGF010000172.1 GCA_024763075.1 Bacteroidales bacterium | reverse complement strand
TCCAAATAAGGATCCCAACCATTATTATTAAAAAGACGAACAGCATAATTTGTTAGATTATCATTTTCACTTACAATATCAAAGGCACGTAACCAAAAATGGATGGATGTTACCATATTCTTACCTACGCCTAAATCAACTACTGCATCAGAGGCATTAAACTTTTTTTGATTAGCAATATAATCATATCCTTTTTTTAACCAATAATGCCTGCAAGCAAAAGTTTCATGTCCGGAAAATCTAAGAGAACCCATATTTGACAAAGCTAATGATTTTATACTTTTCTTCCACAGTATAATCAACCAACAATTTGATTAAAATTTTAATTTTTAATTATCTTCAACATTTACAATATAAAAAACCGGAGCCATAACACAAGTGCTACAAACCCCGGCTTAAAAAAATGCGAATATTTTCTTAAACGTTCTTATTCAATGCATTTAAATCATCAAAAGCTTCGGTAAGCCTTTCAACAAAGCTTTCCTGTCCTTTTCTCAGCCATGCCCTGGGGTCATAATATTTTTTATTCGGTTTGTCATCTCCTTCAGGATTTCCAATCTGCGACTGGAGATAAGCTTCATTTGCCTGGTAATACTTTCGTACTCCGTTCCAGAATGCCCATTGCATATCGGTATCCAGGTTCATCTTAACCACACCGTAGGTGATGGCTTCCTTGATCAGGTGTTTTTCTGACCCGGAACCTCCGTGGAATACAAAATTTACCGGATTTTTTCCTGTATTGTGCTTTTTCTGAATATAATCCTGTGAATTCTTAAGAATAATCGGTTTCAACTCTACATTGCCCGGTTTATACACTCCGTGAACATTTCCGAAAGAAGCGGCAATGGTGAAAGCGTCACTTATTTTCAGGAACTCTTCATAGGCATGTGCAACTTCCTCCGGTTGGGTGTAAAGACGTGAGCTGTCCACATCCGAATTATCCACACCGTCTTCTTCTCCGCCTGTAATTCCAAGTTCAACTTCCAGCGTCATACCTATTTTGCTCATGCGCTCCAGGTATTTCTTACTTATGGAAATATTATCTTCCAAAGGCTCTACTGACAGATCAAGCATATGTGAACTGTACAATGGTTTCCCTGTCCTTTCAAAATGCTGCTCACCGGCATCCAGTAAACCGTCAATCCAGGGAAGTAATTTCTTTGCTGCATGGTCGGTATGTAAAATTACCGGAACACCATAATGTTCAGCCATTGCATGTACATGCTGGGCACCGGAAATACCTCCTGCGATAGCAGCTTTCTGGTTTTCATTGGAAAGGCTCTTTCCACCAAAAAATACAGCGCCTCCATTTGAGAACTGAATGATAACCGGGGAGTTTACCTTGCTTGCTGTTTCCAATACCGCATTTACGGAATCGGTTCCTACTACATTAACTGCCGGAATGGCAAAATTATGCTCATTTGCATAGTCGAAAAGTGCTTTTACCTCATCTCCATAAAGCACACCTGATCTGAATTTCATGTTGTTAAGTATTAAATTATAAAAAATGTATTTGCTTTTTTGTGCGCATAAAGATAATATAATTTGTTCTTAACCGGCAGGATTCATGGAAGAAATATGTATGGAAATACCCGACTCTTTTTCAATTTCCCGGGCCTTATCAAATACGAGAACTTTTATTTTATCCCCGGTTTTATTCGTAATAATAATGTGTTCATTCACCAGAATGTTCAACAGGTTTCCTCTGAAACGAACGTTGAATGAATAGGATACCCATTTTTCAGGTATTTGCGGATAAAATGACAGCATACCATTTTTTACCCGCATTCCGCCAAATCCTTCCACAATGGTCATCCATGTTCCGGCCATGCTGGTGATGTGCAGCCCCTCTTTTACTTCACGGTTATAATCGTCAAGATCCAGCCGCGATGTTCTCAGATAAAGTTCATAAGAGAGGTTCATGTTATTGATCCTTGCTGCAAGAATTGCATGTACACAGGCTGAGAGTGAGGATTCATGCACAGTTCTGGATTCATAAAACCTGAAATGTCTTTTTATAGTTTCTGTATCATACTTGTCTTCAAAAAAATAGATTCCCTGAAGTACATCTGCTTGTTTAATGAAGGGAGAGCGCAATATCCGGTCCCATGACCAGTGCTGATTCAAAGGCCTTTCATCAGGGTCCAGATCTTTTACGGTTACATCTTCTTTATCCAGATATCCGTCCTGCTGCAGGAAAACCTTGAACTCCGGCGACCAGGGGAAATACATGTTTTGTATGATGTCTTCCCAGCGGGAAGTCTCTTTTTCCGGATTAAAGTGGAGCTTTTCGATCAGAGCAGTATATTTCTCCGGATGGTTCTTCTTTAGCGATTTTAAATTTTGCAGGGTATATTCCAGGGTCCATACTGCAATGGTATTGGTGTACCAGTTGTTATTCACATTGTTTTCATATTCATTGGGACCGGTTACTCCCAGCATTACATATTTTTGCTTATCCCCGGAGTAGCTTATTCGCTGACTCCAGAACCGGGAGATACCTATCAAAACTTCCAGACCAAAATCAGCCATATATCCTGTATCGCCAGTATGGCGGATGTAATTGAAAATGGCATAGGCTATGGCTCCGTTTCTGTGTATCTCCTCAAAAGTGATCTCCCACTCGTTATGGCATTCTTCACCGTTCATGGTAACCATTGGATAAAGAGCAGCACCGTTTTTAAATCCAAGTTTCTCTGCATTTTCAATGGCTTTCCCAAGGTGCCTGTAGCGGTAAAGCAAAAGATTCCGGGCTACCTCCTTTCCGGCAGTACTCATATAGAATGGAAGGGCATAGGCTTCCGTATCCCAATAGGTACTGCCCCCGTATTTTTCGCCGGTAAACCCTTTTGGGCCGATATTCAACCTTTCATCTTCCCCGGTATAAGTCTGATACAGGTGAAAAATATTAAACCGGATGCCCTGCTGCGCTGCAGTATCTCCTTCAATTTTGATATCGCTTTCTCTCCATTTAGCAGCCCAGGCCTCCTTATGTTCCCGGAGCATTTGCTCAAAGCCTTTCTTTACAACATATTTGAGTTGTGAAGATGTATTCTTTTTTATATCAGAAAGAGGATGGTCCAGGGAGGAGTTATTGATCACATATTTATACAGGCTTAATTCTTCATTTTGTTTTAGAAGTACCTTATAAGTCGTGGCAACATATTTGGGCTTTTTAATGTTTTCGGCAGGTATTTCCTGTTGTGATCCGTTTTTATAAATTTCTGAATGCATGGCGGAACATACCCGGAAGTCCAGTTTTTTGGTTTTTCCAAGAATCATGGCTGTCTCATCCGATATCTCCTGATGTTCCTCTTCCCAAAATACTTCATTGTAGTTTGCATCTTCATTTTTCACATCCAGATCCAGATAAGGAATAAGTGAAATCTCCCCTTCAAAATTTTCCGCTTTTATCGAATATTTAATTGCTCCTGCCGAAGTATCAACAATGCTCAGGAACCTTATGGACTGTACACTAACTATGTTTCCGTTCGGTAACTTTACGCTGAATTTCCTTTCAAGATTTCCTTCCTGCATATTCAGGGTGCGCCGGAAATCAATGATTTCACATTTTGCGAGATCCAGTTTCTCTCCATCAATTAAAATATCAATTCCAATCCAGTTGATGGCATTGATCACTTTGGCAAAATAATCGGGATATCCATTTTTCCACCACCCTACCCGGGTTTTATCCGGATAATAGACCCCGGCGATATAGCTCCCCTGTAAAGAGTCTCCGCTGTAGGCCTCTTCAAAATTTCCCCGTTGCCCCATTTTGCCATTCCCCAGGGAGAAGATGCTTTCCATTTCCCTGTTTTTTTCCGGATGAAATCCATCTTCCACAATCAACCAATCGTAATATTCCAGATTCAAACTCATAAATAATTGATTTATATTAGTTTAAGTTTATTATAATTCATTTCATACAATCCCTTTACTACCATTTTCGCTTTTGGCAATAAACTTTCTTCACCAATACCAATACAAGCCATCCCACCCCGGATTGCAGCTTCAACCCCTGCTGCGGCATCCTCAAAAACTATACAATTTCCTGGAGGGATGTTCAATTCTTCAGCAGCCCTCAGAAAAATCTCAGGGTCCGGCTTTGCCCGGAAAACTTTGGTTCCGTCAACAATTGCATCAAAGGATTCTGCCAGTCCCAGCCTGCCGAGAATGAAACCTGCATTTTTGCTGGCAGAGCCAATTGCAGTTTTGATTCCATGGGATTTGATATCCTGAATGAACTCAATGGTTCCTGGCAGTATTTCATCAGGATTCATTTCTCTGATATACTCAAGATACCACTGGTTCTTTTTTGCAGCGAGTAATTCTTTTTCTCCATCTTTAAGTTCAACTCCCCCAATTTTGAGAAGAATATCCAGGGAAGTCATCCTGCTAACCCCTTTTAACT
>JANTGF010000171.1 GCA_024763075.1 Bacteroidales bacterium | reverse complement strand
CCGGAGGCCTCCCGGATATAGCCGCTGAGGGTATGGCTTTTCAGGGCGGAAACTTCTGCAGGAGGTATCTGGTGTGCAGGCCGTAGCACCACCTCGCCTTCAATGACCAGATATTCGATGTTATCCCCCCTGAACATTTCATCCAGCACCTCACGCACCGTTTTGTTATCCACGGAGATATCCACTCTTTTTTTCAGGGGAAGATATTTATTCACGTACGTAAAATGGGTTCCTGCCTTTTTCCCGATGATTTTCAAAGCCCTGCCTACCGTCTTATTTTGCACATGCAGGCTGACGCGGGTGGACAGGATGTCCTGCTGGGCTTCGGCAGCACGGAAAAAACACCCCGCGGTCAGGAGCAGTAAGACGATGATAAAAGATCTGAGGGCTTTCATACGGGATAAAGATCGGAAATTTTCGGATTCTATCCGCAACCGTTTCCTTTCAGGATGATCCGGCTGCCACGTTTCTCAATCCGGAGGTCCAGCGTTGTCCGGAGAATCTCAAGGACCGTATCCAGGGGCAGGTTGTCAAAGGTGGTGGTAACCCGGCATGCTTTAAGGCGGTTGTTCCCGATGACAATATCGGTATGGTATATTTTATTCAGGGTACGGACGATGGTCTCCAGTTCTTCGTTTTCAAAGATCAGTTTCCCTGTCTTCCAGGCCAGATAATTCACATCCGTGTTTCTGGTCTTCAGAACGGTTTCTCTGCCGGGATCAAAAACCCCTTTCGTTCCCGGTTCAAGCACGACGGTCTTGTCGGGGTTTGCTTTCGGGAAGAGGGCTACCCGTCCGGTATTTACCACCACCTCCACCTTTGCAGCAGTGTCGTATGCCATCACGTTGAAGGAGGTGCCCAGCACGCGTATCTCAGCGCCTGCAGCTTCCACAACAAAAGGCAGGGATTCGTTATGGGTCACTTCGAAAAACGCCTCCCCTTCCAGTTGCACCTTGCGTATTTTTCCCCTGAAACGGCGGGGATACTTCAGGGAGGACCAGGCATTGAGATACACCCGGGAGCTGTCGGATAAAAGGACGGATGCCGGGACAGCAGCGGTTTTAAAGGAGAGGGATCTCATATTGTTGTACAGGGCTACACCAAACAATACCACCACAAGGACAGCGGCAGCGGCAGCGACCCGCAGGGGCATGCTGCGCAGGGTCCCGAAACGTGCCCGTGCAGCCCGGTTCCGTGCCAGCCGGCGCCTGAACACCTCCCACTCCCTGTCCACATCAATGACCGTATCTTTTCCGTATCCCATACCCCGCCAGAGTTTGCCGGAGTCATAAAAGTACTGCCGGTTTTCCGGGTCTTGTTCCACCCACTCCAGCAGCTCCCGTTTATCCTCCTCTCCGGCTTCTCCGGAGTAGTACAGGGCGATCAGGTTTTCAATATGTTCATCTTTCTTTTTCATCGTTTCTCATAAGTAGTACACACAAGTCAGCTTATACCCTGATACAACAGGTGTAAAATTTCCGTTCCCGCCAGCAGATACCAGACAAAATAATCCTTCAGGTGCTCCCGGAGGATTTTCAGGGCTTTCGACATCTGAGCTTCCACCGTTTTGACAGAGATACCCAGGGTTTCGGCTATATCTTTGTATTTAAGTCCTTCAAAACGGTTCAGCTCAAAGACCTGTCTGCATTTTTCCGGCAGATGATCCAGGGCCTCATCAATCTGCTGTTGCAGTTCTGCTGTTTCCAGGTGCACGGAAGAAGATTCGGCCGTCGCCATCTCTACGGTAATATCAAAAAGTACATCTTTTTTGAACTTCCGTTGATCACGGAGATAGTTCAGACACCGGTTGCGCACCGAGGTGAAAAGGTATGATTTTACAGAAGATCCGGGATCCAGGGTGCTTTTTTTCTCCCACAGGTTCAGAAATACCGTATGAACAATCTCTTTGGCAGTGTCCATATCACCGGTATATTTCAGAGCAAAGAGGGTAAGGCCGGAAAAATATTCCCTGAAAAGTTCTTCGAAAGCCTTATCGTCCAGTCGTTTATTCAACCCTCAGCTGTTTGCTGCAAAATTATGCAAGGAAAATACCAAGAAAAAGTGAAAGAAGCAAGAAACAATGTGTGAATGAGTAAATGCTTTGCGCGCCGAAGTTCCGCAGGAACGAAGGCGGGATAGAATGTTAGAATTATGGAATATTGGAATAATGGGATAATGAGTAAGACCTGAGAGTCTTGCCTGCCGTATTATCAAAATCAAAAGGAAGTAAAGAACCAGCATTTAATTGGGGGGGATATACTATCCTTTTAACTTATATGCTTTTTAACCAATTTTTATCTTTTTCATTCATGTCATTATTTGTCAGCTGCTTCTTAAAAAAATATTTTTTTTCTTTGATGACAATTACACTGGCAAGAAATAATAAAATTCCAGTCTGAATTACTTTACTCATCGGATGTGTAGCAAATATTTCGTTAAAATATCCGGCTGAAATATGAAAAATGATTGGGACGATAATGTTTCTTTTTGCCTTATAATAAAGCCAATTCATTATAATCACAAACGGAAAAATGCTGACCAAAAAGTTCACGCTGTAAATCCAGCCGGTTTCCACTAAATTGCTTTGATAATAATCTTTAATGGTTGAAAGTGGTATATGCCAAATACCCCAATAAAATGCAAAAATCATTGAGGTATAAAAGAGACTGAATTTTATCCTTAAAACATCTGTTCCGTAAGTATGCCAAGCCATTTCTTCAATGGCCGGTGCCATAATGAGCAAAAACCAAACGGGAAAAACACCGGAACTGAAAGAGTAGTGTCCGGTTATGGCGAATTGTTCTGAACTGTATCCGAACAAAAGGGATACTGTTTGAGCCAACAATATACTACCTAACATTAAAAACAGAGCAAGCACCAAATAGATTGGTTTTATATTTCTAAAATTGAAAATCCTTTTGCCCAAATCATTTTTAAGTCCGGTTTCCTTATGAATGAACCAAAATGCGACAATCATTGGTGCCAATAAACCTAAAATACCCAAAACAGAAACAACCATAGTATTTGGATTATGTTCATGGCTTATTTTCCCGGCGAAAAACCAGAATGTCCAGGGGATTATTGATGATAAAATATAGAAAGTTACCGGATGTTTGTAGGTTATTTCAATATTGTTATTCTCCATATTCTTTAACAACTTCAATTTTGTTTTTTCCTACTGGCAGCTAACGGTCAGGCATATGACCAAAAGCGTTTGTGAGAGAGATCATGATTTTATGAGGTATGGCCGAAATAAAATCATGGGTCGAACACACACTCTGACCGAAGCGTCAGGGTCACTTTCGACGCGGGTGAAATTCCGCCGTTGACTATATACATTGTTGGGCTCTCGTGCCGTTATCATATTGTCACGTTAAGCCTTAAATGACCACCTAATCCTTCTTGAATTATTCTCATCAATGTGGAAAGCCTTATATCACTTGCATCATTTTCAATTCTTGATATATAGCTTTTTGTTGTTCCGCATTTTTTAGCAAGTTGTTCTTGTGTCAATCCTTTTTCTTTTCTTAGTTCCTGGAGAATCACTCCTAATTTAAAAGCTTCGAACTCTTGCTCATATTTATCACGCGTAGGTGTACCTCTTTTCCCATATTCATTATCAAGATGTTCTTCAAAACTAATAAGCTTTGTTTTATTTTTCCTGGTCTTCATAATATTGTAATTTTAGTTTATTGGTTTTCTCAATCTCTCTTTTCGGTATTTTTTGAGTTTTCTTCTGAAAAGCATTCAAAATAATTATAAGTTTCCCTTTATCGAAAAAACTGAATATTCTATAAATATTTCTGCCTTACTTCACTCTAACTTCATATAAATCCGTACCTGTCAGATGCTTGAAATATTGTTCCGGAATCCTTTCTAATGATTGAATGATTCCTAATGTCCAGTTTATTCTGTTTTTTACTTTTTGGTTCTGTTTGTTATAAAATATCCAAAAGTCCTCCCCATAAATATATATCTCATGAGGTTTATCTTCTTTCATTTTCATATTGCAAAGTTAGCTAATTAGATAACATGTCCCAAAAAAACTTGTTAAAAATTCGAGGTAATTATTGGTATGGAGCCCAACTGGATCATCCCAATCAAAAATACACTTTATAACGAATAATTGCAACGGATATGCCCTACATAAAATTACGAATCAGAAGCAACCCGGGAAACCCTCTAAATCCGGAAGGTTTTAAACAACTTTTATAAAACATACTATTCTCACATAATCCTATCTTTCTGTTATACATTACCATAACTCTATTGTAGAAATTTATTCCTACGTAGGATCCTACGTAGATCTCCTTTGGATCACTCTTTACCTATTGTGCTACAAGGGTTTATAAGCATCGTATTTTTAAACATGATCATTAGGTTGCGAAGACGCCCGTAACGGCGAAAGGAAATGAATGAATGAATGAATGAATGATTGATTGATTGATTGATTGAAAACAATTTAATGACAACCTAATTTCGCCGCGATAGCGGCATAATTTCG
>JANTGF010000170.1 GCA_024763075.1 Bacteroidales bacterium | reverse complement strand
CCTTAATTAATCAATCATCACTTCCGGGAATATCATTCTCAGGGATTTCTTCGGTATCTTCATCATCATCCCAATGACGTTCAGGTTTTTGAGGACCGGATTTGCGGTAGTATATGGCCAGTGTTAAACCTGCAATTCCTCCAAGTAAATGTGACTCCCAGGAAATACCATCTTTAATGGGAAAGATACCCCATACCAGACTTCCGTATAGAAAAACCACCAGAAGTGAAACTGCCATCAGCCGGATATAATTCCGGAAGACTCCGCTAAAAAATAAAAAGGAAGCCAGGCCATAAACCAAACCACTTGCCCCAATGTGATATGCTTCCCTGCCACCAACCCAGACCCATATTCCCACCATGAGATAAATCCATAAAAAAATCCGCAGGGAAAGATCAGGATAGAAATAAAACAAAGCCGTCATCAGTACCAGCATGGGTACGGAATTATCAAAAAGATGTTTTATATTCGCATGGATCAGCGGAGCAAAAAGAATCCCCCTCAATCCACTGATTTTCCTTGGAAACAGACCATACTTTGCAAAATCAAGGTCAAGCATTACCTCTACAAACCATACCAGCCAGATAAGCAGTAAAAACATTCCGGCATAAACCAGACTGATGTAAAACCTTTTTTTCTCTAACTTATTTTCTTCCATTTTATAAGTAATACATCTTATAAAAATACACAAATAGAATGTATCAGAATTCCAAATTTACCAGATAACCGCCATATTTACGAATGTTAATTACAAAACCATCTTCAAACATCAGATATTGTCCTTTGATCCCTGTTAAAATACCTTCATACTCCGGATCTTTATCCAGGTTGATGCTTTTAACTTTTGTAGGATATAACGAAACAGGATAATGAATTTCAATAATTTCATCATCAACGGTTACATAATCCTGTAACTCATTATTTAAATGACCTACAGCTTCGTCCTTTGCCTGCAACAGGTCAACGGAAGGGTCAGGATCACCTGTAAGCATCTGCCGCCAGTTGGTTTTGTCATCCATAAATTCTTTTAGCGTCACTTCTATTACTCCGGCTAAATGCCGGTTTGGGGTTTTTGCCAGTTTCACCGCCTTCCACGCTCCCTGATCAATCCATCGTGTTGGGATTTGGGAACTCCGGGTTACTCCCACTTTCAGCCCACTGGAAAGAGCAAGATATACATAATGATCCTGCAAACAGTGGGTTTCTGACCATTTCATATCCCTTGAAATTCCAAGATGTGCCTGGCATAATTCCGGACGCATCACACAGGCATCTGTTTGAGGAATACTAATAAAACAGGGGTAGCAATAACCCTGTCCGAAGGATTTCTTTGTCAACTGTCCGCAATTCAGGCAATGGATCTCCCCTTCATATCTAAGATGGACCTTTTTCCCGATAAGGGTATCCATCTCCCGGGTTTTATCCCCGATGGGTAATCTGTAATGTGCCAGTTTAGCTCCTGTTTTTATATCAGGAGTAAGATCAGCTTCCATTTTTTTAAGCACTCCTGTTGCCTTCATATCATCAATTTTGAAAGTTTTTATAAAGTAACAAAAAAATATTTAATTTTTTATGCCATTTTATTTATCTGCTATTCAAGTTATTATGAAATTATTAAAAAATAATTTTAATTTTTTAGTACTTGGCATTGCATAGTATTATGTTTTTTATATATCTTTGCAATGGATATTACATGGCATCGACCCGTACTATCCATTAAACAATACCAAATAAATTTCAAAAAAATGAAACAGACGTATAGTATTAATCTTGGCGGCATGGTATTCAACATTGATGATGATGCATATTTTGAATTAAAAGAGTATTTGCATCAGATTGAAATACACTTTGCCAACGCTGAAGAAAGGCGTGAAATAATTGCAGATATTGAAAGCCGGATTGCGGAGCTTTTTCAGGAGGTGCTCAAAGGATCGAAACAGGTCATCGATCTGGGAGATTTAAGAAAAGTGAAAAGCACACTCGGCAATCCGGAAGAAATTGCTGACCCTGAAAATGGCACCTCCGGATCGTCTTCACAAAGGGAAAGATTCGGTCCCTCAGGATACCGAAGAATTTACCGGGACCCCGACCATCGTGTTTTTGGTGGAGTTTGCGGAGGAATGGGAGCCTACTGGCAGATCGACCCACTGATCATCCGGATTATTTTTCTGATTGCTTTTTTCGGATTCGGAGTGGGACTGATCATTTATCTGATCCTATGGATCGTTATCCCGGAGGCTAAAACGGCAGCACAAAAGCTGGAGATGAAAGGAGAACCTGTGAATATCAACAATATAGGGAAAACTGTAAAAGAAGAATTTAATAACGTACGTGACCGCATGAATCTTTAATGCCGTCCGGGAAAAATTCAACTTCTAAAAATAATAACAATGAAAGTCGAAAATACACAAGCACAAATGAGAAAGGGGATACTGGAATATTGCATTCTGTCAATCCTCGAAAACAATTCGGTTTATGCCTCCGATATCATCAAAGAGTTAAAGGCGGCAAAAGTAATTGTGGTGGAAGGAACTTTATATCCCATCCTTACCCGGCAAAAAAATGCAGGATTATTGAGCTACCGGTGGGAAGAATCAACCCAGGGACCTCCGAGAAAATACTATGAACTCACCGAAAAAGGAAAGGAATTTCTGAAAGAACTGGATAAATCCTGGCAGGAATTAGTTGAAGCCATAAATCTGATCAGAAAAACTAAATAACCTTTAACCGGAACCTTAGAATTCTAAAAAGATGAAAAAAACAATAAAAATAAAAATTGGCGGAATCGTCTTTCACATAGATGATGATGCATATGATATCTTAAAAGCCTACCTCGACTCACTAAGCAGTCATTTCGGTAGGCTGGAAGACGGAAAAGAGGTAATGGATGATATAGAAATCCGGATTGCAGAAATTTTTCAGCAAAATACAGGCACTCAAAAGGAGGTAGTCAATATTGATGACGTGAATAAAATGATCACCATTATGGGAGAGGCAAAAGATATCATTGATGAAGACGAACCGGAAGTTATCCGGGGAACTACTTATGCAAAATCCACAGGCAGACTATACAGGGATCCGGACAATGGCATCCTTGGCGGGGTTTGTTCCGGTCTGGGTGCTTATTTTAATATTGATCCTTTGCTTTTCCGTATCCTGTTCCTGGTTTCATTACTTGCCTACGGAATTGGTCTGGTATATGTAATCTTGTGGATTGTACTGCCAAAGGCAGTCACTCCCAGCCAAAAGCTGGAAATGAAGGGAGAAAATATCAACATTAAAAATATTGAAAAGTCCGTAAAGGAAGAATACGAACAGGTAAAACACAATTTAAATTCGCCCAGGGTATCTGAAACCTTTGGCAAAATCGGAGATGCTTTCGGAACATTCTTTAAAGCCATTGGCAACATCATTCTGATATTCCTGAAAATCATCCTGATCATCATTGGAGGAGCACTTATCCTGGCCGGTTTTGTAAGCCTGCTCAGCTTTCTTGGTGTCCTTGTTTTTGGAAATTCTCTGTTTTTCCAGGATCTCACTGATATCCCAGGATTCTATTTGCCACATGTTCTTCCTATTTTTACCGATCCCAAATATGTACCTTTTGTGATGATCGCCCTGGTCCTGGCAGTGGTGATTCCATTGATCGCCCTGATCTATGGAGGAATAAAACTGATCTTCCGGTTTAAAGTAAAAGATAAGGCTGTTGGTGTTTTCGCCCTGGTATTATGGCTGATAGCAATCGGCGGATTAATTACCATAGGAACTTTTGAGAGTGTACATTATACCAATTCAGGTAAGGTAATAAAAACCTACAAATTAAAGTCGGTTTCCGATAGTTTAATTTTTGTTAAAACCGGAGAACTTCCTGCGAATGCCGGAAATAAAGACTTTTTAAGTCTCGAGCTCGATAACAACGAAGGTATTTACAGGGATGCTGAAACCAGAACGATCTATGGGAAACCAGGGTTTACTGTTAAAAAGAGTAAATCGGGGGAGTTGAAACTCGAGATCATAAAAAAATCCCGCGGGCGCAACTCCGGAAAAGCATGGGAGCACGCCCTGGATCTCGGGTATTACTGGAATCAAAGGGATTCTTTAATTGTGGTGGACCCTTATTTTGAATTAAAAGAAGGGAAAAGGTGGCGAAACCCTCATGTTGTAGTTACCCTGCTTCTACCTGTGGGATACAAAGTTTACATTGATGAGGATATGACCAGGGTAATTGACTTTATACCCAATGTTGACGGAACCTGGGGATATAATATGGTGGATAAAACCTGGATGATGACTGAAGAAGGGCTCAAAGAATGGACTCCGGGAGAAGATGATTTACAAACAGAAAGGGAAACTGAAATGACAGACACTACAGGAATACAGTAAGGTCTGCTTAGAAACACAAAATCAGCTAAAGTGTTTGTCCATAATGTCCGCTATCTGCGTTACTCTTGTCTGAAAAACCAGTCATTTACAAAAGTAAACTCCTGATTTTTAAGACTTCGAAAGTCT
>JANTGF010000169.1 GCA_024763075.1 Bacteroidales bacterium | reverse complement strand
TGCGTATTGCTGCTTTTTCTTCTTTTGAAAATAGGCAGGAAATATCCATTGATTTTGTCAAAAAAGTTCTTAAAGACATCATTAAAATGGATGAAAAAATAATAACAGTGGATGAAATAATTGCTAAAACTGCGGATTATTATCATCTGAGAACATCTGATATAAGGTCACGGAGAAAAACCAGAAATATCGTCATACCTCGGCAAATTGCCATGTACCTGGCTAGACAACTAACCCACTGTTCCTATCCAGATATTGCTGATAAATTTGGTGGTAAAGATCATTCGACAGTTATTTATGCGGAGAAGAAAGTAAAAAACATCCTTCTCAAAGATCATACTATTCAGGACGTTATTAATAAAATCAGTGGAGAATTAAAAAAATAGCTTTTTCTTCAGGCTGTTTAAAACCATGTTCATTATTTTTTAAAAAACCTGTTTATACCATGTGATGTAAATATGAAAATTATCCATTATAAAAAAGGCTGTTCATTTCCCTTTAATAAATATATTTTTATGAACAGGGAATTAAACAGTATTTATCTAATAATATCATAATGTTATTACGTTTATAAACAAATTAACAACTCTTACTACTACTTCTATTATTTTTTAATTATTTAAGGAATATATTATGGAAATAATAATAAAAAAAGAATATCTGGTCAGTAGTTTACAAAAAATTCAGTATATTCTGGAAAAAACATCAGCACTACAATATTCACATAATATTTTAATTAAAACAGCAGAAAATACCGCGTCTATCACCGCGTATGATATAGATTGCAGTGCAAAATCAACAATTCCCATTACCGTTAAAGAAGCCGGCACCATCTGTGTAAACGGTAAAAAATTATTTGAAATCATCAAAAGTTTAGATGATGAAAATGTTGTCTTAGAAAAAAAAGAAGAAGATAATTTAATAACTATTAAAGGAAAGAAAAGTTTTTTTCATATATTAAGCGCAAAATGGGAGGATTTTCCGGTTATCAATTTTGATCCTCCAACTGATTTTTTTACTATTAAGGCAGAAATATTGAAAAAACTTATAGAAAGAACGGTTTTTTCCATTGCCCGTATTTCAGATCCCCGTTACAATCTGGAAGGGATTTATGTGGAAGTAAATCCTGAAGAAAATGGAGAAAAGGATGAAAAGACCAGCAATATATTAACCTTTGTTTCTACCGATGGACACCGGGTTTCAGTGGCAAAAACCGATAAAATAACTGGTTCTATCAATCTGGGAGAGAATCGTATTTTTTCCAGAAAAAGCTTGATGGAAATAAAAAATATTTTTGCGGAAGATGAAACACTAAAAATAAGTTTTACCGGGAACGATGTATATGTTGTCGGAGAAACATTTATTATGATTTTAAGGATGTTAAAGGGAAATTTTCCAGATTACCGGAAGATGATACCGGAAAGTTTTACCCATGAAATAAAGATAAACCGGGAAAATTTTTTGCATATTTTGCGAAGAATGAATGTTCTCGCTCATGATAAATATAAGGGGATCATCATGAGTTTTACTGAAAACAAATTGACCATCAATATAAATAATCCGGAAATGGGTAATGCCCAGGAAGACATGGCGGTTTCTTTTACTGGAGAACCTTTTAGTGTCTCTTTTAATATCAGTTATCTTTTGGATTTTATTCAGGTGTCATCAGCAGAAGAGATGGATATTTTTATCAGCGGGGGCATGCAACCGTGTATTTTTAAAGAAAGAGGGAATGATAATTATGTTAACGGAGTAATGCCGATGCAGAGTTGAATGGGATGTTTTTATGGAGAACAAAAACAAAAGAACATGAATTAATATCTAAAGGATCAGTATTGTCCGGTTAGAAACTTGTATACTGGCAACTGGTGATGTTTTCAGCGCTTTATGGCGCTTGAGTGCCTGTTTTTCCAGCGGTTCATTTCGCTAAAGTTGCCAAACTCACCTGTCGGGACAGTTTTAGAAACTGTTCCACATTAAGGCGACTTTCACGCTCCAAGTGCCGGGAAAAACAACGGCATCTCACGATGTAGTTCCTGAAAACATCACTTGTTGCCAACTTTAAAACAACGCAATAAGCATACCGGACACTGCTGATAAAGGATGGAAATGACCAAACAATATAATGCTGAGGAAATCAAGCTTCTGGAAGGTCTTGAGGCAGTAAGAAAAAGGCCGGCCATGTACATAGGTAGTACGGATGTTGCCGGTTTACATCATCTTATTTATGAACTGGTGGATAACAGTATTGATGAAGCCTTGGCCGGATACTGTAAAAATATATCGGTAACCGTTCATGTTGATGATTCTGTCACGGTTGAAGATGATGGTAGGGGTATCCCTGTTGATATTCACGCTCAGACAGGTTTGAATGCCCTGGAACTGGTTCTGACGAAACTTCATGCCGGAGGGAAGTTTGATAATTCGGCTTACAAGGTATCAGGAGGATTGCACGGAGTAGGTATTTCGGTGGTCAATGCCTTAACCGAGTTTCTTGAGGTGGAAATCCGGCGAGATGGGAAGGTGTATACCCAGCGGTTTGAACGTGGTCGTAAAGTTAGCGATATGTCGGTTATCGGGAAAACCAAAAGGACAGGCACCCTTGTTCGCTGTAAGCCGGATTCAGCGATATTTGAAGATACAAATTTCAATTTTGACATTATTACCCGCCGGCTCAGGGAACTGGCTTTTCTGAATTCAGGAATAAAGATACTGGTGGAAGACGAGCGCAATGGTGGAAAAAAACGCGAATTTCTGTATGAGGGGGGGATTGTATCTTTTGTGGAATATCTGGGGAAAAATAAATCTCCCCTGCATAAACAGCCTATTTACATATCAGGAAAACGGGAGGATGTAGAGATAGAAGTGGCCATGCAATATAATAATGGCTATAAGGAGCAAATGTATACGTTTGCCAATAATATCAATACCCACGAAGGGGGCAGTCACCTGGTTGGATTCAAGGCTGCGGTAACCAGGACCATCAATAGTTATATTAATGTAAAAAATGCCTTGAAAGGAAAAAAAGTTAGTATAAGCGGCGATGATATAAGAGAAGGCATGATTGCTGTTATCAGCGTTAAAATTCCTGACCCCCAGTTTGAGGGTCAGACCAAAACCAAGCTGGGAAATAGTGAAGTAAAGGGATTGGTGGAGTCCCTGATCAATGAACGCCTGGGAAACTTTCTGGAGGAAAATCCGAGCATTGGCAATACGATCATTCATAAAATTGTCGATGCAGCTCGGGCGCGGGAAGCAGCTCGTAAAGCTCGTGAATTAACCCGGAGAAAAGGCCTGTTGGAATCGTCCATGTTGCCGGGTAAATTGGCCGATTGCCAGGAAAAAGATGCTCAATTTTGTGAAATATTCATTGTCGAGGGAGATTCCGCCGGCGGATCGGCCAAACAGGGTAGAGACCGAAAAAATCAGGCTATTTTACCTTTGAAAGGCAAAATATTAAATATTGAAAAAGCCCGTTTTGATAAAATGCTGGCCAGTGAAGAAATTAAGACCCTGATAGCCGCGTTGGGGACCGGTATCGGACCGGATGAATTCAGTCTGGAAAAATTACGCTATAATCGAATTATTATTATGACCGATGCGGATGTTGACGGATCGCACATTCGCACCCTCCTTTTAACCTTCTTTTTTAGGCAGATGTCTTCCCTGGTGGAAGAAGGACACCTGTTTATAGCTCAACCACCGCTTTATCGTATCAGTCGCGGAAAATCTTCGGAGTATCTCAGTACGGATAAAGAGTTAAATGAATTTATCATTAAAAATAATACCAGGGATGTGGTTGTTACCTTAAAAAATAACGGCCGGGAAATAAGAGGTGCAGCCCTGGTTCAAATGCTTTTGAAACTGGTTTCTTATAAATATTTTATGGATAGACTGGTGAAAAAGGGCTATACACCTCAATTTATCAAGCTTCTGATGAAAAAAGGAATAACCAGTCGTGAACATCTGCAGGATGAAAAGAAAATAAAGAATCTCGTTGATCTTTTGATGGAAGCGAAGATGCAAATAAAAGAATTTTCTTTTGATGAAGAAAGTAATGTTAATAAGGTCATTATCGCTGATGCACAGGGAAAAAGGGTTTTCCCCCTGGATGTGAGATTGATTAAATCCATTGAATATAAAACTTTGGTCCAATTAAATGAATCGTTAAAGCAATTGGAAAATCCACCCTTTATACTGCTGAATAAAAATGATGTTGAAGAAGTGCCAACAAAAGAAGAATTACTGCTGAAAATATTGGAAATTGGAAAATCCGGGACCTCAATTCAACGTTATAAAGGTCTGGGAGAGATGAATCCGGAACAGTTGTGGGAAACCACGATGAATCCGGAAACCAGAAAACTTTTACAGGTACGGGTAGAAGATGATGTGGAAGCGGATGAAATATTTACCATTTTGATGGGAGATCAGATTCCGCCACGACGCAGTTTTATAGAAGAAAATGCCCTGCTGGTTTCAAACCTGGATGTGTAAGCTTTCGGGAAGGAGGAAGCAGGTTTTTCAGTACGTTGTCATCACGAGAGATGAAGCCTAACGAAGAAGATGGAGCTTTTACGAAGCCATCAAGAATATATAATTGACAAAGAGAGCGATTGGTGTTAATTTCGCCGACGCAATTTTATGCTGGGGGATCGTCTAGCGGCAGGACTACGGACTCTGACTCCGTCAACCCAGGTTCGAATCCTGGTCTCCCAGC
>JANTGF010000168.1 GCA_024763075.1 Bacteroidales bacterium | reverse complement strand
TTTTTTTATCAGCATTAGCATTAATTCAATATCCTTAAGATGCAATGAAAAAAAGAAAAATAAGAGCTAAGAATCGGAAGTTGTTGGTTGTTTTGAAATGGTCATTACCTGGACAGCTACAAACCACTATAAATCAATCATAAAACCTGAATTAAAACTCAAAAAAAAATGATATTCTAATTTTTTTTAACTTGATTTTCTATCTTTGCTTAAATTATTCATAAAAAACTTAAAAAATGACTGAAGCACATGACAAATATTGCCTTGTTTGCAAAAGAAATGATAAAGAAGTACCACTTATTAACATGAGTTACAGGGGTGGTAAGCTTTGGATATGCCCGCAGCACATCCCTGTTTTGATTCATGACCCGGGAAAGCTTACAGGAACCTTACCTGGTGCAGAGGGTTTTGAACCCGCCGAAGAGTAAGTAGCTTCAGTTAATTCCGCAGAATAAAAAACCCGTAAATCCTGGTAAAATGAAATTTTTTCCAAACCGAATTTTAATTCTGAACGTAATTCTGATATTTGCATTTATTTCTGTAACAAATGCACAGTCTGGAAAAAATAACTCAAATAAAAAAAGACCTAAAGTGGGTCTGGTACTATCCGGGGGAGGGGCAAAAGGACTTGCCCATATAGGAGTTCTAAAAGTACTTGAGGAGGTTGGCATGCCCATTGACTACATTGGTGGAACAAGTATGGGCAGCCTCGTTTCTGCATTGTATTCTATTGGCTATTCAATTGATAGTCTGGAAAATTTAATCACTGCACAAAACTGGGATTTTCTTTTATCCGATAAAATTACCAGAAGGGACCTCTCAATTACTGAAAAGAAAGATAAAGACAGGTTCCGGTTAACTTTCCCTATGAGTAGTAAAGGCTTAGAACTTCCTGCAGGTATTATCAGGGGCCAGCATATTCAAAACTTATTTACAGAACTCTGTTCCCCGGTCTATAAAATAAGGGATTTTCATAATCTGCCCATTCCATATTTATGCATTGCACTGGATATAGAAACCGGGGAGAAGGTTCTCCTTAATAAGGGGAACCTTCCGGATGCCATGCGGGCAAGCATGTCCATTCCCTCCGTTTTTGAACCCATGGAAATTGACGGACATAAACTTGTTGATGGCGGCCTGATTGATAATTTCCCTGTATCAGATGTAAAAGCAATGGGGGCAGACATTATCATTGGCGTTGATGTGGGACATGGCTCCCAGGGGCCAAAGGAAAAACTAAGTATGTTCAGCATCATGGAGAATGCAATGTTTCTATACTCTGAGAAAGTTATGGAACAAAGCCTTAAGCAGGTTAATCTTCTGATTAAACCAAACCTGCATGGGCTTGGTACGGCTAGTTTTACCGATGATGATTCTCTTATGGCCTATGGTGAGTATGCGGCAAGAGAAGTATATGACCAGTTGAAAGCACTGGCTGATTCTATAAATAGCCTTGGCGGACCTGCTTATTCCAGAAAAAGTGCTGAGATTATTGATTCAGTTTATATAAAATCTATCCAGGTCAAAGGCTTATATCATATGACCAAGAAGCTGGTAACAGCAGACCTTCCGTTTTCCGTGCTTGAATGGGTAAATGTAAAAGATATAACCAGAGCAGTGGAAAACATCTATGCATCCAATTATTTTAATAAAGTAACCTATGAGCTTCTTCCGGAAGATGATGGAGTCAGGTTACTTTTGAAATTCAAAGAAAGGGATATGGGTTCATTACGTTTTGGCTTCTACTATGATAACGATTATTCTGCCATGCTGTTTCTGAACACCACTTTTTATAATGCCCTTATAAAGAATACCAGATTTTCTGCAACTGTAGGATTAGGCAGAACCCCGAGCGTAGAATTGCTGTACTTTATGGATAAAGGCCCTATCCCGGCTCCGGGAATCCAAATCTACGGGCAATACACCAATCTGAGCATATATGATGATTCCGTCCGGAACAAACTTGCTACTGTAAATTCTTATTACCTTAGTTCAAAGTTATTCCTTCAGTCTAATTTCTCCAATACGCTATATATGAGAGCAGGAATCGAATGGCTTTACACCAAATACACACCAAATATTTCTTTGATTGATTTCGGGGCATTTTTAAATAATTCCATGACCCTGTTTTTTGAAACCCATTTCGACACTTATGATAAGGCATATTTCGCAACAAAAGGAAGCCGGGGTAACATTTATGCAAAATTAGTTGGAGACGGAACTGATAAACCTTTTCTATACTCACGTTTCGATTACAGGTTTGCACAAAAAATAAGCAATAAATTTGTTTTAAACCCTAAATTTTATGGGGGTGCAATCGTGGGTGACTCAATTCCAATTACATTTGGATTCCCATTAGGAGGATTTACCGAACCGGGACAGCTCGATCAATTTCCTCTGGTAGGATACAAATATTTTGAACTGGGAGGTTACCTTACCTTTATTGCACGGGTAGATTTTCGTTATCAATTTTATAAGAAATTCTATCTGACACTCATGGCAAATGCCGGTTTAAACAATGATTCGCCTCATGAAATTTTCGATAAGAGAAGTTTTGTTTCAGGTTTTGGTCTTGCACTCAGCATGGATACACCCATTGGTCCAATCAGTGTTGCAGTAAGCAGGGCAGGAGAAAAACCAGGATTTTTAGGCCATGTACAAATTGGTTACTGGTTCTGATTTCCGGAAATATCAGGGTTTGCTTTCGGAGGTCATCATCATATTATTTACTACATTTAATATCAATGTTTTTCGGATAAAAATTTACCATAATGAAAAGAAGACAGTTTTTAAAAAGTTCCGGTTTAATTTCCGGAGGAATATATGCTTCGAATATTCATGCAATTGCCGGTATAATTGCTGCCAAATCAGAATTCACCATGAAAAAACTTCGGGGGAATACCGGGATTTTTACCGAGAAAGGAGGAACCATTGGCTGGTTGATATCAAGTGATCAGGTTGTGGTTATTGATGCCCAGTTCCCGGAACAGGCAGGCCATTTAATAAAGCAGATTAAATCCCGGACTTCCCATCCGGTTGATGTTTTGTTCAATACACATCACCATGGTGACCATACCTCAGGGAATATTGCTTTTAAGGGATTTGCTTCAAAAATTGTTGCCCAGGAGAACTCAAGAATCAACCAAATGAAGTCAGCAAAAAGCAGAGGTACTGAAAGTAAACAGCTGTACCCTGATGTTATTTTTCAAACCTCATGGAAAACTAAAGTTGGAAATGAACCGGTAAAAGCCTATTATTTTGGGCCGGCACATACCAATGGAGACTCCGTTATTCACCTTGAAAATGAAAACATAGCTCATGTAGGCGATTTGGTATTCAACCGGCGATTTCCCTATATTGATATGGCAGCCGGAGCCTGCATTAAAAACTGGATAATGGTTTTAGAGAAAATACAACAAACATTTGACAAAGACACACTCTTTATTTTTGGACATGCACTTGACCCGAAAGCGGTTACCGGAAACAATGAGGATCTGAAAGCCATGGGAAACTATTTAATTAAATTACTGACGTACATGCAGAAAGAAATAAAAAACGGAAAAAGTCTTGATGAACTGTTAAAAACCAATTCCATTCCCGGGGCAGAAGACTGGAAGGGAAACGGAATTGAAAGAAGTATCAAATCTGCCTGGCAGGAACTCACAATGGAAAGCTGAATCCGTTAACCGAAACAATCTTTATTTATATTACTAATAGTCTGATTATTATGAAAAACTGGGCCGATCATATCCCGCACCCTTTAACCATTTGTGACAAAGAAGGTGTCATTCTTTATATGAATTCGAAATCAATTGAAAGTTTTAAAAAAGACGGTGGGGAAGGTCTGATTGGAACGAACCTGATGGACTGTCATCCTGAACCTTCAAAAAGCCGGCTTAAGGAAATGCTAAAAAACAAAAACGGACAAACATATACCTCTGAAAAACAGGGCCGGAAAACACTTATCCACCAGTTTCCGTGGTTTGAATCAGATGAATATAAAGGCTTTATGGAACTTAGCATCAAGCTCCCAAAAGAACTCAAAAATATAAAAAGAGATTGAATTGAATACCTGCTCCCTTTGTAGTGTATTAATCTGGTAAATTCGATTGAGTCTAACGGTATTTCGCACATTTATTTGCGGATTTCCGCAACCTTTCCGGTTTGTCGAATAAGAACCGGCCTTGCCTGATACCCGCATATCACAGTGTAACAATATATTAATAAATATATTCAATGATCTAACAGCCCAAAACTGCATCATGGCATGTTCCTTGCTCTAACAGATTGAACCCAAACCTGATCATCATGGCTGTGTCAAAAATTGATACATTCTCTCTCAAAGGAAAAGTTCTCGAAATCCTTGATGAAAAAGATGCTTTAACGATTAAGATAATCTGCAAGCCTGAATGGCTTGTCCTTCATATTCGAAACTCTTTAAAAGTAAGACTAAATGATTCAATTATTGTAAAAGGGAATTTCGAACTTGGAGAAATTCATAAAGTTAATGTAGAACTTAATGATAAAAATACACAAGGCAATGTTTAAGTTTTTATATTAAAACATGTTATTTATTTCACATATGTTACTAAATAAACGACAATTTCATTAAGGTATATTACAAATACAACAGATATAAACTGTTATCTGATTTCAATAATATACATATATGTAGTACTTCTAAGAAAACTCTTGATTTTTTAAGTGGCTTCTTAGAAGACGCCAAAGACAAGGCTTTCGAAGCTTTAAAAATCAGGGAGTTTACTTTTGTAAATGACCGTTTTCAAAACGAGAATAAC
>JANTGF010000167.1 GCA_024763075.1 Bacteroidales bacterium | reverse complement strand
TCAGGTTCTGAAAATCCGGCACTAGTTTTGAAAGGGTTTCATACAAAGTACCTTTTCCGTTCCAGAAGAGATCCTTTTCATCTGCTGTTTCCTGATTATGAATGCTCAAAGGTACATTGTTTTCAAGGGATGCTATTTTCTTTAAAAGAACCTGAGAAACAGAATAGGGTGCATGTGGAACAATGCTAGAAGGCAGGGCATACTTTTCCTGAAGCAAACCGGACAGGTTTTTTGCATTTGCGATAATATCTGCTGCATTGGCTGGTTTAAGTCCGAAAACCTCAATAAAAGTATGATAAAACAAATTCCGGTCAGCTTTTATTGCAAAACTATCGCCTGTATTTGAAATATCCCCTACGGCGACAATTCCATTTCGCAGCATTTCATCTTCTCCCTCTTTCATGGCAGAACAGATGCTCTCCTGTGAATGATTCCTGTGCCCGGTTACCTGAAAAATAAAATCTGCCAGACCTGTATGTTTCGGGATAAGCTTTTTCAGGTGGGAAAGCTCCAGGTGGCAATGTGCATTTACAAAACCGGGAACAATAATACCGTTATAAAACTCCAGCCGGGAAATTTCTCTTAATTTTCCTCCGGTATCCTGAACTTCCATAATTTCACCGGAATCATCTAAAACAATGATTCCGTTTTTCAAAGGGGGAGATGTACCCGGGAAAATATAATTCGCAGAGATTTTTCTCATGATACATCAATAGTAAAAGTTTATTTCTTAATGGTTTGCAATTGAACCGATATATTTTCAATATCCACATGTTTTTCCCATTCTGTTCCTGTATTATCGTGATTCAGCAGAAAACCTTTAATATGAGTAACCTTAGGGTCCTTGGATTTTAAAGAAATTGTATAATAACGCCAGGTCTCATCTTTCTTTATTTTACTTTCAGGAAAAAAGTACCTGACCCCGTTTCCGGTCCCGTTGTCATACCAAAACCAGGCAGTCAGTCTCGGGTTGACAGAAGCATCATCCTTATACATTTTTATCCGGGCTCTTATTATATAGAAGCCCTGCTTTTGTATGCCTATGCTAAAAGGAATTTTATTTCTTTTCCCATCCCTGGGAAGCTTATACTCTCCTATTTCCATCCAAAGATTTGATGCCTTTTCATCACTCATAACCCCGGACCGCTGACTGTTGACCTCACTCTCAAGCTGACTCAGTTTGTTCAGAACCTTTTCATATATAAGCTCAAAGTCGTCAGGATTGTTTGAGTAATACTTAAGTGTCATATCAAATCTTTCTCTGGTAAAACCGTGTTGGTGAATTACATCATTGTAGTTACTGATGGAATCCCTTCCCGGATATTTTTTTAGGTAACTGGGCATATCCAGAATACCATCGGCAATGTGAATATCTGCTAATAATGCGATCAGCTCATCATCAGGGATAACATCTTTCTTCCGGATACGTTTCTCTTGTTCAGAGCAGGAAATCACAATGAGAAAAAACAGAATAAAAACCCAACTAACAGTCTTCATACATAAGATTTTATTGAAATCAGGGTTCTAAATTACAATTTTTCTTTTATCTGTTAAGGAGGAATCAGACAGAAATAAGAATTTCCTTATTCTTTGATATCATTGAACCGGAGTCCTATCATGATTTCATGTGAACCGGAGTTGTAGGTTTTGAAATCAGAAATGGTTATATCATAGGAATAGCCAAAATAGTATTTTTGTTTATGGATGTAACCAATCAGGATCGCGATGGCATCCTGTGAACGGTAGGAGAAGCCCAGCCAGGCTGTTTTCATGTATTCAACTTTTACATTAAGATCTACCTGTGAAGGGACATCAACCATACCTTTAATTATAACGGAAGGCTCTAGAATAAAATCAGGTGCGAAAGCCCATTTGTAACCCCCCATCAGGTAGTAATGTCTTTTTAGTTTATTCAGACCGTTTTTCTCATCGTAAACTTTCAGGTTATTACTTAGAAGCTGAAAAGCGGAAAAACCGGCAAACCATTTTTCATGATAAAACAAAGCTCCTAACGAGGCATCAGGTACAAATGAAGTAGAAATAGCTTCTTTAAGAGCAGGATCATTCAGGTCATGCAATGAAATTTTGGTACCATCAATTGTATTTTGTAATACACCAAAAGATAAACCCAGAGACAGCCGGACATCATTTCCCAACCCAAAGTTATAGGCATAAGTACCATAGAAGCCTGTACGGCTTGTAGGCCCTGTGACATCATTCAGAAGGTAACCTCCGAATCCCATTGGTTTTTTTGCATGAGGACCGTTAAAACTCAGACTGATTGTCTGGGGAGCATCGATAATACCGGCCCATTGAAAACGGCTCGTAGCACGGGCCTGGTAATGATTTTTAGTTCCTGCTACGGCAGGATTCATTATATAATCATTAAACATATATTGTGTGAAATGAGGCAATTGCTGCGACCATAAGGAAGCAGAAATGCTTAAAAGAAAAATCCATATATAAATAAATTTTTTCATTTTATCTCACAATAGTTACCGGCCCTGTAATAGGTCGGGTATTATTTCCATCATTTAAATCAATCGCAAAATAATAAGTACCTATTGGCAGGTCTTTTCCATTATAAGTACCATCCCATTCAATACCGTTTCCGTATCCACGGGAATAAAATACATTTTGACCCCATCTGTTCACCACCTGAACTGTCATACTCGGGAATAAGTAAGCATTATCTATTTCCCAGGTATCATTGTATCCATCCCCGTTAGGTGTAAATCCTGAAGGAATTTTAAGTTCGCTTATTACCCTGATAAAAATAGTATCTGAACTTACGCATCCCTCAGTAGTTGTTCCGGTAACTTTATACAATGTACTAACTTCAGGGGTTGCCTGTACAATTTTTCCTGTTGTGGAAGACAAGCCTTCAGGAGGAGCCCAGAAATAGGAAGCAAAGGTTCCGCCTGTAGCTTCCAGTGAAATAGTTGAACCCTTGAATATAACGGTATCGTTCCCTGCATTTATTGTGGCGTCATCATAAACTGTAACAGTTACCGAATCCGTAGAAGCACATACACCTTTTGTAACAGTAAGGGTATAAAGAGTAGTTGCCTGCGGTGAAGCCAAAGGATTCGGAACGGAAGGATCACTCAATCCGCTTACAGGCAGCCACTGATAGGTTCCCCCTCCTGTACCCTGTAACTGTACCTGGTTACCAGGACATATTTCTGCATCAGCACCAGCGTTGGCAATAACGGTAAACTTGCTTTCCAGGATCACCGGTTGGTTCAATGTACAGGAATTATTATCACGGAGTACTACTTCATAAGTGCCTGCAGTAAGATTAAGGAATTGAGGATTATCCTGCCAGTTTGCACCTCCGTTGACGGAATAGGAATAGCCGGGTGTTCCACCTCCCGGAGTTATCGTAATTGAACCATCCGCCGTTGTTGTATTACAGGTGGCTTTGCTTGTGTCAATCATCAATGTAAGTGTGGGTGGTTCTGTAATAATGAGAGAGCTGCCGGACAGGGTACAGGCATTTACATCTTTTACTGCTATCTGGTAAGTTCCGGGGGCAAGCTGATTGAATGTTCCTCCGTTCTCTTCAAAGCTCAAACCACCATCTATAGAATAACTGTAAGGGCTTGTACCTCCCGAAACAGTGATGCTAATTTGTCCGTCATTTGCACCGTAACAAAGTATATTCTGACTGGTTTCTGACGTAATGTTAAGTTTAGCCGGTTCCAGAATGGTATATGTGCCGCCATTTTGCTGACATCCTTTGTCATCTGTAACAGCCACATCATAGTTTCCTGCTGCAAGATTCTCAAATTTCCCGCCGTTCGGGAAATAACTCACGCCTCCGTCAACTGAGTAAAGATAAGGAGGGGTTCCTCCGGATGCATAGATAGTAACTTTACCGTCGGCCATGCCAAAGCATGAAATATCCATGGTACTAACAGAGTCAATTTTCACGGTTTCCGGATTTGTAATGGCAACACTATTCCCGATTAATATACAGGCATTGGCATCCTGTATTGCAGGAGTGTAGGTAGCCGCATCCAGGCCCGTGAAGACCCCGCCATTATTCACAAAATTCATTCCTCCATCAATAGAATACAAATAAGGACCGTTTCCCCCCGAAGCATATATCGTCAAAGAACCATCTGTAACACCATTACAGGAAGGCTGACTAACAGATACAGAATCAATAATCAATGCCGGTGGTTCGGAAATGGCAAGATCCCCTCCACTTTCAACACAAAGATTATTGTCACGAACCGCTATTTGATAAGTGCCGGCTGCAAGTCCTGTAAACAGCCCACCGTTATCAACATAGGTAGCACCTCCGTCAATGGAATAGGTATAAGGTGAAACACCTCCGTTTGAAACAATTATAATTTCTCCGTTATTGTTTCCGTTACATGTAACATCTTTAACCGATGTGCTGGTAATAACAAGTTTAGTCGGTTCATTGATTACCAGTGTACTTCCCGTCTGGGAACAGTCTTTGCTATCCTTAACCATAACATCATAGTTACCCGGAGCAATCCCGGTAAATAACCCGCTGTTATCAACATAACTTACACCTCCGTCAATGGAAAAAACATAGGGAGGGTTTCCACCTGATGCAGTAATTGTTATGGTTCCGTTATCAGATCCATTGCAGGTTACATCGGTAACTATTTCCGAAATAATGGAAATACTTGAAGGTTCCTGAATGCTAAGCTGAGCTCCTGAGATAATGCAACCATGGTTGTCTTTTCCGTAAACATTATAAGTACCTGAGGAAAGATTGATAAAAGTGCCTCCATTTGGCAGGTAAGTAGCCCCTCCATCTATTGAATACTCATAAGGCGGAGTTCCCCCTGAAAGGACAAGGGTGATTTTACCATCTGCAGAACCAAAACAACTGATATCGGTTGGTGTCTGAGAGTCGAAAGTTAAAGGGGAAGGTTCAGTAATACTCAGTGTACTTCCTGTTTGAATACATCCC
>JANTGF010000166.1 GCA_024763075.1 Bacteroidales bacterium | reverse complement strand
AATTCCGTTCCTTTTCCGTAAACACTTTCAACCCTGATTGTTCCATCCATTAGCAGAATCAACTCCCGGGTCAGGGCCAATCCCAATCCTGATCCTGGCACATCTGGTATTGGCCTGTTTCCGGATTCAACCCTGTAGAAGCGGTCAAAAATATGGGGCAGGTGCATCTCCTGAATTCCCGGGCCATTGTCCTTAACCCGTATTTCGAGTTTCGGTTCAATGCTACCGGTTACTAAAGTCAGAATTTCAATCCGGCCACCCTCCTGGGTGTATTTTATGGCATTTGAAATCAGATTGGATATGATCTGCATCAATTTATCCGGATCGTAATCCATTATGAATTGCTCCGTTTCCGGTAGATAATGCAGGGTAATTTTCTTACTTTCTGCCAGTGAATGAAAAGATTCAATGAGATACCTGATGTAAAGCACAATATTTGCCTGAATTTTGCAGACAGGCATGGCCCCGGCTTCCACTTTTGACAGATCCAGCATCTGATTCACAAGGTTAAGCAGGATATTACTATTGTCTCCAATTTTAAGGGTGCCTTTCTGTAACCATTTGCCAGGCTTATTCCTGATAAGGTCAGCCATACCCTGAATGACAGTCAGGGGGGTTCTGAATTCATGGGTAATATTTGTATAAAGTTTGGTTTTTATTTCGTCCCATTCTTTCAGGCGTTTTGCTTCTTTTTGTTCTATATCTACGCGTTGTGAAATGAAGTTCAAAATAAATACAAAAGCAAAAGCAGATATCCAGGCCAGATTAAAAACAAACAATATAAGGTTAGCTTTTGGAGTCATCTCCGGTGCAGTAGTCAGCCAGGGTTGCAGGACTGCTGCAAGTATAAGGGTTACGATATAAATACCAAACAGCCATATTACATTTTTTCTGCTTTGAATATCCAAAGAGAATAACACAGAAAAAAAACCGATGAAGATCAGTCCGCCTGAATTCATTATCCCTCCCAGTTTCAATACAAATAGAAATGTAACAATAATAGACATTGTCTGTGAGTAAAACATAATTTTGGGGAGATTCACAGGGAATAGGATACTGACAGCAATAAAGGCTATGTAAGCAATTACCTGGAACATACCGTATGAAAGAAGAATTTTAAACTCAGGATGATAAACCCAAAAACCTATTACCAGGGCAACAATGACCAGCAAACATGCAACACTTGCAAGCCAGTACCTTTTTTTCTGGATCAGTTCCTCCTTGTTTATTCCGGGATAAGCAAGAATTTTTTCAACCCATTTATCAAGTTTATTAAAGTCAATAAATTTCAAATCAGATTAGGATTAAGTCAGAGGACAATGATTTGGCATAAGTTACAAAAAAAACGGGTAAAAACCAAAAGCTGAATCATCTTACATATTCATTTTTGTAAATGGAAAGCTAAAACACCGCTCCTGCACAATTGTATCGTGTGGTCTCTTGACAAAGAACAAAACTTCTTAAATCATCATTCGATATTTGATATTCGTTATTCAATTAAAAAATTGAAAAAAATGTTTAATTAACAGAAGTTCAAAAAAACTGAATATAGTGTCAACCATATTTATGAATGGTCAATATCGAATGTCGAACACCGAATGCTGAATTTCGAATTAAAAATGCAACATGCTGAATTCAGGAGAAGCCAATACTTTTTAGATCATCATTCATTATTCGATATTCGTTATTCTATTAATGTCAAATGTCGAACGCTGAATGTTAAATATAAAAGGAAGGTCGCAAAGAGCTGATTAGTAGATATATCCAATAATTCGTAAATCTTCTTCCATTTATCGATTTTTGTAATTTTAAGACCGAAGAAAGAAGAGACAATTAATGTTCTATAATTCTGCTTTGGGCTTAATTTTTTTTTATTAAGATCAGAACCTCACTTTCAATATTAGATGATGCCATTTTAATCAGGTAATGATTGCCACACGATACAATCGTGTTGTAGCGCCGGGAAATAATTTGGGTTTAATGGGTTGGTCGAACCTGGAATTTGTAACTGGTCGTGAATCCGCTTGTGGTTTGCGCTTCCAGAATTACCGGAGATTCTTCGTAAGTACTTATAAGAAAGGTGGCGATGCCTGCTTCGGTATTGATTCTATCCGGTGACAGGATCTTAGCACCCCTTGCTCTCAGGCTGACATTGAATTGGTTCTCAGTAACACAAAGGGTCCCCCTTTCATCCTTTAGTTTTACATAAACAAATAATACATCCTTCTTGCCCCATACCGGTTTTTTCCCGGAGAAGTCTGTCTCTATTTCAATCTTTACAGGTTTCCCAGGTGTATAAACGGTATATTCAGCTGCTTTTTTGTTCTGAAGATACCCGATGGCTTTTATTTCTCCATTTTCCCATGGAATATTCTCAAAGCTAAATGGCGGATGTTTCAAATGTCTGCAATTCCCTTTATCAAATGGATGTCCGCCATCCCAGGGCTTTTCACCTTCCTGAAAATAGGGGGTATCCGGACCCTTATCCGGTTTTTGTCTGCCCATGGTTTTGCCGTTCACCAGAAGTTCCACTTCATCTACATTACCATAAACAATTACTTTACGTTTAGGTTTACCGGCAGCCCAATAGTTTGCTATAAAAACTTCCGGTTTTATTTTATCAAAAGCAGTTTTTTGCCCCGGATCCATCTGCGAGCGGAAAAAGTGCCAGGTGAACTTGGGAATCCGGAAAATATCAGAAGCACCGCTTGCCGAGATGGTCGGGCAGCACCCCCGGTTGTGATCAAACATTTCCCAGATGGCATTTCCTGCAGTTTGCGGATAACGGGCATTATAGCGGTTAAAAGACCACTGGAAATTCCAGGCAGACAATAGGAGTTTTTCTTCTCCGGCTCCTCTGCGTTGCCGCGTAGTGCTTTGATCCCCTCCGAATTCATAATCTCCGTACTCCCGGATAAATCCGGGTTTGATGCTGTCATTTGTACGGGTAAAATCTTCGTGCCAGTCATTATACAATACGTCCCAGACACGACTTCCGTACATATCTCCGGCAGTGTAGCACTGGTCACCGGGATATTCTTCATGTGCAATTTCATAGGCTTTTTGTTTCCAACTTTCCGGAAGCCAGGATTCATTCAATACGGTTTCCCACAATACAATGGAAGGATGGTTGCGGTCGCGCCGGATCATATCCCGTATATCGCGGTAGGTCCGGGCGGCAAAAATGCTGTCCCTGGAGAAGAACTGCCATCCGGGAATGGGCTCAATTGCCAGTAACCCCAGCTCATCGCAGGCATCCAGTACCGAAGGATCCTGCGGGTAATGTCCCAGCCTTACAATATTGAATCCACCGTTTTTGATCTTCACCATATCTCTGTATTGAGCCTGATCGGTGAGGGTATTTCCAATCCACGGATATTCCTGGTGGCGGTTGCTTCCTGTCAGCTGAATCTGGTCTCCGTTCAGCAGGAGTCCGTTTTCACGGGTAAAAGATATCCTGCGGATACCCATCCTTGTTTCTGTCCTGTCAAGTAAGTGGTCATCTTTTCTGAGACGGGTTTCCAGCCTGTATAAATGCGGATCTTCCAGGGACCATAAATTTGGTTTCGAAACCATTATTTCCTGTTCAAAAACAGAGGTTTTATCCTTTGTAAGATTTACATTTCTATCGGTTTTACCACAAACTTTACCCTTTGCGTCATATAAAATCTGGGTAAGGCGAATGTCGGCATTTTCAGTCCGGTCATTCCGGATTGTTGTTCTGATATGCACTATCGCTTTTTCTCTGTTTGCCACGGGAAATGAAACAAAAATACCTCCTCCGGCAGGCATATTTGCGGCCACCGGGTCGGGTATGAATATTTTTCCGGTACGGATCAGATAAACATCCCGGTAAAGGCCGCTGTAGTAATTAAAATCAAGCCGGCCAGAGGGTTTCCCGGGGGGAATTAGGGGATTGTCCCGGTTATCCAGACGAACCAGTACTTCATTGGTATCACCATACACAACGAAAGGGTTCAGCAGAACCTCAAATGGTGTGTAACCACCTGCATGAGAAGCGGCTTTCTTTCCGTTGATCCAGACATTTGCCAGTTGCATGGCTCCTTTAAAATGCAATGACAGGTTGTGTAGGCTGTCTCGGGCAGGAATAAAGAATGATTTCCGGTAATAACAAATCCCCTGCCAGGGGTGTTTTACAACCAGAGGCTCTGTATATGCAGTATGAGGCAGGTTGACCTGTTGCCATTGTTTTTGTTTTATAAGCATCTGTTCTTCCGGGATATCTGCTGAGTCTGCATTCTGACTTTCTCCTGATTCAATGATTTCAATATTGTATTGGGAATCCCAGTTACTTCCGGTTTGTACCTGCTGTGCTACTGTTGAAGTATCAGTGCTATCCGTCAGGCGGACAAAATACCAGTCATCAGAAAAAAGCGTTTTTCGCAAATTTTGATCTGTTTGCCGGGTGCAGGAAGAAATGAAAAGGATACCGGAAAGTAACAATAGAAAAGCGAGGATGGTTTTATGCTTCATTCAGATGGAATTTTTATTGATAAGAGAGCAGAATTTTATAACGTTATTTAATGCAAATTTAATCCGATTTTTGAGAAAATAATAAGGTTCTGCTGTTATTTAAAAGAAAACCTAACTGTAGTAAAAGAAGACCGGAGTCAGCGAATAAATCAATTTGAAAACTTTAAAATTGTTTGATTTGAAAATGAGATAGTAATCCTGGAGAATAAATTGTCTGCTGGTTGAGCTTGTCGAAGTCAGAAAGGCAGAGAGAGAACAGAAGTTACATTTTCATTTTAAGTATTTTGAATTTAGGCATTTAGTTCATTTTAGGCATTTTGAATTTTAGGCATTATCAATGGTCAAAGAAACAAGATCCAGGAATCAAAAAACAAATAAATCTCATAACGAGAATATTAAATAATGAATGTTAAATGAAAAATGAAAAAGTTAATTACGCCGTAGGTGTAAAATATTTTTAGACTACCCAGCCATAAATTGTTCAAAAGTGCCGTAGGTACGACATGAATATGGTAAAATATAAAGATTGATCGAAAAATAGCCATGAACATAGCAATTTGAAAATTCATTGATT
>JANTGF010000165.1 GCA_024763075.1 Bacteroidales bacterium | reverse complement strand
GTGAACTCTATTCAAATAAAGACTTCGGACCATATGGTGAAAATGGCAGAATGCCTGTAAATTTCCTGGGAACCAATCATACTACAGGAGGTAATTCCGGAAGTCCGGTAATGGATGCTCACGGTAATTTACTCGGATTGCTTTTTGATGGCACCTGGGAAGGTATTATGAGTGACCTTTATTACGATGCGGATATTGTAAGAAGTATCTCAGTAGATATTCGTTATGTACTTTTTGTGATGGATAAATATGCCGGTGCTTCTCATCTAATCGATGAGATGAAATTGGTTCATCCTAAGAAATAAGATCTAAAGATTACAAAACAATTAAAAAACTCAGGATTTCTAAAACCCTGAGTTTTTTTAAATTTACTCTCATATAAATTGACTTTTCTGGTCAAGCTCTATCAGGAACGATCATTTACTAATCCCTTTTCCCTTATCGCTCTTAAGTTCTCCCGCAGATTATTACGCTGATTGTCGCTGATTATTCTCAAAATGCTTTAAGCAGTAGTTTTGCTATAAGCAATTTTAAATGTTAAATTTTAAATCATTGGCAAAACAGCACATCAGTTAATTCTCAAATCTACTTCTTAGATCATTCTTTTGCCATTTTTTCAATGTCGTTGTCAAAATCGGTGTTAAAATAAAAATTCTGAACATGCCATTCATTCTCTGGTCTGTAAAAGATAAAAGTAAATTTTACCGGTTGCCTGTCGTATTTTATCATATAGGTTTCCAGTTTGTAATTGTTTCCTATCTTCTTTTCCTGGATCTTTTCATAACCGTAGTATTTTCCAACAATACCGATCAGCTTATTCAATTTGGTCTCCATATCCTTAATAGCTTCCTGATTTCCTGTAAACCATTTATTTGTTGAAAAACAGTAGTCCACAGCTTTATCAGGAGTTGCTTCAAAGGTTTGAAAGAATTTGTCGGTAATTTCTTTGGTAGTTTGCTGTGCCTGAATCAAATGAACTGACAGGAACATAAAAAAGACTGAAAGAATCATTGCTTTTGTTTTCATTTATAAAGATTTAGAATTAGTTTAATCACATAAAGATTTTGCATAAATAGTACCATCATATCTCAATCCGGTTATTTCGCCTGCTCCATTTCTGTTATAGATCTCCACAGCATACTGACTGCCATCAGAAAAGATCAGAATCAATTGACCGTTCTGTATTCGATAGGTTCCTTTCTCACCTCCGCTTCCTCCACTGTAAGCATCTCCATTACCACTGTAAGAACTTTCAGAGCCATATACAAAATTTCCTCTTCCGTCAAAACTCACGCGGTTTGTGGTAGAATAGGAACTTGATCCGCTGTAACCTGATGAAGAATAACTGCAAAAAGTACCATATACCTTTGAAACTCCTGCCCCTCCACCGGTATTTTGAATATTATTCACATTTTGGGTTACTTGCGTATTGATGTGCTGACCTGAATATCTTTTTAAAATATAAGTTCCGTCATCAGGAACCACGAGGTAAAGGAGATCATTTTTGATCTGAAAAGAATAATCGTAAACCTCACCATATTCATCTACAGTTCGGATGATGTTGTTTAAAAGCTGATAATTGTAATTAACACCATTGATACCTACCTGAGTTTTTGTAAATGAAATAACGGTTCCATTTGAAGATTGCCAGGTCCCCATGAGTTTGTTTTTTTGAGCAATACCGGAATTAGAGAACAGCAATAAAATAAAAATGACCAATAAGGGGAGAGGTCTTGTTTTCATAAGTTAAGACTTAATATCTGATAAAACCTTGGAATTATATCAACCAAATTGCTTCAGTTTGAAACAAAATAATATTAATTCTGAGTTTATCAGAAATAATGATTTAAACAACCCTACAATTTAGTAAAAATCTGTATGATATCCAATTTTATTTCCCTTTACCTATGTGATTTTTAACACATTAAACCTTAGTAAAGAAAAAAATACAAAAAGATAACAGTACCATTCGATGAGTTAATGCACACGCACTAATTAAATCTTTCCGGATCTTCAACCACGTGGTAACGGGGATCATCAATGGCATTGATGATGACTGCCTGAAATTTTGGGTTGTTCTTATTCAGAAGTAATTTACATTCTTCACTCAGGTGCTTTAATTTTACTTTCTTACCTGCTTTCTCATACTTTTCAACAAGATTACTAATAGCTTCCATAGCAGAATGATCACTGATTCTTGATTCAATAAAGTCTATCTCAACCTAATCAGGATCATTTTTCACATCGAATTTCTCATTAAATGCCGCAATGGATCCAAAGAAAAGCGGACCCCAGATCTCATATACTTTAGTACCATCTTTTTTAAAATGTTTACGGGCACGGATACGCTTGGCATTCTCCCAGGAAAAGACCAAACCACTTACAATAACCCCGGCCAGCACCGCAATGGCAAGATCAAAGATCACGGTCAATGCAGATACCAGTATCAAAACAAAAACATCGGTTTTTGGAATCTTATTCAGTATTCTGAAGCTACTCCAGGCAAAAGTACCGATCACTACCATAAACATAACGCCTACCAGAGCCGCTATGGGTACCTGCTCAATTAGTCCGGAAGCAAAAAGAAAAAACTCAGCAGCATCAAGGCGGCAACAATACCTGATAAACGACCTCTTCCCCCCGATTTTATATTGATAATCGACTGTCCGATCATGGCGCATCCTCCCATACCTCCAAAGAGTCCGGTAACAATATTGGCGCCTCCCTGAGCCACACATTCTCTGTTCGCATTTCCCCGTGTTTCCGTGAGATCATCAATTAAATTTAAGGTCATCAAGGATTCTATCAAACCAATTGCAGCCAGGATCAATGCATAGGGAAAAATAAACCTGATAGTTTCCCAGGTAAACGAAATTTTTTCGAAAGTTTCGAGATGAAGTTTCGGCAAACCACCTTTAAGTCCTTCCCCTCCTCCATCACGAATAAACGAACCTACGGTAGCTACATCGATATTAAAAAAGATAACAATACCCGAAACAACCAAAATGGCTATCAGTGCTTCCGGAAGTTTTTTTGTAATCTTAAAATTACTCAACAATATCATGATCAACATAGTTAATCCAACCAAACCTATCATCCAGTAAAGTTCATTTCCCTGAAGCCATGTGATTTTCCCGTCTACTTTATGTTTAAACATCCCCAGCTGGGAAATAAAAATCACAATGGCAAGTCCGTTAACAAATCCCATCATTACTGAATGCGGGATGAGTCTGACAAATTTTCCAAGTTTTAGAATTCCGGCCATTACCTGAATAAAACCCATCAGGATTACAGTGGCAAAAAGATAGTATAATCCGAGGTTTTCTCCGGGTTCTCCCATAGCATTACCTTTGGCTACCAGTGTGACCATCACTACAGCCAGAGCTCCGGTTGCTCCGGAGATCATTCCGGGACGCCCACCGAATATCGAGGTTATGAGCCCCACCATAAAAGCAGCATACAATCCCACCAAAGGATCCACACCTGCTACAAAGGCAAAAGCAACCGCTTCCGGCACCAGTGCCAATGAAACGGTAATACCCGATAAGATATCATTTTTAATGTTGGGAACTCTCTTTGATATAAATTCTGTCAAACCTGCTTATTTTAAAAAAGCGGCAAAGATAGGTTTTTTATTAATAACAGAAATTTACAGAGAAATCACAAATACAAATTATACGTCTAAAGAGCTTCCAATTTCGAGAAGGGTTAGTTCTTTTCCTTTTTCTTTAAATGTTGTTACAGCTTTTTTATGATCGATAACAATATAGCCAAAAGTATCAAAATGATAACCCAGCACCCTGTTGCATTCTACATAATCAGAGGCTATTACTGCGCTTTCAATACCCATGGTAAAATTATCGCCTAAAGGCAAAACAGCCAGATCGATGCTTGTTTGCAGCGGAATCAGTTTCATATCCATGGTAAGTGCCGTATCTCCTGCAATGTAAATATTTCCTTCGGCAGATTCAATGATAAATCCTCCGGGCTGACCACCATAGCTTCCATCAGGGAAAGAACTGGAATGTATAGCATTGGTATAGGTAACTTTTCCAAAATCAAAGGTCCAGGTTCCTCCGTGATTCATCGGATGCCCTTCTATACCCAACTCAGCAAAATGGTTTATGATCTCAAAATTGGATACCACTTTGGCCCCTGTTCTCCTGGCAATGGCCTCAACATCGAGAATATGATCCTGATGTGCATGCGTAACCAGAATATAATCGGCTTTTAAGCTGTTAATATCAATATTTTTTGCCAGTTCATTACCGGTAATAAAAGGGTCTACAATGATATTTTTTCCTGCAACTTCTGTACTTAATGAGGCGTGACCGAGATATGTGATTTTCATGATCTTAGATTTTAAGTTATTCTATAAAATTATTGAAGAAAAAGTTTAAAAACAAAAAACCGCCATGGAATTTTTTCCACAACGATTTTCCAAACTAAACTAACTAACAAAATTTTAAAAAGTATAATTTACATAGACGGTAAAATTCCTTCCCGGTTCGTAAATTCTTCCACTGTTGATATTTGAATTTTTGTATGAGAAGGTGAGGTGTTCATAATAAGCCGTATCAAAAATGTTCAGCACAGCCGCTCCGATGGAAAGCCCCTCTAAAGGTTTAATTCCCGCACTAAAATCAAGTGTATTAAAACCCGGAGTTTCTTTTTCCATAAAGGTTTCCGAGATTCTGTCCTGTTTGGCAACAATTCTCGATTTAAGATTGAACCAGTAGGACTCTTTATCGTATAAAATTCCCAGATGAGCAGTAAAGGGCATCACCTGAGGCAAAGGCTCATCAAAATCCTTATTTTGACCAAAGGTATAAGAAAAATCGCTTTGGAAATCCAGATCTTTCAGGATCTTAAAATTAAAAAAGGCCTCATAACCGGTTTGCATAGCGTGATCTACATTAATAAATCTTTTGGCATATACCGGTGGTACCGTTGGCATAAATTTTCTTGGAAGATCCTTATCCACCACCGCTGTGATATAATCTTTTATAAAAGAATAGAAAACCGTTACGCCAAAATCCATTCTGTCGTAATCCTGACGGAAAGATACTTCAAACTGATTGTTCTTTTCCGGATCGAGATAAG
>JANTGF010000164.1 GCA_024763075.1 Bacteroidales bacterium | reverse complement strand
ATACCCGTATTCCCTGAAGAAGCAGAAAAACAACTGGAAAACTTACTGGCTGAAATAGCTGAAAGAAGTGGAGAAATAAAACAGAAAGATCAGATATTAGATGGATTTCTGCAAATTGCAAATGAAATTATGGCCGGTGCCATCCGTAAAGTATCCGTATCCAAAGGCTTTGATCCTTCTGATCATGCCCTGGTTGCTTTTGGCGGTGCGGGTGGCATGCATGCAGCATCCATTGCCGAATTGCTGAATATCCATAAAATACTGCTCCCTGAAGATGCCGGACTTCTGAGTGCTTACGGCATTGGAAAAGCTTCCATTGAACGCTTTGCAGAAAAACTGGTTCTTCAGCTGCTGGATTCTGTAAAGAAAAGCCTAAACGATCTGATGAAAACCCTGGAGAAAAATGCCATACTGCAAGTGGAGAAAGAGGGCATTCCAACTGAAAAAATCCGGATAAAAAAAAGAATCATCTACCTTCGAAAGAAAGGTCAGGATGCATCACTTGAGCTGACTTACACTTCACCGGAACAACTCGTACGGAATTTTAAGATGTACTATAAATCTCTGTATGGTTACTGGGATGAAGCAGATAAGATAGAAGTGGAATCCATGCGGGTAATTGCAGGTTCTGTTAATGCTGTAAAAACAAACATTCAAAAAAAGGTAAAAAAGTATGCACCGGAACCTTCTCATTTTATCTCCTCCAGTGTAAGAGGGGAATGGAAAGAGGTCCCTGTTTTCCTGAGAAATCACTTAAAACCAGGAGCCACAATCGAAGGATTTGCATTGATCCTTGATGATTTCAGTACCTGGGTTATCGAAGATAACTGGAGTTTCTGCATTGATAAAAATCATACGGGAATCATGATGCGAAGGGATGAAAGAAATGTACCCGGGAAAACGCACCTGAGTAATTATGAAGAAATTGAACTGGAATTGTTTACACGGAGGTTCATGGCTATTGCCACCAACATGGGCTCCATGCTTCAACGGACATCGGTATCTGTGAATGTGAAGGAAAGGTTGGATTTTTCCTGTTCCCTGCTGGATGAAAATGGTGAACTGGTGGCGAATGCTCCGCATATTCCGGTTCACCTTGGCAGCCTGGGAGTTTGTGTAAGGGAAATTGCAAAAGAATTTTCAATGGCCCCAGGTGATACCATTATTACAAATCATCCACGTTATGGAGGCTCCCACTTGCCGGATATTACCCTTGTTACCCCTGTATTTGCATCCGGAAATACTTTGGCAGGATATGTAGTGAACCGCGCCCACCATGCTGAAATTGGAGGAAAAACCCCGGCATCCATGCCTCCCGATGCTACAAATTTAGCAGAAGAGGGAGTTGTAATCACACCACATTACCTGGTGAAGGGAAATAAGGTGAACTGGGACATGATCCGTAAATTACTAAGCGAAGGCTCTTTCCCAAGTCGGGCCGTAGAGGAAAACCTGACCGACCTGAATGCGGCTCTTGCAGCAAACCGAAAAGGCAAAGATGAGCTTACGGATCTGATCAGCACACATAGTCTAAGTAAGGTGAAAAAATACATGGCAAAGCTGAAGCAGCATGCCTCACTTAAGATGCAGGAGACTCTTGCGAAGATTCCATCCGGAACTTACCGGGCCGAAGAAAGGCTGGACGATAATTCATTGCTAAAAGTAAAAGTAGTAATAAAAAACAGGGCATGTACGATTGATTTCACCGGATCGGGAGATGTCCATCCCGGGAATATGAATGCCACACCGGCCATTGTAAACGGAGTGGTTATTTATGTGATGAGATTGCTCGTGGACGAAAATATCCCGTTAAACGAAGGCCTGCTGGAACCGGTAACTATGATTTTGCCAAAAGGAATGCTAAACCCGGATTTCCCCGATGACCCAAAAAAATGTCCCGCTATTGTGGGAGGAAATGTGGAAGTAAGCCAGCGACTGACGGACACCTTGCTCAAGCCCTTTGAAATTCTTGCCTGTAGTCAGGGTACCATGAACAATATCCTGTTTGGAAACCAGAATTTCAGCTATTACGAAACCATTTGCGGGGGATGCGGAGCAGGTAGAGATTTTCATGGGGCATCTGCCGTTCATCACCATATGACCAATACGCGTATTACCGATCCGGAAATCATGGAATTTCGCTATCCGGTGAGACTGGAATCATTCAGTATTCGTAAAAACTCCGGCGGAAAAGGCAAATATACAGGAGGTAACGGTGTAATAAGGGAAATCCGTTTTCTGGAAACAGCCAGCCTTTCCGTACTGACACAGCACAGGACAACTTCTCCTTTTGGCATAAAAAAGGGCACTCCCGGAAAACCTGGCAAACAATATGTTTTACGTAAAAACGGCACCAAAGAGATACTTAAACCGGTAGATGGCTGCACCGTCCACCCTTTAGATAAACTTGTTATTTTTACACCCGGAGGGGGTGGATTTGGGGAAAAAGGAAAGCAGGGTTAATTGGTCATTCAGTGGTCATTCAATGGTAATTCAATGGTAATTAATTGTAATTCAATTGTTATTAATTGTCATTAATTGTTTCAATAGAACCACATTGCTAATTACGTGAACGCAGTGAACTAATGACTATTAATAACAGCAAAACTAATCCCGAAACAATCAAAATTTCTTTTAAACTTTGTAATTGTTTCGAGGATGCTCGAAAATCTATATAAATCACCCTTCGATAAACTCAGGATAAAAAGATTTGTAGATTTTCGGCATGACGTGAACGCACTGAATCAATGACTATTGCAAAGCAATCACAATTCCTCTTCCAGTTTCTTTATTTTCAGATTGTACTCAACTTCTATTTTTTGCATTTCAATCTCCGCCTCTTTTTCAATTTTACGCTGCAACTGTTCAAAATAATCATTCAGAAGTTCCATTTCCAGTTCTATCTGCCTGTCCAGTGCATCCTGCTCCAGTTCCAGCCTGGACTCCAGATCACGCACCATTTTATCCACCTCCTTTGGAGGCAGGGAATCCATATCAGCTTTTAATTGTATTTTTTCCTGTTCAAGCTGATATGTTCTTTGTAATTCAGCCAGTTCATTTTCAACAAAAACCTGTTTCTTCATCAGGGAATCATTTAGCCGGGACTTTAACTCCGTCATCTTTTGTTCCACATCCATTCGAAGGGAGTCAATCTTCCGGTTGGCTTCTGTTTCTAATATCCCCACCTCATTTTTTAAAGAATCAGCCCTGGAATTCTGACCCATCAAAAAAAACGGTAAAAGAGTGAAAAAAAACAGTATCAGTAACTTCTTATAACTTCGTGTTGCTTTCATTAGGTGTAAACTTTTCTATATTTTTCAATTCCCTGAACTCTCCAGGGAATAAAATAGTAAATAATGATCGAAATTAGGAAAAGAATACGAATTATCTATATGAAAGAGCTGAAAAGTTCAATGCTGAAACATTCATCATAAATTCTGATCTCAGAGAGTCAAAAGGAAATAGGTCACACAACCAGGGCCAGCTCAGTAAGCTCTCCTGTTCTTTCAAACCGGATTTCTCTTCCCCCTGACAGAATGGTTATCTCTTTGCAATTACTTGGGTAGGTAATTCTGAAATTGTGGTCTGTAAGCATAAAATCAGAATTCTGAAACAATCCCGTACACTCAATCACTCCATCGGGAGAATAGCGTGTAACCTCCAGGCGATTTTCTGTAAAATCTGCCGCAAACCAGGAACCTACTCCTTCTCCGCTCAGCCATTGGGCATTTTCAGGGACAGATGATGCTTTTGAAGGTGCCGGCATGGTCGTCTTCAGAAAATCTTTACCGGGCTTTTTTGTAAGCGGATGAAAATTCCCACCTGCTTTATGCGGAATAACAATCCTGTGATCCAGCGCATCCACATTGTTCAGAGGTGTAGGAGTTAAAGGCACAAAATACTTTAATCTGAGTTGTTGTTTGAAATCAGGATTCCCCGCCAGAATTGCGGTGTTCACAAACCGGGAACAGTTGCTTCCCCTGAACTGAAATGGCCCGTATGGAATGGGACCTGACCTTTGCATCTGCAATACTTTATTGTAAGCTGAAAAAAAACTGACCGGACTGTAAGAAGCGTGTAAATCCCCGTCACCGTGACATGCAGGATTCTCCTGTAATTCATTCAGGATTTCTTCCAGGTTTTCAATGAATTTACCATCTTCAGAAATAACCGGAATGGTTTCCATTTCAAGGTCATAATCGGTTTCTGCGCTGCGTACCCGGCCATGCTGAAAAGGACTGTGGTATCTTCCAAAATCAAAATAATGACATTTTTTACTTTTACTGTCAATCAATACAAGTGCTGCATGTCCGGCCTGATAATAATTATTTCTGTTTATTCCCAGTAAACCTGTAATCGGATCATACCAGGAACCCGGTTGTTTACACCATGTCTGAGGCCATGCAATAGCAATGGCAAATCCGCTATTTTTATTATTTATGTTCATAATCTGATTTCGTGAAAGGTATTTTTATCCAAATCGTAGTATTTCATAACCGGCCCTTTGCCATTCTGGAAAACCTGAGTGATACTCACCGTTTTTAATCCCTGTTTACGATCCATTACCAGGTTATTATTATGATCGGATGTGTGCTCACCCGAGTGAAAGTTAAATACATTTTCGGGAGTAATACCTTCCGGGTTATCTGATAAAAATTGCTGAAACCATTGTCCTCGTTGTTTACGGATTTTTTGATCGTATAAAGTAACCGAAGACCAGATATGAGGTTTCGTTTTGTCCAGCTCCCGGAAATGTTTTTTTATACCGTCCCAGATAAATTCGCTAAAATCAGTTGTTTCTGTTCCTTCCCTGTCAATTGTTACAATGGTAAAAGGCTCCACACTGGATAAATCCCTGCTGATAAAAAAATCACGGGCACTCAGACCGGAGGCAGCAAGGTCAATGAGAACCTTTCCACGGCTCTGTGTATGAAAAGCCTGTTTTTTATGGGCAATCAATCCTCCATTCAGAAGACAGACCAACCGTCCCTTGTTGTTCAGTGCTATCCAAGATCCTCCCGCCTGTTGATCTTTAGGAAAGCAAAGATCCACATCACCCTGATGATAGACAACCGGGGGCATGGTTGCTCTGTGCACCTTCTCGTCCCGGTTAGAAGTAAGGATAAACTTCTTCTTATACGGAATATAAC
>JANTGF010000163.1 GCA_024763075.1 Bacteroidales bacterium | reverse complement strand
TACCTTCGATAAGTGCATAGGGCTAATCTGTCCGGTATGTAGTTCAACACTGACTCATCGCTGGGTCTTGCAGACCACTCAGAGTCCTATTTATTAGGCCCAGTACAACATTTTTTCATTTTGCATTTCCCATTTTCCAGTAGTAGCATTTTTTAATATTTCAACATCCTGTTCGAATGTGTTAAGAATTATTTCCCAATTACCTGTGATAAAACCATTTTCGATCTGTCATTTCAATAGAATTTCAGGGCTTTGTTTGGTTACATCTTTTCTAAAACTGCCGGCTTCATTAATGTATATGAGATACGGATTTTTTTTGATTAGACTTATACTCTGTCTGTCAATTGTACCCTCAATTTTAGCGGGTTCGGGAATGCCTCCATCATCAATTGAATCATATGATTGACCTATTATCCTGCCTGCTTTTATATTCAAACTCATTACAAAGCGGACTGAAACACCAATATAATCATCAGATTCATAGGTGTAAACACCATTCCAAAGTCCTACAATCGATTTTAGTTTTTTCATCTGGGCCTACCGGGTTTATACAGGTAACTTTTCAGGAGAATATTACTTAATATTTCCCATATAAATGTATAATAGTTATGTTTTGTCATAAGATATAGAAATTTTTGCTAAAAACCAAATAAATTATTGGTAATGTGATGGGTAAGTAACTCAATAAAGGGAAAAGAACATCCCTCAGGACACCCTCTTTATTCCAAATCACAACCAGTAGAAATATTTACCCCGTTTTTTCAGCGGAATTCATAACCAGTGTCATGTTATTTTTAATCTGTCATTTCGAACCTGAGGTACGACGGTGAGAAATCTTCTTAAATTTAAAGATTTCTCAGTCATACTTCCCTGCCTGCATCGCCCTCGCATATCTATGGCAGAGCAAGGCCGGTAGGCAAGCTTCGACAAATGGTAACGCCATAATGTATTTTACCTGACATGAGGGATTTTTCCCCTCAGGGAATTATTCAAGTAAAACTTGTCTGCTCCGGTTATAATATTTAAGAAAGTATCTCTAAAGTTTTGAATGTCATTCTGAGCGAAACGGAGTGAAGTCGAAGAATCTCATTTTCATGATGAAAGATATTTCAACTTCGCTAAAGCTCCGCTCAATATGACAGTTTTTTGGACTTTTGAGGTAACCTCTTTCTGTCGATTGTTGTCTTACCAGGGCTTCCCGAACTCCTCACACTCAGGCCTGCCCCGCTCGGGATAGACTTCTCGCCCTGGTCGGACCTGGACATAAGAAAAGCCCTGACAAATAGCCAGGGCTTAGTATGCTTTGTTGTCCGACCAGGGCTCGAACCTGGACTCTTCTGAACCAAAATCAGATGTGTTGCCAATTACACCATCGGACAAAAAATGGCTTACAATTTGTAAACCGCTGCAAATTTACAAAAAAATAATATTCCCGCAATAATTATATGGAAACATTCGGTTTCTTTTTACTTCCCGAGTTTTAGTATTCTCACGGCTCCTCTTACTACAACAATGAATACCATTGCTCCAATGATTAGATCGGGATATTTGGATTGCGTCACCAGCACCAATATACCGGCAAAGATAACACCTGTGTTGATGATCACATCGTTGGAGGTAAAGATCATGCTGGCTTTCATGTGGGCTTCCTTGCTTTTTGATTTTTGCAGTAAATACAGGCAATAGGAATTGGCGATCAATGCAAGAACAGAAACAATGATCATGATGCGGAAATCCGGCATTTCCTCCAAACCTATAAACCTTCTCAGTATCTCAAGTAAACCTATCATTGCCAGTGTTATCTGAAAATAACCGCTGAGCTTCGCCACATTTTTCTTATGCAAAGTGGTTGAACCCACCGCCCAGAGACTTAAACCGTAAACCATGGAATCCGCCAGCATATCCAGAGAATCTGCCACCAGTCCCATGGAACGGGAAATTAAGCCGGTAGTCATTTCGATGATAAAAAACCCAAAATTTATTGCCAAAACCGTCCAAAGGAGTTTTGACTGAACGGAAGAACTTTCAGTAAAGTCATCCTCTTCAACGGGAATGGTTTCTTTTCGCTCCGAACCCAGGTTCAGTTCCATCAGCCTTTTTTCAATTTCCGGATTTTCCTCTGAATGAAATACCAGCAGTTTCCGGTTTTCAATATCAAAATCAAGGGTTTTTATTTCAGGGAGCCCATCCAGTTTCATCCGGATGAGGTTCTCCTCCGAAGGACAATCCATTTTGGAAATGATAAATTCTGTCTTAAGCATTGTCTCTAAATTTGAGAAAGTGCTTTTTTCAGTTTTTCCTGAATTACCTCTGCAATATCTTCTATTTCAGGATTATTTACCCCCTGCAGGGCAGATACCGGATTAACAACGGCTATTTCCACCTTCCCTTCACCGGTATCCTGCACAACAACATTACATGGCAGCATAATGCCAATTTTATCTTCCGCCTGAATGGATTTGTAGGCAAATGGCGGATTACAGGCCTCAAGAATGGTGTAATTCCTTAAATCCACGCCTATCTTTTCCTTAAGTGTGTGGTGCATGTCAATTCTTGCCAGTACTCCGAATCCTTCTTTTTTGAGTTCTGCGGTTACTTTTTCGATCGCCTCATCGAAACTCAGATTTGCCAGTGTTTTGTTAAAATAATAATTCATGATTCTTGTTTTTTATAATGTATAAAAATGTTTTTCTTTCATCATTTTTAATTTTTAATCCTCATCTCCGGTTTCACTTTTCTTCATCTCCGACAAGAGATAATACGCACCATTCCATGCAACTTTTTTACCGGGAGGTATGGAGGAAAGTAGTTTAAGCTCAATCCAGCCATCTTCCTTTTGTCCGCTTACCACTTCAACGGGAGTAAACAACCATCCGTCACCATCTTTCTCCGCAGCAAAAATATATGACTTGCCTTTTTATTGTTTTAAAGTTAATTAAATCTTATTAAATTTACAGATCAATTGTATTTTTACGATTTAAGTCAATGGTTAAAAAGTGGATGTATCCCAATAAATTTAACCGGAAAGAAACCAAAATCTTTCAACAATGGGCAAAGGTAAAAATTTAAGTAAACGACGATATAGTCTGAAAAAACTCAGCCTTGAGCTTTTTGTGGTTTTTTTGGGCGTAACAGCAGGTTTCATTTTAAACAACCGGAGAAATCAGCAACAGAAAAAAACCCTGGAACATAAATACCTTTCCGGATTCCTGCAGGATGTAGACAAGAATATTGAGGAACTGGAGACCACCCTGAATTCTGATAGTCTATGGCTGGAACACGCAAATCCACTATTGATTTCACTGCAGGAAGGGAGTATTTCTATTGATTCTGCTGAATCTGCAATGAAAATGGTGATCAGTATCTCCAGTATAGATTTGCATACAAGCACCTATGAAAATATAAGCAACAGCGGGAATTTAAATATTCTGAGCAATTTTCATTTGAAAAGCACAATCGTCGATTATCATATTGCCATCAAAGGGATAGAATTTTTTGATGACACTTTTTACAAATATCTTACCGATTTTGTTCTTCCTTTTCTTTTGTCGGAATTTAATGTTTTGGGGGGAGAATTCAGAGGTCCTGAAATTATTCATTCCACCCGTTTTTCCAATATTATCGCGGGCTATTATTCGTTGATACAACAAAAAATATCAATTTATCAAAAAGTTCTGACAGAAAGCTACCTGCTGCGGGATGAATTAAAAAAGAACATACATACAGAGAGAAAGTAATTCCGGGAAGTTGAAATTTGACTGATTCTTAAGCTTGAAAACCAGATACCGGGAGGGTAACAGCTTTTAGATGAGATGGTACAACAGGATACGTATATTTGGATTGAATACTCATAGGTTTGCTGATTTTAAAAGTGTGATGGCAAGAAAATTTGGGCCGGGCCGGCGGTGGGATGTGGGGTGAAGGATTAAATTTTTACCATGTGACTTGTCCTGAAATAGGTTTACACAAATTGTAAACTTAAAACAGGATAAAAATGAAAAAAGTAAATGTATTTACGGACGAGTTTAAATGGAAGGTAGTACAGGAATATTTAAACAGTAATTTAACACAGGTTGAGATACTGAACAAATATTCTATTAGAGGTAGTAGTAGTATTTCCAATTGGATGCGTAAATTTGGGCTAAAGAATGCCCCAAAATCAAGATGTTTAAACTATAATTCTATGCCAAAAGGAAAGAAGAAAACACCTGAAGAACGTGCTCTGGAAGCCAAAATTAAAGAACTTGAAAAAGCGCTGGATTACGAGAAGTTGCGTTCACTGGCTCTAGATACTATGATTGATGTTGCTGAGAGAAATCTTAAAATCTCAATCAGAAAAAAGCCTGGAACCAAACAGTAACAGAGCTGCGCATTAAGGAGTCAGATAAAAATATCAGCACCTTATGCGGACTGTTTGGTATAAGTAGACAAGCCTACTACCAGCAAAGAAAACGTACATATAAAGAAGAATTACGAAGTGATTTGATATTGAAATTTGTAAAAGAAAAAAGGGTTCTGATGCCAAGAATAGGTGGCAAGAAATTGCGAGCTTTGCTGCTTGAAGAGTTGCCTGAGGATCTACACCTTGGTAGAGATTCGTTCTTTGATTTGCTAAGAGAGAACAGTCTTTTGGTAAAACCGAAACGTTATAGAGTTAAAACTACTGATTCCAATCATTGGCTGCATAAATACCCGAATTTGATAAAGGAATTTTTGCCCAATAGACCGCATCAATTATGGGTTAGTGATATCACCTACGTAGAAACGGATCAGGGATTTAAGTATTTGTTTTTGATTACCGATGCATATTCCAGGAAAATCATAGGATGGTGTCTTGGTGATACGTTGGAAGCCAGGTATGCTGTTAAAGCTCTTTCTATGGCCTTATGGCAATTACCAGATGAAGTTGCTGATATAATACACCATTCTGACAGAGGAGTTCAGTATTGTTCGGAAGTTTACGTCAAAAAACTTAAAAAAAGAGGAATAAAAATTAGTATGACCGAGAATGGAGATCCTTTAGAAAATGCAATTGCAGAACGTATAAATGGCATTTTAAAAACAGAGTGGCTCTATGACTTAAAACTTAAAAATAATGTCATATCAAAAAAAGAAATTGCACGTATAATTGAAATATACAATACATTGAGGCCACATAGCAGTTTAGATATGATGAAACCAGAACAAGCTCATAGGATTGAAGGTGAACTCAAAAAACACTGGAAAAATTATTATAAAAAGCGCCCCGCGCTGGAAGTTGAACAGTAACTTAAATCTCTCACAGCTTCATTCCGCTACGCTCCATTCCACTGTGAGAGATTTAAAACAGGGAAAACAAAATGAAAAGTAAAAAAGTAAATAA
>JANTGF010000162.1 GCA_024763075.1 Bacteroidales bacterium | reverse complement strand
GTAATTAGAATGTTGGATATTCTTCGTAAAGAAAAAATAAATACCTGGTTTGATCTTGGATTGTTTATTGACCGTTTTAAAGAAACCAATCCAGTACCTGCCGCACGTTTTAGGGGAAGTTATAAAAATTTTAAGGAACATATTGAAAAAGGAGGAATCGCATTTATTACTTATGGATATTCAGTGGATGGAGTTACCATTGAAATCATTAAATATATAAAAATTTTCAAAAAAAATTTTCCGGATATTCCGATTCATCTAATTGCCGGAGAATTTAATGAAGAATCTAATAAACTATTAGATCCTTCTTATTATAAATATGAGATTGAAGAAGCAAAAGGATTTGACCAGTGGGATTTATACGATAAATTCTTTTTCACCAAACTGGAAAGGGGAAGTTACGAATACAATAAATTAATCCTGGATTTTTGGTCAGAAGTACTGATCATAACTGAAAAATTAGGAAATTATGTTGAAAAAAACAAGCTGAGTTTACTTTATCTTGTGAATGTAGCATCCAATCCTGGAAATGTGGCTCTCACCCTGGCTATTGTATTTATTACTGAATATTTGGGGATTCCGGTCATTAATAATAATCATGATTTTTATTGGGAAGGAGGAAACCGGGAGATGGAAAGAATAGAAAAGGATCTGGATTCCGGACCGAGAGATTTTTTCTTTACAAACGCCCATCTCGGTGAGTTCTTTTCACAAATTGAAGTTTTATTTCCATGGGAGTCCCGGTCATGGTTAACGGTAAATATTAATAATGAACAATCTGAACATGTAATTCATGAAAATGGTCATAATCCTGCAAATGTATCCTTGATTGGTACGGCAGTGGATGTTGAAGAGTATGTGAATACGAGTAAAAGGAAAAAAATAAATACTTTTTATCAATTCGAAAGAATATTAAGCCGGTATAAAAACACGCTTATTTCGTGGTCGGTTAAAGATATCATTTTAAAAAACCTGTTTGATCCTGATAATATTGCACCGATTTTAGTTGGATCAAAAAAAACACGCTCCATAAAAAATTTTATGGCAGAGAATATTATTTTTCTTCAGCCCACACGGGTTATTGGAAGAAAAAGAATAGAGGTTGGTTTTGAACTGATTAAAAAACTATTTCAAAAAGAAAAATTCCGGAATAAATTTAAGGAAACTCCGAAATTAAAGTTAACAATACTTGTTACAGGACCCATTGCTGCCGGACATTTTGGGTATTTTGAGAAAATTATTAAACAGTTTGATAAGTTTCTGGAAGAACTGGATGTACAATACAGAAGTAAAATTTATCTGGCTTTTCTGTTTAGTGAACTGGATAAGGAAAGATTTAAAAAAAGATTTGAAAAACCAGCCGGAATCGTTGATCTTTATAATATTGCCTCTTTGGTTTTATTACCAAGTGAAACAGAAGGAAGAGGATTGCCGATTATTGAAGCATCTGCCTGCGGAAGTCCGGTATTTTGCCGGAGATATTATCCGGAACATGTGTTCAAAGAAGTTATCGGAGAACATTTGCCTGAGATGGAAAGGTTAAATGTTATAGATTTTGAAGAAGATAAAATAACTGAAAAACAACTGGAAAGAGTCATAGAGGAAGTTTTTTATCCTCATCTGGCAAGTCATGTGCTGAAACATAATCAAAAGGTCGTCAGAAAGCGCTATAGTCTCGAAACCTTAAACGAAAATCTTAAGGATATTTGTTATCGTTTGTTTTTACAATTAAAATCAAACCGGAAAAATTTAACAAATGTAACACATGAACTTGCACTTTATAACAAACGGGTTAATTATAGTAATAAAGATCTTAAATCACTTATTAATACTGAAAAAAGACATTATCTTCCGGGATATGGCAGATTGGCTTTTATGCTTAATCTGAAATCGCTTATTGATCCCAGTGCATTTCGTGCCGAAGAGGCTCAAATTAAAGGAATGGTACATGCATTCGCAAAAGAAATGTTAACGGATAATCCTGAAAATAGCACTATTTCACCTGAAAAAAAAGTAGAGTTTTTTAATTCTGTAGATAATATATTCAGAATACAGGATGGTGAACTTGAAATTCAACACGACCACTCTTTTGCATACCGGCACCGGAACAGAAAGAACTATTTATACAGGAATTATACTTTTCAGGAGTTAACCGGTCTGGTAAATATTCTTTATCACAAAATCATTCAGCCGGAACTTCATTATGAGATTGATAAGGGAAATCATTTTTTTACCGATTGGAATCTGGCTTTATCACAAATTACTGCAAGTACCGAACTGGTAATTGATGACCGTGATGTTTTAGTGCGAAAAATGAAAGAAAATATTCCTTTGGGTATCTTTTCCGGGAAGTATGTGAAACATGAACTGGAATTTTTTGTTCTGCAGGCCATACGGGCCAGATACAAATTAAAATTGCAGGAGGAACTGACAGAAGATGTATTGTTAAAAGGGATTAAAAACAAACAACCAGTATATCTGTTTTTGCGGGAAAAACCCATCAGGGGGGCGGCCTCGGCAGCGGAAATCATCACATACATAAAAAATGGTTATGATGAAGAACTCAAACTTTTATATTTATTTGGTTTGCTGAAGATCGTCAAAACAAAACAATGGTGCGTGGGCATTCATTTTCCTCAATTGGGGGAGGAAGCTTTAAAGGTACTAAATTACATTCGTGAGAAAAAAGGCCTGTTGATATCACATCACAGGAATGCAGCGGTAATGACTGATATTGTAGATATTGACCGGATACATATCGACCGCGTAGTTGAACCCCTGATGGCGAATATTATGGGAATCCCGGAAGGTTCCGGATACATTCAGTTTGTTCCTGCAGGGGTACGTACAAGCCTTGCATATCCAACTCCGGTACAAAATTCACTTGATTTTCATAAAGCAATAAAAAGCACGGATTTTCAAAACCTTGTGAAGAAACTGGGGAATGATAAAGTTTTTGAAGTGATCAGAGAGGATGCCATAAATCAGGGTTCGCCAATTAAAACAGTATTAAAAAGATTAAAAGAAAAGGGAAAAGAAAAGGTAAATCCGGTTGAGTATTCCTATGTTAATGGTGTGTACGAGGATGGATTGCCATGGAATGGAGTGCTGGCTCAGACAAAAAACAGTAAGGAAGGTGCAAAATGGAAATATGTAACGGTAAGTAAGAATAAAACCAGAACAGTTACCAGGTTTATCAGGGAATATGAATATACTAAACGAAAGAAAGTTGAAATAGCCTGGAATGGAGGATATATTTTAAATCCTGAGCTAGTTGGAAAACTGGGTCTTCCCGAATCTTACATTGGATCTCCTTTGGGTTTGCTCATTTCTGATTTTACTTTGAATTGCCCGCCTCTGTTCAACAAACCGGCATTATTGGTATATTCTGACGGGAAAATAGATATTCAACTGGTAAATATTAAAAAGGGCTTAACTATTTCGGATGACCAAAACAGGATTGAATTTACGCACGAAAATTACAATAAGACAAAACCGGGAGAAATGCCCTGCTTTTACGATCTGATGTATGATAAAAAATACATACCCGGAAATGGCAGAATCATTATCCGGCTGGCTGGAAATGTGGTTAAAGAAATAATTCATACGAAAAAAGGAGAAAAAGTGGATATAATTCCGGTTGGAATCGCATTATCATTTCACAAGAACAATTTTCCAAAATCTCTGTTTCAATTGGGAAAAGCGGTGAATATTGTTTTAAAAGGATATGAAAATATACAGTATGCGGTGGAAGCCGGCCCCTTACTTGTTGAAAATGGTAAATTTTGTCTGGATATGAAAAAAGAGGGATGGAAAACAAAAAATTCTATTCGTACGCAGGCGGCTCGTTTGGATTACACCGATATGCGGGGTCCGAAAATTGCGGTTGGAATCAATAAACATGGGAATCTTGTGGTTTTAACGATAAACGGTAGAATCAGAGAATCGGTAGGAGCGACGCATATTGATATGGCTGAAATTCTGCTGAAGTTTGGTATTCAGAAAGCCATGGGCTTTGATCCGGGAGGAAGCAGTACACTGGTGGTTAGGGGAGAAGTTTTGAATATTTCTCCCTATAACCATGATTATGAAAGAAATATTTATTCCCTGCCACCTGAACCACGTGCTGTTTCAAATGCTGTACTTGGGATCTATGAATAAAACATATGGCCGGTATTTATATACATTTCCCTTTTTGCATTAAAATCTGTCACTATTGTGATTTTCATAAATCAGGATCGTTGAACCTGAAAGAGAAAATGGTGGATGCTTTAAACAGGGAGATTGAAAACCAAAAGAATTATCTTTCTGATGAGGAGATTGAAACCATTTATTTTGGTGGGGGAACTCCTTCGTTACTGAGTTCGGGAGAGATTGTAAAATTGATAAAAACCATCAGGCAGTTTTATAAAATATCTTCTCAGGCTGAAATCACACTTGAAGCTAATCCGGATGACCTGACGGAAAATTATTTAAAAAATCTTTTTCAAACTCCGGTTAACCGGTTAAGCATAGGTTGTCAGTCCTTCTCGGATGATGAACTTGGTTTTCTGGGTCGCCGGCATAATGCCAAACAATCGCTTGAAGCTGTTCAGCAGGCAAAGCAGGCTGGATTTGATAATATCAGTATTGACCTGATCTATGGAATTCCTGGATCTTCCCTGAAGGTGTTTGAGGAGAATCTCAACAAGGCTTTTAAATTGAATATTCAGCATATTTCGGCTTATCATTTGACTATTGAAAAGAGGACAATGTTTTATTTGAGGAAGAAAAAAGGAGAACTAAAAGAAATTTCTGAAAAAGAAAGTGTACAGCAGTTTGAAAAGCTGGTAAAACGCACTGCACAAAATCAATTTATTCAATATGAAATTTCCAATTTTTCGAAATCGGGATTTATTTCAAAACATAATTCAAATTACTGGAAACAAATTAAATATTTAGGTATCGGGCCGTCTGCACATTCCTATAATATTTTCTCAAGACAATGGAACGTAAGTAATAACAAACAATATATTGAAAGTATTGAAAAAAATCAGGTTCCTTTTGTTATGGAAAAGCTGGATATATATACACGATATAACGAATATATAATCAGTGCATTAAGAACAATGTGGGGAGTGGACTTAAAAATTATTAAAGAAAATTTTTCAGAAAAATTGGAAAACCATTGTTTAAAAATGGCCGTCGCTTACATTCAGTCGGGTCTGATTATCAGGAATAATGAACATTTGGTGTTATCAACAAAAGGTAAATTTGTTTCAGATGCAGTTATTTCCAGGCTTCTTTTTGTTGAGTAAAAACAATCATAATGGTATTAGGAAAACTCTTAATTTTTCAAGTGGTTTCTAAGAGACACTATTTAGTGCCTGTCCATAAAGTCGAAAGTTTGAACCAGAAAGTTCAAATTTAAGGCATGCAATAAATCTAAGCCGTAGAATCCAGGTGTCAAGTCAAATTTAATCTGTCATTTCGAACCTGAGGCACGATGGTGAGAAATCTCCTTTACTTCAAAGATTTCTCAGTCATACTTCCCTGCCTG
>JANTGF010000161.1 GCA_024763075.1 Bacteroidales bacterium | reverse complement strand
ATTGCCATTGAACAATTTGGTTACGGATTTGGGTTTACAGGTTATATGCTTTACATGTTGTATATTGCCGGTCAGGGTAAATATAAGACAGCTCATTTTGCAATTACAACCGCATTTATGGCTTTGGGAATGATGATACCCGGAATGATGAGCGGGGCTATTCAGGAATTTCTCGGATATCAGCATTTCTTTATTTATGTTATTTTATGTACCATCCCGAGTTTTGTGGCTTTATGGTTTATAAAAATTGATCCGGGATTTGGGAAAAAGAAGGTGAATTAAACTCAAAACCAATGTTGAATTAAATAATTAATGTTTCGCAGGTAAAGTAGTTTGGCATAATATATTGATATTAAGATTGTTGATCTTGGTGAGCCCTTTGTGATATCCTTTGGGGCCTTGGTGGTTAAAATTGGATACTCTATATTACCACTTAGGAACACTAAGGAATGCACAAAGTATCACAAAGTAACAAGTTCAAAAATGGAAATATTAAGTAATTAATTATCATGGATATAATTTAATCATGGATTTTATAACTTATTTAATATCATACAACTACCTTTAAGTGCGAAACATTTGTAAATAATTTTAAATGAGCTGTTACAGAAAGATATGTTAAGAAGATAGGGGCGATATATGACAGCCATGGGTGTAAACCCACGGTAAAGTAGTAAAGCTAAAATGTTTTGGCGGTTCCGATGACTATCGGAAATGACAAAACCAACTTGCATAATATCAAATAGATAACTAATATATTAACTTATGAAAAAGATTTTTATTTTTTTAGTTTTATTTTTGATGGTTACCTCCTTCGTTTTTTCGCAGGTTAAAGTCAAAACTGGACTTGAAGTATTAATTTCCAGTAATTTTAATATCCTTAAGGGAAAGAAAGTTGGATTAATTACAAATCAAACCGGAGTTAACACTGAATTAAGATCAACCGTTGATATTTTTGATGAAGCCCCGGAAGTTGATCTGGTTGCCTTGTATGGTCCCGAGCATGGAGTTCGTGGTAATTACTCTGCCGGTGAATACATAGGTTCTTATAAAGATGAAAAAACCGGAGTTCCGGTCTATTCCCTGTATGGAAAAACCCGGAAGCCAACACCTGAGATGCTCAAAGATGTTGATGTACTGGTTTATGACATCCAGGATATTGGTTGCCGCTCATACACTTACATCAGTACCATGGGCTATGCTCTGGAGGCTGCAGCGGAAAATAACATTGAATTTGTTGTTCTTGATCGGCCGAATCCTTTGGGAGGATTGAAAATTGAAGGTCCATTGGTTGAAGAAGGTTACTTCTCAATGGTTAGCGCTTTTCCCATTCCATATGTTTACGGACTTACCTGCGGGGAACTCGCAAATTTGATTAATAATGAGAAATATTTGAAAACTGACAAAAAATGCAACTTGAAAGTAGTACCAATGAAGGGCTGGAAGCGGGAAATGAAATTCCGTGATACCGGACTGGAATGGGTTCCTTCATCCCCGCATGTTCCTCATGCATCTACCGCTCAGTATTATGTAGCAACAGGGGTGATGGGTGAATTACAGGTGTTTTCTGAAGGGGTAGGTTATACCCTGCCTTTTCAAATGTACGGAGCCGAATGGATTGACCCCCAAAAACTGGCCGGTGAAATGAATGCCCTGAAACTGGAAGGAGTTCTTTTCCGTCCTTTAACTTTTAAACCTTATTATGGACGGCTGGCAAAAAAGGAAATTAAAGGAGTACAGATTTACATTCTTGATGCCGACAGATTTAATCTAATGGGGTTGCAGTTCAGGTTTATGGATGTCCATCATAAGCTGTATCCTGATATAGATGTTTATTCTCTTTCGGAGAAAAGACATAATATGTTTGATAAAGTAACAGGTTCTTCAAAAATCAGAGAAGCATTTTTTAAGAATTATAAATATTCTGATATTGAGGCAATTTTAAATAAGGATGCAGATCAATTCAGAAAATTGTCAGAAAAATATTATTTGTATAAATAAAGCCCATTCTCATGTATTCTTTTCGAAAATCAGCACTTGTTTTATTTATTCTAGGATTTGTTACGGTGTCCCTGTCAGCCCAAAGGAATGAACAGGTTAAACTTACGGAAAAAGCCAACAAAAAACTGGAGGATGGTACTTCTGTTATTAAGGGATGGGGGTATCCCGGGAACATTACGATCGATTCTGTTTCAGTTTTGCCCGGAAAGGAATCTGTGGAGATATTTCTTAGCACACCGGCCTCCTATTTGCCGGTCAGGGATAAAAATCTGAGATTGTTTAAGAATTCAATTAAAGATAAGCTTGGCAGAAAATTCAGAAATTACAATATCCGGTTATACTCTGACGGGCATCAGCTGGAATCTCTTATCCCCAATTATTTCAGGAGGAGTATGCCTCTTGATTCTGAAAGATTATCCGTTGAAAAAACTGTTAAACCTCCCTTAATCAGGAAAATAGGTGAGCCTTCATTTACTTCCGGTCTGGAAAATAAGCACATTGCATTATGGCATAGCCACGGCAGGTATTATGATGTTAAGCTGGACAGATGGGAGTGGCAGCGTGCCAGGTTGCATACTACAGTTGAGGATATCTTCCCAATGACATTTGTGTTACCATATTTGGTTCCGATGTTGGAAAATGCAGGAGCTACGGTTTTTCTTCCGCGTGAAAGGGATACACAAACAAATGAAGTGATTGTCGATAATGATGGTTCAACGGGGGCTTCGGAGATTATTTATTCAGGAATTAAACCCGATATTATCAAAACCCGCGGATTTGCCTGGAAAGACACTTTAAAATCAGGTGAGAATCCGTTTTTATCCGGAAGTTTTCTTGAATTTAACGCATTAACTGTAGATTCCTCCAATATCAGTTATATTCCTGATATTCCGGAGGAGGGTGATTATGCTGTTTACATCAGCTATTCTCAAATCCCGGAAAATATCACGGGCGCCCACTACTCCGTTAGATATTCCAGTGGAGAATCAGAATATTTAGTTAATCAGCAAATGGGTGGAGGAACCTGGATTTACCTTGGAACTTTTCACTTTTTAAAAGGTAAAAACCCTGAAACCGGTTCGGTTAAAATTTTCTCAAAAAGCAATGAAACGGGTCGGATTACCTCTGATGCCATAAGGTTTGGCGGTGGTATGGGAAATGTGGCAAGGAAACCTTCAAATGAATGGATTAGTAATCAATGGTCACTTAAAAATAAAAGAAATACTCCGTCTCCAAATACAGTCTCTGTCGATCCGGACCGGTTTTCATGGAAAAAAAGTAACATGTCAAGGTATATGGAAGCTGCAAGATATTATCTTCAGTATGCCGGTATGCCTGATACCCTGGTTTACAGCCTGAATAAAGGTATGAATGATTACAATGATGATTATCAGTCACGGGGAGAATGGGTGGATTACCTCATGGGGAATCCTAATGGCCCTGCCCGGAACAGAAATGTAACCGGACTTAGAATTCCAATTGACCTGTCTTTTGCTTTTCATACCGATGCCGGTGTTACTCCGGATGATTCCATCATTGGTACACTGGGAATTTACAGTACTGTCAGAGACGATGGGTTTTTTCCAAACGGACAATCAAAAATGGCCAGTCGGGATATGGCTGACATTATTCAAACACAAATTGTAAAGGATTTGCGGTCCGGCACCAATCCGGACTGGACCCGCCGTGGTTTATGGGACAAACAGTATTCCGAAGTTTACCGGCCGAATGTTCCGGCTATGATTCTGGAACTCCTGTCTCATCAGAATCTGGCGGATATGAAATTCGGCCTGGATCCCCGGTTTCGCTTTATTGTGAGCCGTTCCATATACAAGGGTATGCTAAGGTTTCTTGCTTTTCAGGAAGGAAGGGAATATACGGTTCAGCCACTGCCTGTAGATCATTTTTCAATCACCCTTATCAAAGATAAAACCATCCGGTTGACCTGGAAACCAGTGGAAGATAAACTGGAACCAACTGCCATTCCTGAAAGATACAAAGTTTACAAGCGGATCGGAAATTCAGGATTTGATAATGGAATGCTTGTTAATGACACGTCCATCGTTTTAACCCTGGATGAGTATAATCAAATAGTCAGCTTCAGGATAACCGCTTTAAATGAAGGAGGAGAAAGCTTCCCCGGCGAAATACTCTCCGTTGGAATTTCCGGGGAAAACAAAAATATTGCATTGATAGTAAATGCTTTTAACCGGATTTGCGGGCCTGCTGTATTTGACAAGGATGGAACTGCAGGTGTTGTTCCGTGGAAAGATCAGGGAGTACCGGATAGATATGAAATCGGGTTTGTGGGAAATCCTTATGATTTTAACCGGAATTCTCCGTGGCTGGATGATGACAGCCCCGGCTGGGGAGCCAGTTATGGAAATGCCGAAGGCAGAAAAATACCGGGTAACAGTTTCGATTTTTCTTATACTCACGGTGAAGCTATCCTGGCAGCCGGTCAATCATTTGTTTCTGTCAGTGATGAAGCTTTTAGTACGGAAAAGTTTGATCCGGGCTCATATAGCTTTGTGGATGTTATTTACGGTGAAGAGAAAAGTACAAAGAGTCTGTCTGAGCCTGGAGTAACAGATTACAGAGTTCTTACTCCTGAAATTCGCCGGAAATTAATGAAGATCACGGAAGCCGGAGGGAATGTGTTGATTTCAGGTGCTTATATTGGCTCTGATTTCATTGAAAATAACGATACTCTCGCCCGGAATTTTGCTAAAAATGTTTTGCATTACATCTGGAGAACCAATTATGCAGTAAGGTCAGGGAATGTATATTCAACGGATTTTGTCCGTTCTGATTTTAATATTTCAGTTGTCTTTAATACGCACTACAATTCCAAAATTTATACGGTTGAGGCACCGGATGCCATTGAACCATCTGGGGAAGATGCGGAAACTGCATTTCGTTATTCGGAAACAAATGCCAGTGCAGGAGTACTATATAAAGGCGATTATAAAACGCTGGTTCTTGGTTTTCCATTTGAAACTATGCTGGTAAGAGAACAGCGAATCAGGTTTATGAAGCAAGTAATCAAGTGTTTTGAAGATTAACCAAACAATAATGAAATTTGCAATTAATTGATTATTAGATATTAATGTTTCGCAGATAAAGTAGTATGGAATAATATATTGATATTAAGAGTAAATTGTTGACCTTAGTGAGTCCTTTGTGATATCCTCTGCCTGTAGGCAGACAGGTTTGAGGCCCTGGTGGTTAAAATTGGATACTTATATATTACCACTAAGGAACACTAAGGAATGCACAAAGTATCACAAAGCAAAACTAAAATGTTTTGTCTGGATTTTTGCTTTATTGGTAAAAACCAACCCAAAACCAACTTACAGAATATCAAATAGATAACTAATATTTAAACTTATGAAACATTCATGAAGGCCAAGCCTACACGCAAGGAAATGATTATAAAACCCCAGGGGTTAAATCTTAATAACCCGGGGTTTTAACCCCGGGATTTAAAATAGAAACACCGTTTTGGCAAGATTTTTTTCGCGTAGCATGAAAAAATCGTGACAAAACATAAAGAACACAATACTAGCAGAATACAAAATTATAAACACATGAAACGAACATGAACTTTTTTAATCAAAAGTTCACACACAAAAATGATTAAAACAAGTTCATGGGAGAACGGAGTGGTTACATCTGTTCTTAAAT
>JANTGF010000160.1 GCA_024763075.1 Bacteroidales bacterium | reverse complement strand
GTAGCGGATTCAAACAGATTTTCTTTCTTAACGCTTCATTCATTGATTTTTTTAACGCATTTTTCCCAAGGCGGAAATAATTCAACTTATTTACTTAGGGTTTTAATAAAATTCTGCTAATTTCTTATAATACTGTATATTAATAATCCTAAATAAAATTAACTTTCTCCGATATTCTGTGTTTATAGACATGGGAAATATTAATGTTATTTTAGGAATCATCCGGTCAAGCAATTAAAAATTTTATACTTTTGAGCGAATTCCTTAGTGAACCTGTTGACTTTTTATCAATGAAATTTTCACCCAGGGGTAAAGAATCTATTTAAAATTTTGTGAATTTTCTCTCCAAATAAGCTATCCCGAATCAGAGTTATCGGGGTATTATAAAAAAATTATAATTCAAAGAGGGTCAGGGTATTAAGCCAAAACCTTCCCTTCCACTATAGCGCCGTCTGCAAGCCTTAGGTCTGCAGTCTGATTTCAATGCAGGAGCATGCTTACTGTTGAAAAGTGGAATAAAATTAGATATTTTTTTGAAATATAAAATTTCATCGTATATTTGCGATATACTTTTTAATTATGCAAAGAACAAAAGCGAACATCAGTTATTTGGCAGAAACCGAAGAAATTGCAAAGTTTGCAAAAGCACTCGGTCATCCCACAAGAATAAAAATAATAAAACATCTTAGTTCCCAGACTTATTGCCACACAAGTCAACTCCTTGATTTTTTACCTCTGGCACAGTCCACCGTTTCACAACATTTGAAAGAATTAAAAGATGCCGGATTAATTAATGGTGAAATCAACCCACCCAAAGTTAAATATTGTATAAACAAGGAAAACTGGCAAAAGGCCAAAAAATTATTCTGCGAATTTTTTGATATTGATTTGATGGATAATTCATGTAATATCTGATAAAATCCCGTATAATCGTCATTTTGCTATGTTCTTAAATCCCACAAAAAACAGAGAAAAAGCAGGTATAAGAAAATACAGCGCTTTATGGACTGGAATTTTAGTAGCAATTATATTGATTGTGGTTTTTGTCCGGTTTGATTTGTTTGAAAGATTGGAAAATGGGGTTAACTGGTTTGTTTTCGGCCTGCTGAACTTACCGGCTGACAGTCACCTGGCTTCGGCGCTTGAGTTCTTCCTGTATGACAGCATAAAGATCCTTTTTTTGGTTTTTGTGATTGTCTTCCTGATGGGTATTGTAAATAGTTATTTCCCGGTTGACCGGGTTAAAAATTATCTTTCACGAAATAAATTATATGGCTTTGAGTATCTAATGGCTTCTTTGTTTGGTACGGTAACCCCTTTCTGTTCCTGTTCCTCAGTTCCTTTATTCATAGGGTTTGTAAGTGGAGGCATTCCTCTTGGTGTAACCTTTTCATTTCTTATTACTTCGCCTTTGGTAAACGAAGTTGCGATAGGCCTTTTTGTCGGACTTTTCGGGCTTAAAACCACTTTAATTTATGTAATTAGCGGGGTGTTACTGGGCACTGTCTCCGGAATAATCCTCCAAACTTTAAAACTGGAAAAATATTTAAGCCCGTGGGTAAAAGATATCCTTTCCAAGGCACAGCATGAGCAGGAAGTATTTCAACTTGAAAAACAATCTTTTAAGGAAAGGCTTCCGGTGATCTGGCAGGAAGCAGCAAAAATAATCAAGGGAATCTTACCTTATGTATTGATCGGAATTGCTATTGGAGGCCTGATGCACGGGTATATTCCCCAGGGGTTTTTCGAGAAATATATTGGTAAAGATAATCCCTTTGCCGTACCGATTGCTGTTATCCTGGCAGTACCCATGTACTCTAATGCATCCGGGATACTCCCGGTTATCCAGGTTCTGGTTTCCAAAGGAATCCCTCTTGGAACAGCCATTGCCTTCATGATGGGAGTAGTTGGCTTGTCATTCCCTGAAGCGATGCTACTGAAAAAAATAATGAGCTGGAAACTTATCGCTATATTTTTTGGCACAGTAAGTCTTTGTATTATAATATCCGGTTACTTATTTAATTTTATTTTATAAACAAAACAACAGATTATTGATAATTTAACCCGCTTATGCCTTATTACATCCCTAACGGAACTGAAATTTTGTTAAAAAAGTAATTTTCAAAATCTGAAACATTCATGTTGAAGAATTTCTTTGCAAAGGAGAATGATTATAAAAGCTCCGTAGGAGCCTGATATTTATAACCGGGTACGTAAGTGCCCGGATAAACGCAAAAGTAAAAATTGTTTTGGCGGGATTTTTGATGGCGAAGCCGAAAATCATGACAAAACAAACAGATGGATTATCAATAAAACCAAACATCTATAATTATGAAAAAATCGTTCATTATTAGTTTAATCATCACAGGTTCTCTACTGTTTTTGAATATGAGAACAACAGAAGTCTCACAGGAAAAAGTTGAAAAAGAAAAACATCTGGTGACCTTCATCGAATTGGGCTCCGTGCGCTGTATTCCCTGCAAAAAAATGGAGCCTATACTTGAAAACATTCGCAAAAAATATCCAAAGGATGTGAAAGTAGTTTTCCATGATGTCTGGACCGAGAAAGGCCTGCCTTTTGTAAAAAAGTATAAGGTACAGGGAATTCCAACACAGGTGTTTCTTGATAAAGATGGAAAAGAATTTTTCAGACATGAGGGATTCTTCCCTGAAGAAGATCTGATCAAGGTATTAAAACTAAAAGGAGTTAAGAATTAAACATGGATCTGCACTCAAAAAGAATGATTCAATGCACTTTTGGACTATCCAATGTTTTCCATTCTTTTTTGCCTGAATTATCCATAAATTAAAAAACTTTTTTACATTTGCTTCGTAATATTACGAAATACGAAAACAAAAAATAACAGAAATGGAAATTAAAATTCTCGGAACAGGATGTCCGAATTGCAAAACCCTTGAAAACAGAGTTAGAAGAGTGGTAACACAGAATAATATTGATGCCCGTATCATTAAAGTTGAAGACATTATGGATATCATGTCATACAATATTATGGCCACTCCCGGCCTTGTGGTAAATGAAAAAGTCATGACTAAAGGCCGGGTTCCTTCGGAAAGAGAAATACATGAATTATTAACTTTATAATTTCAACATAAATGAAAAAAGTATCAGGCATTATAATGGCATTGTTTTTTACACTGATTATGACTTCGTGGAATAATCCGGTAATGCTAAAAACATCTTTTACAGGAAATGTGGAAAATGATAATGTAATTGAAGTTTACTATTTCCATTTCAGCCACCGGTGTGCAACCTGTATTAGTGTTGAAGAAGTAACCAGGAATACCTTAATCGAAAATTATCCTGAAAAGATACGATCCGGTGAGATTACATTTGAGTCAGTTGACATGGATGAAAAGGAAGGGAAAGAACTTGCAAAAAAAATGAGAGTATCAGGTCAGACCTTACTTTTTACCAACGACAAGAAAAAAACAAACCTGACGAATGATGCTTTTCTGTATGCAGGGACAAATCCACAAAAACTTCAGGAAAAAATTAAAAAAACCGTTACTAAAATGATGGAGTGAACCCTTGTATTATCATGGCAGTTTATCAGATAATCAATATATATGGAATTTTTACAATCCCTTTTAGAAAATACACAAATACCCCTGTTTACGGCTTTCATTCTGGGTTTGATGACGGCCATCAGTCCCTGCCCACTGGCCACAAATATAACTGCGATTGCCTACATCAGTAAAGACATCAAAAATCGTAAAAAAGTTTTTACAAACGGACTTATTTACACACTTGGAAGAGGAATTACCTATACCTTCATAGGCCTTATTTTCTTCTTTGGTGCAAGTCAGTTTGAGATTTCCGGTTTTATCCAGAAATGGGGAGAGAAGATGTTGGGCCCCATATTAATACTGATTGGACTTATGATGCTCGATTTTTTAAAAATCAAATTCCCAGGACTGGGAAGGCTGAGTGAAAAAATGCAGGAAAAAAGCCAGAGTGGTTTTTGGGGAATCTTATTACTGGGAATTATTTTTGCCCTGGGTTTTTGTCCTTACAGTGGTGTTTTGTATTTTGGGATGCTAATTCCTTTGACGGTTTCCAGCGCCTCGGGATTATATTTGCCATTGATTTTTGCTGTAGCAACCGGTTTGCCCGTTATCATTTTTGCCTGGGTCATAGCTTTTACTGTTGGAGGGGCAGGGAATATTTATAATAAGGTTAAAATATTCGAAGTCTGGTTCAGGAGGGTCGTAGCAGTAATTTTCCTGGTAACCGGAGTGTACTATCTGACTTTTTTATTCTGAAATTCATTCAGGATAAGTTTGCAGGACTTACAAATAAAACAATGAATAAAATAATTATTCTTTCTGCGAAAAAAAGCTGTAATAAAGTTAAAAAACTCATTCAGAAGTTAGAGGATTTCGCGGCAATGAATAATCTGAAAGCGGAAATAGAAATAATCACAGAGTTTGAAGAGTTTCTGAAACATGAAACCTGGATATTACCTACGGTAATTATTAATGGTAAAATAGCAGCCCGGGGATATATGCCAACGAAAGAATTTTTGTTTAAATATTTAAAGTCCGAAGCAGCCGGAGTCAATAAACAATAGCTCTCTTAATACCCTGAATGAAGTAAAATGGAAAAAAGAACAAAAAAACTATCTTTCCTCGATCGCTATCTGACTATGTGGATTTTCCTGGCCATGATCATTGGTGTGGGATCCGGATATCTTTTCCCTGGAATTGCCTCATTCTGGGGGAGCCTGAGCAGCGGGACCACAAATATTCCCATTGCTATAGGGCTCATTGTAATGATGTATCCACCCCTGGCAAAAGTAAAATACGAGGAATTAAGGGACGTATTCACCAACCGGAAAGTATTGATCCTTTCACTGATACAAAACTGGATCATTGGACCGGTACTGATGTTTGCACTTGCTGTATTATTCCTCAGGGATTATCCTCAGTACATGACCGGACTGATCCTCATAGGACTTGCCCGGTGCATTGCAATGGTTATTGTATGGAATGAACTTGCCAAAGGAGATACGGAATATGCTGCAGGGCTGGTCGCTTTTAACAGTATCTTTCAGGTAATTTTCTTCTCACTGTATGCCTGGGTGTTTATCACCATTCTACCGCAAAAATTTGGATTGCAGGGTATGGAAGTTGATATTACAATAGGCGAAATTGCAAAAAGTGTATTTATTTATCTGGGGATTCCATTCATTGCAGGAATAGTTACCCGTTATACCTTGATAAAGAAAAAGGATAAGCAATGGTATGAAAGCCGCTTCATTCCAAAAATCAGTCCTTTAACCCTGGCTGCCCTATTATTTACGATCTATGTGATGTTTTCATTAAAGGGCGATTACATTGTAAAACTTCCTCTTGATGTCCTTCGCATTGCCATTCCGCTTGTACTTTATTTTGTGATCATGTTCTTTGTTTCGTTTTATATCAGCAGAAAAATGGGAACTGATTATGCCAAAACCACTACCCTGTCCTTTACTGCAGCCAGCAACAACTTTGAGCTGGCTATTGCAGTTGCAGTAGCAGTTTTTGGTATAAATTCGGGAGAAGCATTTGCAGCTGTTATCGGACCACTGGTTGAGGTTCCTGTACTAATTACACTGGTAAATGTATCGCTGAAGTTCAAAAGCAAATATTTCTCGTAAATAATAGTTGACCTGCTGCAAAACCCGGTGGATTGCTTTGTTAATAAACAATTATCAGTTATAGGGAGACCAAAAACCGGAGTCGGAAGACCGAAGATCGGCATTAAGTAAAACAAAAAACCCAAGTATTACAACAAAGCTAACCACAATTGCAAAGCAATCTAATGACTATTAATGACCACAGAATGACAATTAATGAC
>JANTGF010000159.1 GCA_024763075.1 Bacteroidales bacterium | reverse complement strand
TTAAAAAATTAATATAGAAACTAATAAATTATTTATCCGGATGTATTCAACTTAAAAGAATCTCCAAATGAAACCCGGATTGCCGGGGTAATAAAATAAGAATAGCTATGGGTTATACAAAAATCTCCTAGTCCGTTTCATTTTCCGGTAAAGGGGGCAGATTAATTTTCCCGAGAGGGGTTATGTATGCTTCCGGAAAGTCGCGTTTTAACCTCTTGTACAAAAATGCGGCCTCCCTTTTTGTTCTGAAATCACCCACCCTCACCTTATAATATGGAGTTTCATAAAGTATATATGCGGGATAATCAGGGAAATCTGACAGAAACCTGGCTTTTGATTCCAGTGCCTGCTCCCGGGAAGTTCTTCCGGAGCCAAAAAATATCTGTATCCGGAATCCCGGCATTTCCTTACTTTTTGCTTTCATATCGCGATACCTGGATATAAGCATGTCCACCCTTTCATCCTGATTTATTTTAAGTTCGCCCGGACCATTATTCCTGTTTTCTTCCTGACTCTGGCTGAAAACCTGCACAGATATAAAAGCAATAAATAAAAGAAAAACAATTTTCATCATAGTTTAATTTTCATAATTGGGGTGAATACTTAATACCGGAATCGGTGAATGGTTCACCATTTGTTGGGCAGTTGAACTAATTGGCATGGTAACAGGTGCTCCTCTTTCATTACTCACAATGGCAATGACCCCGGCATCCTGATGAACTGCATAAGTATAGGTCATCTCGGCAATATTGCTTCCTTTAAGGTCTTCTTTAACAACTTTAACCCCTTTGTTTTTAAGAAAATCCTCCGCCTGAGAGGCATAATTGTTCAAACGCTTCTCTATATCTGACCGGTTTGTTGTCCTGACTGAAACCACATGGACCTCAGCTTTTAAGGCAAGAGCAAGTTCAGCAGTATAAGGAACTTTCATTCTGGTTTCTCTGCGGGCATCCACAGGTAATACAATTTTGTTTATTTTTCTTTTCTTATAGCCATTCCGTATGGTCAGTACCGGGCAGGGAGCCTTACTGACCACTTTATAAGCATTGCTGCCCAACCAGAGTTCTTCAAAACCTGATACGCCATGAGTTCCCATTACGATCATAAATGCCTTATCCAGTTCTGCCTGTTCGGCAATGATATCATGTACTTTTCCGACCCGGATCAGGTAATCAAAATTTCCTTTACCCTTATATTTTGATTTGAATTTCTGAACCAGCTCATTACAAAAATCATTTACTGTTTTTCCATACTCATTATCCTTCCCTTTAAGAATGAAAGGTGTATCGTAATTTTTATTTTTTCGGACATGAATGATCCGGATGTTGGCTTTTACTTTATTCGCAATGCCAATGCCATGTTCAAGTGCGTTAACTGAATCTTTGGAGAAATCAACAGGTACTAAAATGTTTTTCATTGCAGTGGTTTTAATTACTTTAATTTTTTAAATTATTTTGTTATACGCAACTCCCTGTTGTTCTGTTTTAAAACTATCCGGTTATTTTAATTTTCAATGAATATTTACCTGTTCTTTCAACTGAACAGGAATTTTCCTGCTTACCATTAAGGATTTTACTTTGATATAACCTTCAATATCCACGACCAGTTTCTTCCGACCAATTACAGATATCAAAATTCGTGCACTGTTGGAAAGTCCCTTGATTTCTACCTCTACCGGAAAAGTATACACCTGTTCTGTTTTTTTCCGGATCGTTACTTTTTCCACATTTACTACTTTTCCGGCTGGAAAAGAATTCAATTTAATATCCAGATCAACCTCTTTTACCTTGAAATTCATATTTCCATCATTTCTGATCGGGAGATCAATTTCCAGGCCTAACTTACCGTCATTAAAATATTTGAAACGGACTTCCTTAGCATCGCCAACAGTCAGATAATAATCAGTGCAGGCCGTGATGAACAAAAGGCCGGACAGAATCAATAAAAAAGAAATTTTCCTGCTCATTTGTAAATCTTAACGGTAACATAATTTTATTATTACCTCTGTTCCGGTTTTTATAAAAAAACATCTTCCGGAAATAGAAATCTCCCTGCTTATTCATTTTCAAGTACAGCCATTAACTCCTCCGTCATTTCCAGATTATGGTAAACATTCTGAACATCATCCTCATCCTCAAAAGACTCAACCATTCTTAAGAATTTTACAGCAGTCTCCTTATCCAGTGTTTTTGTATCATTTGGGATCCTCTGAAGCTCAGCATTTTCAGCCTCGATTCCCAGTTCATCCAGTTTTTTCTGAACATTTCCAAAATCCTCAAGTGCTGTGGTAATAATGAAGACATCATTTTCATCTTCAATATCTTCCGCACCTGCATCAATAATTTCCAGCTCAAATTCATCCGGATCAATATTTCCCTTCGGGACAGTAAAAACTCCTTTCCGCTCAAACAGAAAACTAAGGGAACCATTGGTACCAAGGTTTCCTCCTTTTTTAGAAAAAATTGACCTTATAATGCCAACCGTACGATTGTTATTATCTGTAAGACATTCCACAAAAACGGCAACTCCCCCGGGACCGTATCCTTCAAAAGTGACTTCCTGGAAATTTTTGTCATCACTGGCTGCTTTATTGATTGCCCTTGAAACATTATCTTTTGGCATGTTTGCCCCTTTAGCATTCTGAACGGCCATTCGCAGGCGGGGGTTTGATTCAATATCCGCACCTCCTTCTTTCACAGCTACCTGAATTTCCTTAACTATTCGTGAAAAAACTTTTGATCTTTTTGCATCTGCTGCTCCCTTTTTTCTCTTAATGGTGGACCATTTACTGTGACCTGACATATATTTTTATTTTATAGTTAATTGATATATCTGATTATAAGTCGATTATAATGCTTTACAGCTTCTAAAAAATTACAATTAATCTTTTCAAAAATATAAAAACTCCCGTTAAAATCAATAGGATACTCGAATTACTGTGGTAATAATTTGATTTCAAGAATAATGATTTTCTTATTTTGTGATCAAGAGTGTACCGGCCATAACTTTTCTTAATGAGAACCTTTTTTATTGTTTTCCGGAATATAGTTAGAACCTGATTATATCCGATGGCCTGTTCCTGTTTAAAAGTGCAGCCGATTCTTTATTCCTGTATTTTATTTTTATCAAATTAGACTGATTTTCAAACATTTCGGTTAACATTTTGTCTGTGATCCCAATCTTTTCAATCGTACCGATACCTGTAACCTCCAGATAACACCAAGTAACATCCAGCTCCGTTTCTTTACCAAGATATTGATATTTTAGCTCTTTCCCGTTTAAAAAAAGATTGAAATTTTCTGAAATATATTCTGACAAAACAGAGTCCGTTTCAGAAAGTTCTCCGGGAGTTCCCAGTTTTAATAATAATCCGCTTTTTGCTTTTAAAGCATTCTCCAGATCATCCGTAAATATTTTCATTGTGATTTCAAGAGAAGAGTTTTTCTCATTGTAATCCATCTGAACCAGGCTCACATAAAATTTATGCAGTGAAAAGGCCATTATGGCCGGAATCAATAACAAAACAAATATATTCAATCCTTTTCTTTGCATCCTTCAAATTTAAAAATTATTCCCCACAAAGAAAATATTTTAAAAAATAAACAATAACTTGCGGCAGTATTTAAAAATTCAGGAAATCATGCATAAAATTCTTTTCTCTTTCGCATCAGTATTATTCTTATTCTCCATAAATCTTAGTGCACAGGATAATACCAACCACAGTAAGTTCAGGCAGTTGAAGGATGAGTTTGCAACACCTAACAGTTATCGTACTGCTTCCGGAGCCCCGGGTTCGGCTTACTGGCAACAGCGGGCAGATTATAAAATAGATATTGTGTTGGATGACGATAATCAGAAAATAAGCGGGGCTGAAACCGTTACCTATTATAATAACTCACCGGATGTCCTGTCCTATATCTGGATTCAGCTGGATCAGAATATTCGGGAAAAAGGGTCGCTTTCAAAAAAAACCAGTACTATGAAATTTCCTGAATCCTCACCACAGGTCAGTTCCTATTATCTGCGACAATTTTTGAATGATTTTGATGGAGGATTTAAACTGGAATATGTGAAAGACAGCAAAGATCAGGATTTGAAATTTCTGGTAAACTATACCATGATGAGGATTGACCTTCCTCAGCCATTGAAACCCGGAGCTACATTTTCATTTAAAATTAAGTGGTGGTATAATATCAATGACCGTGCAAAAATTGGTGGCAGATCAGGTATGGAATATTTTAAGGATGAAGACAATTATATATATACCATTGCACAGTTCTATCCGCGAATGGCTGTTTACAGTGATTTTGAGGGCTGGCAAAACAAACAATTTCTGGGGAATGGTGAATTTACACTTACTTTTGGGAATTTTGATGTAAATATTACCGTTCCGGAAGATCATATTGTTGCCGGCACCGGAGTATTACAAAATTCCAAACAGGTTCTCAACTCCAAACAAAGATCGAGGCTGAATGATGCAAAAACAGCATCCACTCCGGTACTGATCGTTACGGAAGACGAGGCAAAGGAAAATGAGAAAACCAAAGCATCCAAAACAAGAACATGGCATTTCAAAGCAGAAAATGTAAGGGATTTTGCTTTTGCTTCTTCAAGGAAGTTTATTTGGGATGCGATGGGAGTGAAATTCGGAGACCGGACAGTTATGGCCATGTCCTTTTACCCAAAAGAAGGGAACCCACTGTGGGGGCAGTATTCTACCAAAGTGGTTGCACATACCATCCGGACTTATTCAAAATATACTTTTGACTTTCCCTATCCCGTAGCACAGTCCATTCATACAAATAATATCGGTATGGAATATCCGATGATCTGTTTTAACGGCGGGCGGCCCGATGCCGATGGTACCTATTCAGAAAGAACCAAATACGGAATGCTGGGTGTAATTATTCACGAAGTGGGGCATAACTTTTTTCCTATGATCGTAAATTCCGATGAAAGGCAATGGACCTGGATGGATGAAGGATTAAATACCTTTTTGCAGGGAATTGCAGAAAGGGAATGGGATCATAAATATCCGCATTCAAAAGGAATTCCTGCAGATATTGTATTTTATATGAGTGGGGATAAAAAGTTCCTTACACCCATTATGACTAACTCAGAATCCCTTTTTAATTTTGGTGCCAATGCCTATTCCAAACCATCCACTGCATTAAATATTTTGAGGGAAACTGTGATGGGCAGGGAGCTTTTTGATTTTTCCTTTAAACAATATGCCCAAAGATGGATGTTCAAACATCCTACCCCGGAAGATTTATTCAGAACCATGGAGGATGCTTCTGCTGTTGACCTGGACTGGTTCTGGAGAGGGTGGTTCTATACTACTGATAATGTGGATATTTCATTGGAGAAAATCCGGATCTTTCAGGTAAATTCACAAAATCCGGAGATTGAAAAGAAAGTTCAAAAAGGGAAAGCTGAAAATACTCCCGAACCTGTCAGTATTACTAAAAACAGAAAAAGTCTGAAAACAGCTGTCGAACAGGATGTCAGTCTCAAAGATTTTTATTCGGATTACGATAAATATGAAATCACTGAGCAGGACAAAAAAACCTATCAGAAATATTTGGAATCGGCCAGTGAACAGGAAAAGCAATTGTTAAAAATGGATGGCTATTTTTATGAACTGAGTTTTAAAAATATTGGTGGCCTGATCATGCCTGTTATTCTGGAGTTTACTTTTGATGATGACAGCTCTAAGGAAATCAGGATACCTGCTGAGATCTGGAGGAAAAACAACGAGGAAATTTCCAAAGTTTTTTATTTTGACAAAAAGGTTAAAAGCATTGCCCTGGATCCGCATCTTGAAACAGCCGATGTAAATACTTCGAATAATTACTGGCCTTCAAAGCCGGAAGTTTCCAGATTTGAGATGTATAAATACAACAGGAG
>JANTGF010000158.1 GCA_024763075.1 Bacteroidales bacterium | reverse complement strand
TGCCCTGTCCCTGGTTCCCTGAAATTGCTGCCTATGCAAAATCTCACCCGGAGGCAGACCTGGGATTGCATCTCACCCTGACCAGTGAATGGGAATTGTACAAATGGAGACCCGTTCTTCCGGCAAATGAGGTGCCGGGGCTGGTCAATGAACAAGGTTTCTTTTATGAAGGCTTTGAGGGACTCCAGCAGAAAGCAACGACACAGGAAGTTGAAAATGAGCTTCGCGCACAAATCGACAGGGCCATTGCATTCGGCATGCATCCTACACATCTTGACAGTCATATGTTTAGTCTGTATCTGAAGCCTGAATTTCTAAAGATATTTGCAAAATTGGGCAGGGAGTACAAGCTACCTGTACTATTAAGTAGCTATGTTGCTGGTTATTTCCATATTGACCTGAAGACAATTTTCAACGATGAGGATATTTGGGTCAACTACCTGTTCATGGCTATGCCCGAAGATTATAAGTACGGGCTGGAAAAAACCTATACTGAAAAACTGGATTCTTTACAATATGGCCTGAATATTATCCTCCTGCATGCAGCTTATGATAATATGGAAATGCAGGGGATCACTGTAAATAAACCTGATTGGGGATCAACCTGGAGAAATGAGGACTTTAATTTCTTCACCAGTAAGAAATGCAAAGACCTTCTTGAAAAAAACCATATACATCTGATCACCTGGAAAGAAATAAGGGATAAGCTGATCCTGAATAAATAACTAAAAGTATAACCAAATCATTTATTAACACATCTTAAATTAATAAACATAATATTTTAACTTAAAAACAGACATCATGAAAATATTTATCACAGGGGCCACTGGTTTTATCGGTACACATCTTATCAACCGGTTGTCTCAAACGGATCACGAGCTGGTGTGCCTGGTAAGAAAAACCAATCAAAATAGTGAGCTGTTAGAAAAGCGGGGGGCTACACTCGTAAAAGGGAATATCCTCGACAAGGAGTCTCTTTTACAGGGCATGAAAGGGTGCGACTGGGTTATGCACCTGGCAGGGCTCTATGATTTCTGGATCCCGAACAAGAGGCTTTACAAAGACACTAATGTCACCGGGACCAGGAATGTCATGGAAAGCGCATTGGAAAACAACATTTCCAAAATTGTACATGTAAGTACGGTCGGCACTTTTGGCGTTCCCGAAGATTCTCCTTTTACTGAAAAAAGTAAACCGGGAACACCGATAGGAAAATATTTTCAAACCAAAACCGAAGGTGAGCAGATCGTATGGGAACTGCATAAAAAGAAAAACTTACCTGTTGTCGGGATTAATCCCTGTGCAGTGATCGGTCCCGGTGATACAAAAGCTACAGCGGAATTTTACCTGCGTATCATTCACAGACAATTACCTGCCAAGGTACTTGTGAACTCCGTACTCACCTATGTATATGTAAAAGATGTTGCCGAAGGAATTATAAAAGCTGCTGAAAAAGAAGATAATATCGGGGAACGATATCTGCTTGGAAAATACCATGCCTCCAACGGAGAAGTGAGCAAAATGGTAAGCGATATTTCAGGCGTTCCTCTGCCCGGGATGAACATGCCGGATTTTATGACGCTGATGAATGCATATCTTCTGACAGGGATTGCCAACCTGATAAAAAAGCCCCCTGTATGGGGCATGGCTACAGATCAGATAAGGGTGATGAAAGAAGGCTTCAAAGCTGACGGCAGTAAAGCCGAAAGAGATCTTGGCATCACCTACACATCCATCCGTCAGGCATTGGAAGAATATATTGCATCTATTAAATAAAATGTAAAACTTTAAAATCTTAAGTCATGAAAAACATTATTTTTAGCATTATCATCCTGTCAATCTTTTCCTGTCAGCCAAACAAGCAAAAAGAGACTGCAGTCCAATCAGTTCAAAATAAGGACAAAATCATTGGTACCTGGAGATTTTTAGGTGCCGTGGATTCATTGGGAAATGAACTTGCCTATTTTTCAGGTGAGGATACGTATGTGACATTTTTAGAAACCGGAAAAATGATTCAGTGCGGATTTCGAAAAACTTTCCCGGACTCAGTATCAAATCCTCCGACCCGTGAAGAATTTCTTAAAATTTACAATGGATTAACCGCATTTATAGCAAACTATACTTTTGACGGAAAAACAGTTCGCTTCACTTATACACAGACTATTTATCCTGAAAACATCGGAAAAACGTATGAAGCAAAACTTGATACATTAAACGATGGCAGGATAGTTAGTAAAATGGGGGAGAATATTGGATACAGGTACAAAAAAGTTAAATGATAGAATGTTGAGCGAAGCGAAATTCCGCTACTGCGGGGATAGAATACCAGAATGATAGAATGATGCTGAAGTTTTTCTATTCACGCATTGAACGAATAAACAGATACATAGGTTAAAATTATTAATTATGAAAACAAAAACCCTCAATGAAATGAATCGCCGCAACTTCCTCAAAGTTTCGGCTACCGGTCTGGTAGGCGCAGGGATCTCTGCAAAAACACCGGCCAGCTTCCGGAGCGTTGAAGATCAAACTCCCAAAATCGAAGAATACAGTATCCTTGGACGAACCGGGTTTAAAGTTTCGCGCATCGGTATCGGGTCTTCAAATCAGCAGGATAACTTCCATGAGAATTTGCTGAAGGCAGGAATGAACTATATAGACACTTCCCCGATGTACAACAATGAAGCATCCGTGGGGAAAGCCATTAAAGGAGTGGACAGGGAATCGGTTTTTATTACCGTAAAGTTTTTCCCCAAGGAAATCAACAAACCTGAGATCCTCGTTAATCGAAAATTCACTAAAAAGGATGTGTTACAAAGCTTTTACACCTCTTTTGAAAAATTACAGACCGACTATGTGGACTGCTTTATGATGCAAAGTGCCTCTTCGTCCGGGCTGGTTAAGAACGAGGCCTTTCATGCTGCATTTGAACAGTTAAAACGCGAAGGCAAGGTTCGTTTTCGTGGCGTCGCCTGCCATGGAAGTTACTGGCTGGATGAACCCAAAGAAACCATGGAACAGATATTGCAAACCGCCATTGATGACGGACGTTTTGATCTTATATTGCTGGTATATAATTTTCTTCAGCATGATCAGGGAGAACGGATCCTGGAAGCATGCCATAAAAAGGATATTGGAACTCTGGTGATGAAAGGGAACCCGATATCCCGGTATAATTCCATGATCGCTTTTGCCACGAAATTCTATAATGATACCATCCCGGAGGGAAAACCGACCCGGGTAATCAATAAATTGAAAAAAGAGGTCAAGGATTTCGACCGGTTTAAGGAAAACTACGGGATAAAAACCGAATATGAACTCCGGGATTCAGCAGTGAAATTTGTTTTAAATAATCCCAATGTGAATACCTATCTGTATGGTTTCAAATCCTACGACGACATACAGAAGATTGTAGCCCTTTCAGGACAAAAATTAACATCCAGGGATACGAGACTGATGAGAGCCTATCAGGAGGATTACGGTACTTTTTATTGCCGCCATGCCTGTGGCATCTGCGAAAGCGCCTGCCCGCATAAGGTGCCGATCAACAAACTCCTGCGTTACAGACATTACCATGTGGGGAACGGAAATGAAGCGTATGCCCTGCGGAAATACAATGATTTTAAAGGCCCAAAAGCTGATCATTGCATTGACTGTGAGGGATACTGTGAACAGGCCTGTCCCTATGATGTACATGCGCAGGCCATGCTTATCGATGCACACCTGAGGCTCAATCTGGCATAATGGATGTGTTTTAAGAAAATGCAGTCCTATGAAAACAAAGCATCACCTATTACTATTCGTTTTCCTATTATCCTGTATTTTCGTTACCGCTCAGGATCCGGTCGGGATTCCCCGTTTGACCGGAACCATAAAATTTGACGGTATGCCGGATGAACCGGCCTGGAAAGAGGCCCGGCAATTGCCGGTAACCATGCAAAGCCCGTTTTCCGGTAAGGAACCTTCGGAAAAAACCGAGATATTTGTTGCTTTTGACGATGAATACCTCTATTTTGCAGGTAAGCTCTATGATAAAGATCCCTCCGGGATCCGGATGCCCTCCATGAAAAGGGACGAAAATTCTTCTGCCAATGACTGGATCGGAATTATCCTGGACACTTATAATGATAATGAAAATGGCGTAGGTTTCTTTACTTCTCCTGCAGGACTGAGGACGGATTTCACGGTTTTCAATGATGCACAACCCAAAGGATTCGCTTTCCCCCTGAATTTCAACTGGAACACCTTCTGGGATGCCAAAACCGTCATTAATGAGGAGGGATGGTTTGCCGAAATACGCATCCCTTTTTCCAGTCTTCGTTTTCAGGAGGTGAATGGAAAAGTGACGATGGGTCTGATCTCCTGGCGCCGTATTGCCCGTAAGAATGAAATGATCTCTTTTCCTACCATCTCACAGCAATGGGGTTTCTGGAGTGTTTTTAAGCCTTCCCAGGCACAGAAGGTAGTTTTTGAAAATGTAAAAAGCCGCAAACCCATTTACATCGCTCCTTATATCCTGGGAGGGGTGCAGCAGGATCATCTGCTGAATGAAGCGGGCGATGCCTATATACCCCACAACAAACCCCGCTTCCAGGCAGGCGGAGACATCAAATACGGCCTGACCAGCAATCTGGCTATGGATATCACGGTAAATCCCGATTTTGCCCAGGTGGAGGCGGATGACCAACTGATCAACCTGACAAGGTTTTCTCTTTTCTATCCTGAAAAAAGACCTTTTTTCCAGGAGCGTTCCAGCAATTTCAATTTCAATTTTGAAAACTTCAACCGTTTATTTTACAGTCGCCGCATAGGACTGGTACAGGGAGAACAGGTGCCAATATATGCAGGGGTAAGACTGGTGGGCCGTACCGGACCCTGGGACATTGGCATCCTGGACATGCAAACGGCTGCCGTAAGCCACCTTGATCTGCCTTCCGAAAACTTTGGCATCGTCAGGATCAAGCGCCAGGTCATCAATAAAAACACTTATATCGGAGGGATCGTCACCACGAGACTGGGCATGAACGGCACCTATAACGTAGCTTACGGACTGGACGGAATATTCAATCTGTTCGGCAATGATTTTCTGAATGTGATGTGGGCACAGACCTTTGAAGACCAAAAGGCTAACAAACCCTTATCCCTTGCACCTTCACGGCTCAGGATCGGATGGGAACGAAGAACAGAAAAAGGTTTGGGATACAATGTGAATATCTCACGGGCAGGAGTTGATTACGATCCGGTGGTGGGATTTGAGTTACGTCATAACTTCACCAAATTGTACGATCGTACATGGTACGGATGGTTTCCCGGCAAGGAAAGCAAACTGATCAATCATAAGGTGTTCCTGGAAGGGATGCTTGTACAACGGAACATGAATAACTCAACGGAAACAGCTGTTCTCAGTCCCGGATGGACTTTTATGGCAAAAAGCGGTATGGAAGGAACGGCAAAAATAAATCTCGACTATGAGAGTGTGACAGACACCTTTTACCTTGCACCCGATGCCTATGTGCCGAACGGAAATTACACCTTTTTATACACGACACTGTCTCTGAACACTTCCAATGCACGTAAGATTTATTTCTATAACACCCTTACCACCGGACAATATTATGACGGCATGCTGCTTTCTGCCGTTATTTCTCCCTACTGGAATATCTCCCCAAAACTGAGCCTCAGCGCATCCTATATTTATACCGTTGGAAGCTTTGCCGACCGCGACCAGCATTTTCAGTCGCATATAGCACGTTTTAAGGTACTGATCATGCCGAGTACGAAGATCGCCATAGCTTCATTTGTTCAATACAACAGCGGGATCAATGCTGTGATTGCCAATGTCCGGATCCGGTACAATCCCAAAGAGGGGAACGACCTTTACATTGTTTATAATGAAGACCTTAACACCGTTCGCTATTCAGAGGCGCCAACTTTACCTGTATCAAACACCAGAGCTATTTTGATAAAAT
>JANTGF010000157.1 GCA_024763075.1 Bacteroidales bacterium | reverse complement strand
ACAAGTTCATGAGAGAGCGAAGCAGTTCCATGTGTGCAGAAATTTTGGAATTGCTTTGTTATTAACAAATTACAAAATTTTAAACACATGAAAAATTCAATTATTTTATTCCTGTTTGCGGCAATCCTTTCAGTATCAGGTTGTACTGGTGACCAGAAAAAAAACAATCCGGATAATTCGGAAAGTAATATTAATAAACAGGATTTTAAGTTTGCACCGAATCATTACGTTTGTTACAAAACCCCTGCTGCCTTGAAAATTGATGGTGTTTTGGACGAAGATGCCTGGAACAAAGCGGAGTGGACCGATTATTTTAAAGATATTGAGGGAGATAAAAAGCCGGAACCCCGTTTCCGGACAAGGGCGAAAATGCTCTGGGATAATGATTATCTGTACATTTCGGCAGAGTTGGAAGATCCGGAGATCTGGGCGACACTTCGTCAGCGGGATACGGTAATTTTCTATGATAATGATTTTGAGGTTTTTATTGACCCTGATGGAGATACCCATAACTATTATGAGTTTGAAATGAACGCATTCAGCACCGAATGGGATTTGTTGCTTTCCAAACCATACCGGGATGGAGGACCTGCTATTAACGCATGGGATATAAACGGGATGAAAACTGCCGTAAAAGTTTATGGCACAATTAACGATCCAAATACCAAAGATGAGAAATGGACAGTTGAAATTGCCATGCCCTGGAAAATACTGAAGGAATGTGCCAGGGAGGGAAGAAAACCCAAGGATGGTGAACAGTGGAGAATTAACTTTTCAAGAGTGGAGTGGACCACTGATATTGTAGATGGTAAATATGTGAAACGCAAAAATCCGTCCACCGGAAAATCATTGCCCGAAGATAATTGGGTATGGTCTCCGCAAGGAGTCATTAATATGCATGTTCCTGAAACATGGGGCTTTCTGCAATTCTCTGATAATGAAGTGGGTGGAGATCATGTAAAATATATAGAGAATCCTGATGAAATAATCAAATGGGAACTCCGCAAGGTTTATCATGCTCAGAATAAATATTTTGCAAAAAACAGAAAATATGCAACAAGGGTAACAGAGCTTGGACTGAGTCTGAAAGACTTTCCTGCTGCTAAACAACTACCTGTTATTCAAACAACTGATAATTTGTATGAAATAAGCCTGCCTTCATCAAATGATGGAAAATTATGGCATATCCGGCCCGATGGTTTGGTGTGGGAAAAATAATAATATTTTTATAAAATAATGATTATTAATAAGTTAAATATAGAATTATGAGCAGAAAAAAAAGGAAGATTTTAATGAATATACTTTTAATCGCTGGGATATTCATAAGTACAACATCTTGTGTAAAGAAAACCCCGGTTGATTTATCAAAAGAAACCCTGATCCCGAAACCCGTTTCGGTTACGGCAACCAATAGTTCATTTGAGATCACAAATAAAACCAGGATTTATTTCAACAAGGGATCGGATGGGATTGAAAGTACGGCAAAGTATCTTGCAGAAATTCTGAGACCTTCTACCGGTTTTCCTGTACAGGTAAAATCAACTCTTAAAAAACCAAAATCAGGGAATATTTATCTTAGCCTGACTGACAACAAGAATCTGAGTGAAGAAGGCTATGAATTGGTGATTACTGAAAAGATGGTTCAACTGACAGCAAACCAACCGGCAGGATTGTTTCATGGTGTACAAACAATCCGTCAGCTTTTGCCGGATGAAATTGAATTAAAGACTCACGCAGGAGGACCCTGGCTCATAGGTACGGGAACCATCCTGGATTATCCGGAATATGAATACCGCGGTGCCATGCTGGATGTGGCTAGACATTTTTTCGGGGTGGAAGATGTAAAACAGTTCATTGATCAGCTGGCTTTGTATAAAATTAATTATCTGCATTTGCATCTTTCCGATGACCAGGGTTGGCGGATTGAGATCAAATCATGGCCAAACCTGACATTACACGGAGGAAGTACGGAAGTCGGTGGTGGTGAAGGAGGTTTCTACACCCAGGAGCAGTATATAGACCTGGTACATTATGCTGCTGAAAGGTTTATTACCATTGTTCCGGAAATTGATATGCCGGGGCATACGAATGCTGCATTGTCCTCTTATCCGGAACTGAATTGCAATGGGAAAGCCACGAAATTATATACCGGTACCAGGGTAGGCTTCAGCACACTTTGTACAAAGAAGGAGGTAACTTATACATTTATCGATGATGTAATTGGTGAACTGGCTTCCATGACAACGGGTCCTTATATTCATATAGGAGGTGATGAGTCACATGTTACTCCTATGAAGGAATACATCCCTTTTATCAACCGGGTACAGGAAATTGTTTTAAAACATGGGAAAATGGTTATCGGCTGGGATGAAATTGCCCACAGTGCATTAAAGCCCAATACGGTGGTTCAGTACTGGTCGCTGGCAAAAAATGCAAAAAAGGGAGTGGGTCAGGGTGCAAAGGTACTGATGTCACCTGCTAAACGTGCTTATCTGGATATGCAGTATGATTCAACCACTACACTGGGTTTACACTGGGCAGCTTATGTTGAGGTGGACAGCTCATACAGCTGGGATCCTGAAAAACTGGTTCCAGGAATCACTAAAGAGGATATCCTGGGGGTGGAAGCGCCCTTATGGACAGAAACCATCACCAATATGAATGATCTGGAATATATGGTTTTCCCGCGTTTGCCTGGACTGGCCGAGATCGGATGGACTCCTGCTGCTGACAGAAGCTGGGATGAATATAAGGTAAGGCTGGGAAAGCATGGGAAACGTATGCAGGCCCTGGGAATTAATTATTACCCTTCTCCATTGGTGCCCTGGGATGAAAAATCCGCGAAATAGTTGTAATTTCAGAGATTAAAAATTTAAATATGTCGAAGCCGGAATATAAAAGAGGAATGTTGGTTTTTATTGCTTTTGTGGCCGGGCTGGGAGGTTTCCTTTTTGGCTTTGATACCGCAGTAATTTCAGGAACCATTGAATTTGTTGAGGTTCAGTTTGGTCTGGATAGTGTTCAGTTGGGCTGGTATGTGAGCTCAGCCCTTGTTGGCTGTCTGATTGGTGCCATGGTTGCTGGCCGTTTAAGTGACCAGTTTGGAAGAAAACCGATTTTGATGCTTGCAGCTTCAATGTTCTTTCTGAGTGCCCTGGGTTGTATGCTTTCCGGTTCATATCAGGGACTTATCCTCTATCGTATTCTGGGGGGGCTGGGAGTGGGGATTGCCTCTGTTCTTTCGCCTCTTTTTATTTCTGAATTTTCACCCCCGGAGGTAAGAGGTAGAATGGTATCCGTATATCAGCTGGCAATAACCCTGGGTATTCTCCTGGCTTATTTTTCGAATGCATGGCTGAATCACCTTTCGATAACAAATCAGTTTCAGGGAGATAGTATATTGTCTTATGTAATTGGTGAACAGGTCTGGAGAGGAATGTTTGGAAGTGAGATGATACCTGCCGGGATGTTTTTATTAAGTTTGTTTTTTGTTCCTGAGAGTCCGAGGTGGCTGGTAAAACAAGATCTTGATCAAAAAGCATTGAAATCATTTATGAGGATTTCTGATGAAAAAACGGCTCGTTTTGAGATTGATCAGATCAAACAGGTGATAAAACTGGAAGGTGAATCTGTTCGGGAATTATTTCGAAGCGAATTGAGGCCGGCTCTTTTAATTGGTATTTCACTGGCTGTCTTATCGCAGTTCAGTGGAATAAATGCCATCATTTATTATGGTCCGAAAATTTTAAATGAAGCCGGGTTTACACTGAACGATGCACTGGGTGGCCAGGTAACCATTGGCCTGGTGAATGTATTGTTTACTTTTGTTGCCATTGCAACGGTTGACCGGTTCGGAAGGCGGCCTTTGTTGATCGTGGGAGTGTCCATGGCTGCATTTTCCCTTATTATGGTGGGAATTATGTTTCAGGCCGGTATGGATAGCGGAATTTGGGTATTGGTTTTCATATTATTATTTATCGCCAGTTTTGCATATGGATTCGGACCCATGGTATGGGTGCTGCTCTCAGAGATCTATCCCACAAAGATCAGAGGAAGGGCGATAGCGATTGCTTCCCTTTCACTTTGGATGGCAAATGTGATTGTTGGTCAGGTCGTTCCATGGTTACTTGAAAATGTGGGTGCTTCCTGGACTTTCTGGATATTTGCTCTGCTGTGTACACCAGCTATCTGGATTACAGTAAAAAAAGTGCCGGAAACAAAGGGTCGATCTTTGGAAGATATTGAGCGGTTCTGGTATCAGCATAAATCTGATTAAGAAATGATTAGCAAGGTATGGTATTATATATGGTGTAATAAACGGGTGATTCCCTTTTTCTGGATATTGGTTTCTTTTGCCTGGTCAGTTAACGGTCAGGAATTGAAAGTATTTACAGAACATAACTACTACACAGAAGAACCGGAGGCAGGTGTGGTTATTATTCTTTCTTCAGGAGTTGTAGGAAAAATTGAAAGAGTTGAGCTGGAGTTTAACGGTTACCAGAGAGGTGAAATGTTATCTGTGAGGTCCGGAATAAATATATGTATGATCCCGATTATTGATCTTGAACCGGGGAAAAATGAGATGCTTTGCCGGCTGGTGAAAAAAAACGGTGAATCAACGGAAGTAGTGTTTTTTGTGGAAAAACTTGTTCCAAAATACAATGAAGTTAAAATAAACCGGCTTACAGGTGGTCTGATCGTAGATAATGAACCCTTTTTCCCATTCGGGTTTTATTGTTATTCGCCTGTTCAGCCCACCCTTGCAGAAGAGGAGGTGGTAAATGGATTTAATATGATGTCTCCATATCAGCGAATTCAGGATGCTACCCTGAATGAACGCAGGGCTTATATGGATCGATGTGCAGCTCTGGGGATGAAAGTGCATTTTAATCTGTTAAGTGTTGCAGGTGGCGGCGGAGTTAAATCCGGAAGGCCCGGGGAACTTACGATGGATGAGAAAAAGGCTCTGCTCGTCAAGGAAATTCTGGAGTTCAGAGATCATCCTGCCCTGTTGGCATGGTATATGTCAGATGAGCCTGTAGGCCAGGGGATTCCTCCTGAACCTCTGGAAGAAATGTATAACTTAATCAGGAATTTAGATCCTTATCATCCGGTTACAATGGTTTTTATGACACCATCCAAAGCCCGGGATTATGCTGATGCAATGGATATTGTTATGGCTGATCCGTACCCGGTACCCACGTATCCGGTTACTGATGTAGAACGGGTTACCAAACGCCTGAAAAAAGAATTCCTTTATTCAAAACCGGTTTTCATGGTTCCTCAGGCTTTCGGTGGTGCAGAGTGGTGGCGAAGAGAACCTACAGCAGGGGAAATAAGGTCAATGACCTATCAGGCAATTGTGGAGGGGGCAACTGGAATTCAATACTTTGTGCGTCATGGATTGAATTTTTTTCCGAAATCGGTTGTGGCGTGGAATACCTGTTCTGATATGGCTCATGAGATAGCTGAAATCTCGCCGGAACTGATCATGGGAAATGTAGTTGGAAAGGTAAAAAGCTTAAGTTCCGGTATTCGTGTGCGTGCAGTTAAATACCGTAATCATCTGACCATTGTTGCGGTGAATGTTAAGAATAAACCGGTACCTCTCAAAATTCAGCTGGACAAATCATATTCTGCAAAATTCGCCCGGCTGGTTTTCGGGGACAGAAAAGTAAAAATAAAAGGGAGAGTAATCAGTGATATGATCGATGGTTTTGGCAGTAGGGTCTACAAAATCCCGGTGAATAAAGAAAATCCCGATAAGGCTGAATATCATGCTGAGAATATGTATTATAATTCGGGATTTGAGGAGTTCCATAGTCCGGGAGTCGCAACCGGTTCCTATGCCCGTTTTCATGGGGATCGCGGAGGTACCTACTTCCTTGATTCACGGGTTTCCTTTGAGGGAGAACATTCCATCCGAATGGTCACTCCTGAAGCCGGGAAAGGTCCGGGCCTTTCATTTTATCCTTTTCAGGCAAAACCGGGTTATTCGGTTACGATATCTGTCATGGCAAAGGCCAAAAGGTC
>JANTGF010000156.1 GCA_024763075.1 Bacteroidales bacterium | reverse complement strand
GCATTGCTTCCAAAGCCATCCATTTCAGTAAGAAGCTGATTCAATGTATTTTCTCTTTCATCATTTGCTCCAAAATTTGGATTTCTGCCTCTGGCTCTTCCTACTGCATCAATTTCATCAATAAATACAATACAGGGAGCTTTTTCTTTTGCCTGTTTAAATAAATCACGAACTCTGGAAGCACCTACTCCCACAAACATCTCAACAAAATCTGAACCTGACATGGAGAAGAAAGGCACATTGGCTTCGCCGGCTACTGCTTTGGCGAGCAGGGTTTTACCGGTACCCGGAGGACCTACCAACAAAGCACCCTTTGGAATTTTACCACCCAATTCGGTATATTTCTTAGGATTTTTCAGAAAATCCACAATTTCTTCAATTTCCACTTTTGCTTCCGCCAGGCCGGCAACATCTTTAAAATCCACTTTTACGGTTGTAGCATCCTTGTCGAATATTTTTGCTTTGGATTTTCCAACATTAAAAATGCCACCTCCAACACCGCCACCTCCGGCTCCACCACCCATTCTTCTAAAAATAAATAACCATACAGCTACCAGAATTACCAATGGCAGAATCCATCCAAGAATTTCACCAAAAATATCTTTTTTTGTTTCATATGACACCCGTAATCTGTCGGTATCAGAATAATTAAACTTTTTCTGAACCTTATCCAGTTTGGTATCAAAAATATCAATAGAACCTATATTAAAATAGCATTGCGGACCGGTAGCTGTCCAGGAATTAAAGCCCTTTGGCTTCAGATCTTCATATTTCCCTCCACTCCAGACATCCGATTTTATGTAAACCTGTGCAATTTCCTTATTAACTACAACAATCTTCTCAACATCATGGTCTTCAACCATTTTCTCAAACCTGCTCCAGTCTATTTTTCTCACATCTGATCCTGAAAACAGCAGATTTATCAAAATAAATGAAACGGCCAGAATTCCGTAAACCCAATAGATATTAAATTTGGGTTTGTTCCCCTTTTCATTTTTTTTCCCTGACATGGGATTCATTTTCAATTTATTCTTCTCTTCCATTATATGTTTATTCAGTCCTCAATATATCTTCACTTATTAATTCAGATTTCGCATCCGCCCAAAGGTCTTCGAGACGATAAAGCTCTCTATAAGATTCCAGAAATATATGTACAATCACATCACCGTAATCCAATAATACCCAGTTTGCAAGCTGAAAGCCCTCCTTGTGCAAAGGTTTCTCTCCAATTTCATTCCTGACCACCTCTACGACCGATTCGCCGATGGCTGCAGTTTGCGTTGTTGATTCACCGTGACACAAAATAAAGTATTTACAAATAGAGTTTTCAACATCCCTTAAATCCAAAGTTACAACTCTTTTCCCTTTTTTCTTAAAAATTCCCTCGGCTATTGAGCCAATAAGTTTATCTGTTTCTGTATTACCTACTTTCATTAATTCAATTTATCTTACAAAAATACTGAAATAATATCACTTTTTAACTATGTATAATACTATTTCAATAACTTACAGGAAACATCTATCAATTTAAATGCCAATCCGAATAAATTTTATACTTTCACAACATTAATCAGTTTTTTAAATGACTTTTCAGGCTATTGGCAAACATATAATTCAATTAGAGAAAGTACAATCTACAAATGATTATGCCCTGAATCTGGTTTCGGACAATCCACCTGACGAAGGGCTGATAGTTCTGGCCAGACAACAAACCTCAGGTAAAGGCCAGGCAGGCAATGCATGGGAAAGTGAGTCTGGCAAAAACCTAACGTTGAGTATCATTTTAAAACCTGATTTTCTGGAACCCTCCGAGCAGTTTTACCTTTCAAAAATCATCGCCCTGAGCATCCGTGATCTCGTAAATGAGTTTGTACAAAATGTGCGGATAAAATGGCCCAATGACATTTATGTAAATAATGACAAAATAGCAGGTATTTTAATTGAAAACTCATTTACAGGCAACCGGTTTGAATACTCTGTTATAGGAACAGGTCTCAATGTAAACCAGAAAAGTTTCCCAGAAAACATTTACAACCCAACTTCTCTGCTCAGGGAAACGGGAAGTGAATATAAATTAAATGAGATCCTTCAAAAACTCATTCAACACTTTAACTACTATTATAAATTACTTTTTAACCAGAATTACTCCGAAATAAACAAAAACTATCTTTCTCACATATATCGTTTCAATGAGATCCATTCTTTTAAAACAGCAAACAGGATTATTAAAGGGCGCATAACCGGAATCCGGGAAAGCGGGCAACTCGAAATAACCTGTGTTTCCGGTAAACTTTCGTACTATGGGTTTAAAGAGATTGAATTTCTTCAGGCGCCTGATTCTCAGGGCAAATCATAGGAAAACTCTTCCATGTACTTTACCATAAGTTCCAGGAAACTTTTAAGTGGCTTTGAAGCAACCATTTTAATCATAGGGTTCAAATCAGCCTTCATAGTTAATTTTACACGAGTATCTTCCTTCTCCACTTCTTTTAGCTGAATCCAAAGATAAAACTCTATATTTGCCATCCCTGTACCTGTAATCTTAATCAGTTCGGATGGATTCTTCTCTATCATTTTCAAACCGACTTCCCCGACTCCACTTACAGAAAAAGAGCATGTATCTCCTTCTGACTGCCAGTTTTTGACCTTATCTTCAGGTAAAAATTGTTTGAAATTTTTAAAATCCGACAGGAAATTATAAACTTTTTCCTGATCATGTTTTATCTTTCCTATTCTGCTTTCAAATTTTGTCATAAACCAAACTTTTATTGATCATTTTAAGGTGTCCAGCTTCCCGGATCTTTTCTCCAGTCATTCAGGGTCTCCAGTTGCTCAGGGGATACCTGACCTGTCTTTAAAGCCAATTCAAGTAATGCAGGATAGTTACTTAAAGTAATAAGCTCACAGTTATTTTTTTTAAAATTCTCTTCTGCCAGCGAAAACTTATAGGAAAATATAGCAACCATTCCCAAAACTTCACTTTGTGCTTTTCGAAGTACTGCCACTGCATTTAAACTACTGTTTCCGGTTGAAATAAGATCCTCAACAACAACTACTTTCTGCCCCGGGAGAAGAGCACCTTCAACCTGATTACCCATTCCATGATCTTTTGGTTTTGGCCTGACATAAACAAACGGCAGATCCAGTGCATCAGCCACCAAAACTCCAATAGCAATTGCCCCCGTAGCCACTCCGGCAATCACTTCTGCCTCCGGATATTTTTTTCTTATAATATTTACAAACTCATTTTTAATAAAATTTCTTACCTTTGGAAAGGATAAAGTTTTCCTGTTATCACAATAGATTGGGGAATTCCAACCGGATGCCCAAACAAAAGGGTTTGCAGGTTCTAATTTAATTGATTTAATTTGCAGTAGTAATTCAGCTACCTTAGTTACATTTTCTTTCATAATACAAATGTATAAAGTTTTTTATCAAGATAGAATAATTTATTTAACAAGAGATTTTGCCACTAATTTCTTTAATAATTACGGGCTTTTCTATAAGTTTTATGACACTGATGAACTTACTGATCTGTTAAAGCTTTATTCTGTCATCACAAAGATTAAAAAACTTTACATATTCCACCCCGATATAAACCATTTATTTGAAGAATTTAAGAAAGTTTTTCATTATGTTGAAGCTGCAGGAGGCATTGTGTACAATAAGGAAGGCCGGGTTCTGTTCATCAAACGTAAAGAAAAGTGGGATTTACCCAAGGGGAAACTTGAAAAGGATGAACTTCCGATGGAGGGGGCTATAAGGGAAACCGAGGAAGAAACAGGGATAAAAAACCTGAAAATCACTTCGGAGAATATAGATACATATCATATTTATTTTGCAAATAAAATTCCGGTTTTGAAGAAAACTCAATGGTACAAAATGGAAACTGATTTTGCAGAGGAACCCATCCCTCAGAAAGAAGAAGAAATAACTGAGGCAGTATGGTTTGATCAACAGGATATACCCAATATTCTGGGGAATACCTACCTTTCAATCGTTGATATTCTGAAAAAATTAAGATTACCCCCTTTTTAATCTTTCAAAAACAAAATACGTATAATCATATTTATTCCTTGCATCGGATTTGTGTTTTATTTCTGAGGCTGTTCTCCATTGGGTCATATCCAGCTCCGGATAAAAAACATCTCCTTCAATTTCTGCATCAATCAATGTCAGGTAAATCCTGTCCGTAATATCCAGGCTTGCCATGTAGACCCCACTCCCCCCGGAAATAAAAACCTCTTCCTCACCGGCGGTCCGGGCATACTGTAGGGCATCATCCAGGCTATGTACAATAACGCATCCTGGAGCCTCATAATCTTTTTGCCGGGTAACCACGATATTAACCCGATCTGGCAATGCCTTGCCGTTGGCTTCGTAATTCTTCCTGCCAATAATGATATGTCTGCCTCGTGTCATCCTGAAAAAATACGCCAGATCATCCGGCATGTGCCAGGGTAATTTATTATCCTTTCCGATTACCCTGTTTTTTGAGATTGCAACTATCTGTGAAATAATCATTATTTTAAATTCAGGATGTTTAATCGGTGCAAAGTCCACTCTTTACGTAACAGGTAAGGGAAGCAAGGCTTTGGGCAAACTACCAGGTAAATATAAAAACACTTCTTAATCCGGATTAAGCCCCTATCTTGCCATTCTTACTTTTCAAAATAAATACATCGTATAGAAACAAGGCAATGGCTGCCCCAACAGCAATTCCTGAGTATAGCATCCATATTCTATCCGGATTATAATGTTGAAACAGCATGGTGGTCAGTTCGTGCTGATCCATCCTGAGTAATTCACCTACCCTGGAATAATATTCCGAACGGCTAAAATTATCAGAAACAGCCGGAACATCCAGTCCGTTTTCCGAAACATAACGTTGCAACAGGGTGAATTTTTCAGCTACATTTGCATAAATATCTCCTGAAAGCCAGCCGGCCAGCTTATGGCCCGCAGCTATGGGAAGAAATGAAGTCCCCATGTAAAGTGCCTTTTTATCAGAAGGGGCAATTCTTCCGATATACTCTGTAAACTTGGGAGAACTGGCCATTTCACCAATTGCAAAAATCAGCACACCAAACACAACAATCCATGCATTCTGGCTGCTAAACATCAGAAAAAGACCTCCTGCCAATATCAAAATCCCGGTCATCATTGCATGCAAGGGTTTATATTTCATAGCAACAGATGATATCCATAACTGAAGTACAATAATAAATAATGCATCTGTACTGGTGATGGTTACTGCGGTAATGGTTCCGGCCGGCAACCCAAACATAGCAGACAGTTTATCCAGATCAACCCAGTCATCAATAAAAACAGGAAAAGAATAATAGAGCTGATTGAAAGCAGTCCAGAAACCGGTCATGATAACAAGGAACAGTACATACTTAAAGTCTGCCAATGTGACAAGGATATTTCTAATGGCCTTCCAGAGAGTCTGAAAAAGTCTGTCTTCTGATTTTTCTCTTCCCGGTTCCTTAAAAAGGAAAAAAACAAGAATAAAGTTAATCCCGATTGTGATCATTGAAATATAAAAGACCAGGTCCCAGCTTGTTTTATATATAAATCCGGAAATCATTGGCCCGATAAATCCACCTATATTGACCATCATGTAAAATATTCCAAAACCAATGGAGGATGATTCCTCATCGGTTGTTTTTGCAATCATTGCAGAAATAATCGGTTTGAATAAAGCACCGGCAAAAGCAAGGAAAATATAGGAAAAATAAACCGCATGATAGGATTCAAAATGGCTGACCATAAAATAGCCTGCCACATAAGAAATGAAAGACAGGATAAGTACCTTCTTATAACCTACCCTGTCAGCAATGGCACCTGTAAACAAAGGCAGAAAATACAAGAGAGCAGAACCTGTTCCCATGATTGCCCCTTTCTGTAGTTGCGTAAATTCCAGGGCTCCGGAACCTTTTGACAAGGTAAGGTAGAGAGCAAAAGCATTATAAAACCCATACCAGGCCCAACGCTCAAAAAGCTCCATTAAGTTTGAAACCCAGAAAACACGAGGAAGTTTCCTTATTACCTGTTTAAATGAACCCATAATAGTTTTTCTTAAATTGAACAGAAGATATTAACATTTATTCTCTCCATCATAAAAATAATTTGAACGTTCAAGACAAAATGAATCCGCAAAGTTATTATTTGAAGTGTGAAATAAAAGTATATTTTTTAATGTTCCTGATCCTTTCTTATATAAAAATATGCTTTCTTTTTTTC
>JANTGF010000155.1 GCA_024763075.1 Bacteroidales bacterium | reverse complement strand
GGTCGTTCCGTTCGTTGCATAAAAGACTAAACCAGAGTTAAGATATTTTTTAAAAAATGCCATCCTGTTTTTTCCGGATGGCATTTTGTTTTGTTTCCTGTTAAGGGTTAATGCTTTACTTTCACAGATTTCAAAAATCCTTTTTCCTGATGATCCAAAAACTGATAAACAGAAATAGACAAATATAAAATATGCCAATTAATAATGAGATATGAACGGGAAGACCTTTCTGAAAAATGCCCATAGATTCAAAGCTTAAAGAACTCTTGTCAATCTCTGTCGTATTGGATGTAATGGACAGGAACTCCGGTACGGGAGTCAGGTCTTTCATTATTTTTACCGGGAAAAAAGGCCGGATTGGTTTTGGGAAAAACAAACGTGTAATGGGTTCAATCATAATAAAATAAAGCAGGTACATAATGATGGATAGTGCATTAGACCTGAAAATGACAGCTACCATCAAAGCAAAACTCATATATGCAAGCGCCTGAACAAAATAAATCAGCACCATGTATGATTTATCCAGAATCAGTTGCAGGCTGATTTCCTTTGTGTATATCATTCCGGTAATGATGCCGGAAATAAAGACGATTACAGCAGCCCATACGGCAATAAGAAATATAACCATTAATTTTCCCGCCATGAACTCGTCTCTGCTCAGACCATTCATGATCTGCAATCTGATGGTTCGGAAACTAAATTCATTTCCGGTTAGTATAATAATGATGATACCCAGGAACAAAAGGTTAAACCAGCTCGCAATCCATGAAAATATTTCCCAGACATTGGGGAACATATACATGTTTTTTGTATTAAAACCCGGGGCGGTAATATCTATCCTGGTAAAAACATATATCACCATAAAAAATAAGAAAAAATGTAACCCAAGTATGGTCTTGAAACTTGAATTGTTTAGAGTTTTTATGGATTCTATCTGAAGAAGTCTTTTCATAACTAATAAAAATTTAAAGGGTTTATTTAATAAGTTCCAGGAACTGGGTTTCAAGGTTTTGTTTTTTAACTTCAATTTTTTCCAGAACAAACCCGTTTTTAAAAGCAAATTCGTTTAAATTTCCGGGCGAATAACCCTTGTTGAGTGTAAGAATCAATTCATCTTCTGATTTTTCAATATTTTTCACCATTCCTTCTCTAACGATGGCCTCTATGAATTCATCCTGTTTTTGGGTGACAATATGTATGGCTTCTTGTCCGCTCAACAGTCTTTTAACACTGCCTGAACTAATGACTTTTCCCTTCTTAAGTATGGCCACATGAGTACAAACCTTTTCTACTTCATCCAGAATATGGCTGGCTATGATGATGGTTTTTCCTTCTTTTGCTATCTTTATAATAATTTCCCTGATTTCAGCAATGCCCTCAGGGTCAAGTCCGTTTGTAGGTTCATCAAGGACTAGTACATCGGGGTTTCCCAATAAAGCGGCTGCAATTCCTAATCTCTGCTTCATTCCAAGTGAAAGCGTCATGAATTTTGAATGTTTCCGTGTCAGAAGATTGGTAATTCCCAACACCCTTGTGATATCTGTTTCAGTGCAGGACTTGATTCGGGTAACAATCTTCAGATTTTGAAAAAGTGAAAGATAAGGATAGAAGTTTGGTGTTTCTATAAGGCTGCCTATTCTCTTTAATGAATCGGGTGACGGATTCTTCTCAAACCATTGAAAAGTGCCTGCATCAGAATGGATAATCCCTGTTAAAATAGAAAGAGTTGTTGTTTTCCCACTCCCGTTAGGGCCCAGGATACCATAAACCTGTCCTTTCTCAATACTCAGGGAAACATCCTGAATGGCATTGATATTTTTATATCGTTTGCTTAAATTTGTGATTTTTAAAATTTCACTCACAATTAAAAAGTTTATTTAATTTTAATATAATTTGTTTAGTTGTTGATTCTGGTTGTCAAACTCTCTGTCAGTTAAAGGGGATCTTAATTACCAACTTCCGACATGAATTTTATTCTGATCAAACGGATATCTTCCGGGGAATATTCATCTTCACCCAGTTCTTCCAGTGCGGCCTCAATTGATTCATCTTCTGCCTCTTCTTTGAAGTAGCTATAAATGTCAAACTGATGATCTTCATCCAGGACTTCATCAATATAGTAACTGATATCCAATCTTGTTCCGGATTGTACAATCGATTCAATCTCATCCATCAGCGTATTCATATCTATATTTTTGGCTGTGGCAATGTCATCCAGAGATACTTTCCTGTCTATAGCCTGGATGATGTAAACTTTTAATCCTGATTTATTTACAACTGATTTGACTACCATATCCTGTGGACGAAGAATCTCATTTTCTTCCACATGTTTTTTGATAAGTTCAATAAACTCTTTCCCGTATCTTTTTGCTTTACCAACACCAACCCCGGTAATATTTTGCAGTTCCTCCAGTGTAATCGGATATTGGATTGCCATGTCTTCAAGGGAAGGGTCCTGGAATATTACAAAAGGTGGCAGGTTTAGTTTTCTTGAAATGTCTTTTCTCAGGTCTTTCAGAATATTGAAAAGCGGTTCGTCAACTGCTGCAGTTTTTCCTCCGGAATTCATGTTATCCTCATCTTTCCCATTGTAATCATGATCTTCAGTAAGCAAAAAAGAATAAGGCTCGTTTATGAACTTTCTTCCATCAGGGGTGAGTTTCAATACACCATACGATTCAATATCTTTTTCGATGAGTTTTTTAATCATGGCCTGTCTTAAAACAGCTCCCCAGAACCTTTCATCTTTTTCCTTCCCCCAGCCGAAAATATCAATTTTATGATGTCTATACGCTTTAATATCAGAGCTGTCTTTCCCTGCAATTATATTTGCAATATGATCGGCCTTGAATTTCTCGTGTACGATATCAATGGTTTTTAATGCCTTTACAATATAGTCTTTCCCTTCAAATTGTTTTTTGGGATGTACGCAATTGTCACAGGATTCGCAATTTTCAGTATGATAAGCCTCACCAAAGTAATAAAGGAGCTGTTTTCTTCTGCATACAGATGATTCAGCATATGAAACGGTCTCAAGGAGGAGTTGTCTGCCAATTTCCTGTTCGGCAACGGGTTTTTTCTCCATGAATTTCTCCAGTTTCTGAATATCCTTATAACTGTAAAAAGTAATGCACTTTCCTTCACCTCCATCACGGCCGGCCCTTCCGGTTTCCTGATAATATCCTTCCAGACTTTTTGGAATATCATAATGAATTACATACCGGACATCAGGTTTATCAATACCCATCCCGAATGCGATGGTTGCTACAATTACATCCACATCTTCCATAAGGAATTTATCCTGGTTACCGCTCCGGGTGGCGGAATCCATTCCCGCATGGTAAGGCAGGGCCTTAATGCCATTTATATTTAGCGTTTCTGCCAGTTCTTCCACTTTTTTTCTGCTCAGACAATAAACAATGCCCGATTTTCCCGGGTTGTCTTTTATATAACGAATGAGCTCTTTTGTGGCATTTGTTTTTGGACGAACCTCGTAAAAAAGATTGGGTCTGTTAAAAGAAGATTTGAAAACATTTGCGTCAAGCATTCCCAGGTTTTTCTGAATGTCATGCTGTACCTTAGGTGTGGCTGTAGCAGTCAGGGCAATCATAGGAGCTGTACCAATCTCATTAATGATCGGACGAATTCTCCTGTATTCCGGCCTGAAATCATGGCCCCACTCTGAAATGCAATGAGCTTCGTCAACTGCATAAAATGAAATGTCAATGTTCTTTAAAAATTCGATATTTTCCTCCTTGGTGAGAGATTCAGGAGCTACATATAAAAGCCGGGTCTTTTTGCTGGTGACGTCCTGTTTAACTTGTTGAATGGCTGTTTTAGTCAGTGATGAGTTGAGAAAATGTGCAACCCCGCTCTTTTCACTGAAAGCCCGCATCGCATCCACCTGGTTTTTCATTAAAGCAATGAGAGGTGAAATAACAATGGCCGTTCCGGGTAAAATTATTGCAGGTAACTGATAACACAGAGACTTTCCTCCCCCGGTAGGCATTAAAACAAAAGTGTCGTTCCCTGCTAATACATTTCTGATAATAGGCTCCTGATTGCCTTTAAATTTATCAAAACCAAAATGGTTTTTTAAATATTTGGTTAAGGAGATTTCCGCTTCAATAGTCATAGAAAAATAAAACTGTTCAAATGATAAATGAGCCTTTATTGAAAGTAAATTTAATAAAAACTACCTATAAATATACATAATATTTTGAATAAAAATGAATAACTAACAAATAAGTTTATTTTCTTTGCATGAAATACAAATTTTTTCAACCTTTTAATCGCTTTATTTGATCGGGTTTTAAGGGGATCTCAGGCGTTTAATAAAAAAAACTGTGATTATTAAAATGGATTAAGTTTTGAAAAGTTTTATCTTGAAAATTGTATAATTTATAAATTGTAGCAGATAAGGTTATTATGGGTAAGAAACTACCGAATGAAATGTCTTTTTTGGAACACCTTGAAGAATTGAGGTGGCATCTTGTAAGATCGATGCTTGCAGTTATGGTTTTTGCAATTCTCGCTTTTCTTTTTAAAGATTTCATTTTTACGAAAGTTATTTTATACCCCAAAACTCCTGATTTTATCACAAACCGGCTGTTTTGTTCTTTAGGGGAACTGGTGCATATTGATAAATTATGTATTAATTCAAACCCGTTTCAGGTGATTAATACCCAAATGGCTGGTCAGTTTATGACGCATATCATGATTTCCATGATTGTTGGAATCATTGCCGCATTTCCATATATATTTTATGAATTCTGGCTGTTTTTTAAACCGGCATTGTATCAGAATGAAAAACAATATGCAAGGGGAGCAGTTTTTTTTAGTTCTGTACTTTTTTTATCCGGGGTTTTATTCGGATATTACCTTATTGTACCACTTTCTGTGAACTTTTTGGGTTCGTATTCGGTAAGTAAAGAGGTTGTGAGTATGATCAATCTTCGGTCTTATATTTCAACAATTTCATCAATTTCTCTTGCCAGCGGACTGGTTTTTGAGTTGCCGGTAATGGTCTTTTTTCTTACCAAAGTAGGTCTGGTTACACCTGAGTTTCTGAAAAAATACCGTCGGCATTCGGTTGTTGTTATCCTGACTCTGGCAGCCATAATTACCCCTCCTGATATTTTTAGTCAGGTTATGGTTTGTATTCCTTTAATGTTTCTTTATGAAGTTAGCATTGTGATATCAAGGAGGATCATTACAAAGCAGGAGGCCGAAATGGACCAGGATGAAAATGAAAATACGGAAGTTGAAAAAGTGTAAGTATTCAGCTGTGTTAAGAACTTACGTTATCTTTATAAGAATAAAAATGGAACGGTATGAAACTAAGGACTGAGAATATTGTTAAGAAATACGGCAGCCGTACAGTGGTAAAAGGTGTTTCTTTTGAAGTCTCTCAGGGAGAAATTGTAGGCTTGTTGGGGCCGAACGGTGCCGGGAAAACTACTTCATTTTATATGATTGTTGGTCTGATTTCACCAAATGAAGGCCGGATTTTTCTGGATGAAGAAAATATTACAAGTTTACCGGTGTATAAAAGGGCCCGTAAGGGAATTGGATATTTGGCGCAGGAAGCATCGGTGTTCAGAAAGTTAAGTGTGGAAGATAATATTAAGGCGGTATTGGAAATGTCTGCATTTTCAAAAGATGAACAAAGAGAAAGACTTGAATCTTTGCTGGATGAATTCGGCTTACTGAAGATCAGAAAAAGCCTTGGAATTCAGCTTTCAGGTGGTGAGAGAAGAAGGACCGAAATTGCAAGGGCACTGGCTTTGAGTCCAAAGTTTATTCTGTTGGATGAGCCTTTTGCCGGTGTGGACCCGATAGCCGTGGAGGATATTCAGGAAATTGTTTCGAAACTGAAAGATAAAATGATCGGAATCCTTATTACCGATCATAATGTACATGAAACCCTTACCATCACCGACAGGGCATACTTATTGTTTGAAGGTAGCATAATGAAGTATGGCACCAGCCAGGAACTAGCTGATGATGAGGAAGTAAGAAGGGTTTATCTGGGTAAGAATTTCGAACTCAGACGATAAAACCTCCTGACGCTATTTTGCCTTGTTTAGCAGTTCTTCCCTGATCATGGTATGGCCACAATCCGGACATTTTAATGTTGTGCATTTTACCCCTTGCTGATGAGCAACTTTTGCCCCGCATTTAGCACAAACACAATACCCTCCTGTTCCATAAGCACCACCTTTGTTACGGCCGTGACCGCCTCCCAAACCCAGGCCTTTTCCCAGTCCGGTCCCTGCATTTCTGTTTCTTCCTGAACGATTCATTTTAGAAATATTTTAAATTATTGCACAAAGATAATGAACATATGCTCATAATGCAAGAAAACGAA
>JANTGF010000154.1 GCA_024763075.1 Bacteroidales bacterium | reverse complement strand
AACTATGTTATATAGTTACCTTTTTAGGGTAAAGTTACCTAATAAATCCTATATAGCCATTTGTATTGGGTAATTATTTTCTTCTAAAGTTACTTTTTATATTGAATGATACATCGCTGTATTTCGCTAAATCTTCTTAAAAATATTTATATGCTGGTTACCGTATGTTTTATCTGCTGCTCCAGGCTTTGTATTTCCGGTCACTGATATTTATTCTATATTGCTATCTTTGCCCGAAATTATTACAGCACTATGAATTTTGTTAAAGAACTAAAATGGCGAGGCATGGTCCATGATATTATGCCGGGAACGGAAGAACTCCTTAAAAAAGAAAAGACAAGCGGCTATATAGGCTTTGACCCTTCAGCCGATTCTTTGCATATTGGGAACCTGGCAGGGATTATGATTTTAAAACACTTCCAGGAAGCTGGACACAAACCCATTGTACTGGTTGGCGGAGCCACCGGTATGATCGGAGATCCCTCCGGCAAATCACAGGAAAGGAACTTGCTGGATGAAAAAACCCTTCGTTATAATCAGGAGTGCATAAAAAAGCAGCTCTCACACTTTCTGGATTTCAGCTCCGGCAGACCAAATGAGGCGGTAATGGTAAACAATTACGACTGGATGAAAAATTACAGCTTCCTTGATTTTATTCGTGAAATTGGCAAACACATTACGGTTAATTACATGATGGCCAAAGATTCTGTGAAAAAAAGGATAAGCTCGGAAGCAAAGGAAGGGATGTCCTACACCGAATTTTCATACCAGCTGGTACAGGGAACGGATTTCCTGCATCTTTTTCAAACCATGAACTGCAAACTTCAGATGGGAGGCTCCGACCAGTGGGGGAATATTGTTACCGGTACCGAATTGATCCGTAGAAAAACCGGGGGAGAAGCATTTGCCTTAACCAGCCCGTTGATCACCAAATCGGATGGTACAAAATTTGGCAAAACAGAGAGTGGAAATGTTTGGCTGGATGCGGAGAAAACCTCTCCCTATAAATTTTATCAGTTCTGGCTGAATGTTTCAGATGATGATGCAGCACGGTATATTAAAGTATTTACTATGCTGCAAAAGGAAGAAGCAGATGCCCTGATAGCAGAACATCAGCAACAAGCTCATTTAAGAATTCTGCAAAAAAGACTGGCCGAAGAAGTTACCTCCATGACCCACGGGCAGGAAGAACTGGAAAAAGCAAAGGAAGCCTCAGGAATTCTTTTCGGAAAGGGCACAACCGATTCATTGAAAAGAATGGATGAGAAAACTTTTTTATCGGTTTTTGAGGGAGTACCCAGATATTATGTAGAGAGAACCGGTATTATTGAGGGTTTACCCCTGGTGATGCTTCTGACGGATAAAACAGGTATTTTTACCTCCAAAGGAGAATTAAGAAGATTAACAAATGGCGGTGGTTTAAGTATCAACAAAGAAAAAGTGAAGGACACTGAGCTGGATACAGATGCATCGTTTTTACTTAATGATAGATATATTCTGGTTCAAAAGGGAAAGAAAAACTATTTTTTAATTGTGGCGGAATAGTTTCCATACTATTTTTTAACTTTTTTCGTTAAGCTTTTACAAGCGTAAAAAAACCTGCAAATCTATGAGAGAAAAAACTTCTGAAGAATTTGATTTTAGCTCATTTAAACTCATTCACTATCTGCTTTTAAAGAAGAAACCACTCATTAAGGTTTCTGTTATTGCATTTGTTGTTTCCGTAGTGGCATCACTGATGATCACTCCTAAATTCCGGTCCACTGTTGTTTTGTATCCCGCTTCTTCAACTTCCGTATCCCAGGCGCTGGTTAGTACATCAGGGGGAAGTGGCAAAAATAACATTCTTAATTTTGGTGAAGAGGAGGAAACAGAGCAACTGCTGCAAATCCTGAATTCGGACGAAATAAAAGAAAAACTAATTGAAAAATATCATCTGTTTGACCATTATCGCATTAAACCAGAAGATAAATACAAGTACACGCACATTTACGGTAAACTGAAAAAGAACGTTGCCTTTAAGAAAACGGAGTTTATGTCTATCAAAATATCGGTGCTGGATGAAGACCCCCTTATGGCAGCAAATATGGCAAATGATATTGCTGCTTTTCTTGACTCAACGATCAACCGGATGAAAAAGACCAGGGCCAGGGATGCTTATAATATTGTTTCCACTGAATATACGAAGCTTCAAAAGGACATACAGATACTTAAAGATTCACTGAAAGTGATCGGGGAGAAAGGCCTGTACAATATATCTGCCCAGTCAAAGGGTTTAAATGAAGCTTATCTTGAAGCCTTGTCCAAAGGTAAAAAAACACTTGCCGATGATCTTAAAAATCAAATAGATGTTTTGGGTGAATATGGCAGTGATTATATCTATCTTACAACTTTTCTGGGAAATGAAAGTGAACGGTTGAGCCTTCTGAAAGATAAATACACACAGGCTAAAGTAAGCCTTGAAGAGAACCTCCCTAATGCATTTATTGTCACTAAAGGAAGAGTTCCTGAGAAGAAAGCCTACCCAAAGAGATCCTACATTGTTATTTTATCTGTTTTCTCGGCTTTTTTGTTTTCTTTATTCTTAATGATTTTCTTTGATTCAATTAAAAGAAATGCCTGAAAAAGGTTTGTCAATGCATGGTAGCCAGGCCATTAACAAATGGCTGTTCTTCGGTTTATCGGTGTTGTTTATAGTTGTGAACAGCATTTTTACATTTTATGGGTATTATGTGTTTAGCTTATTACCCCTGGCTTTTCTGTTGGTACTCCTCGCTTTTTTTTCCCTTGAAAAGATATTTTTTGTAATTGTCTTTTTTGTTCCGGTTTCCCTGCAGTTAAAGGAATTTTATCCTGACCTTGGTTTGAATTTATACCTGCCTACCGAGCCGCTCTTATTTCTGGTAATGGTTTTGTTTCTGGTAAAACTTTTACTAGAGAAGGATTATCCAAAAAAAATACTCTTGCATCCGGTTTCGGTTGCTGTCTATTTTAATCTTGTCTGGATGGCCATTACTTCTGCATCCAGCAGCCTGCCACTTGTTTCATTCAAGTTTTTATTAACCCGGCTGTGGTTTGTTACCGGGTTTTATTTTTTAGCTGTGCTTATTTTCCGGAAACCTGATCATTTCAGAAAATATATAATGATTTATGGATTTTCCATGGTTATTGTGATCGTTTATGCGCTTATCAACCATGCACAGCACGGACTTATCAATCAGAAGGCAGCCCATGGAGCATCTGATCCCTTTTTCAATGATCATACTTCATACGGAGCCATTCTTGCCATGCTCATCCCGGTATTCACCGGGCTGGGAAGCCGCATGAAAAGCAATATATACCTAAGGGTAATATTATGGATGACAGTAATTCTGTATCTGGTCGCAATAACATTCTCTTACTCCAGGGCTGCCTGGCTGAGTTTAATTGTTGCTTTTTTAGTTTTTCTGCTTATAAAATTCAGGATAAAATTCAGTCTTATTGCCCTTACCGGCATACTGGCCATACTTATTGTAAGTTTTTACTGGGGGGATATCCTGATGAAGCTCGAAAAGAACCGCCAGGATTCCTCCACCAGTTTTTCCGAACATGTACAATCGGTTTCGAATATTTCCACGGATGCTTCAAATCTTGAGCGTATCAACAGATGGACTTCTGCCCTTCGGATGTTTAAAGAAAAGCCTTTCCTTGGCTGGGGGCCCGGAACTTATATGTTTCAGTATGCCGGATTTCAGTCTTCCCGTGAAAAAACCATTATAAGTACAAATTTTGGTGACCGTGGGAACAGCCATAGTGAGTATATCGGTCCTTTGGCGGAATCGGGTGTTTTAGGAGCTCTTTCATTTGTGATCCTGCTTGTTACTACCTTTGTTACCGGATTCAGATACTACAACAGAAACAGGGGGAACCCGGATGCTTGGATTGCCCTGGTGGCATCACTGGGACTGCTTACTTATGCCGTTCACGGTTTCTTAAACAATTTTCTTGATACCGATAAGGCTTCGGCTTTGTTCTGGGGATACATGGCGGTTATCGTATCGCTTGATCTTTACGGGACGCCTGAGACAGAAACTGCTGAAAACAAAGAATCAGCTAAATAACAATGATATACAAGAATTATTATCGTTTAGGTAAACCCTGAGATATTAAAGGTAAAACTGGATTCCAAGGATGGAAACATCATCAAAAATTCTTGAATTTCCTTCCACAATTTTTTGACTGGAAATTAATTCCTGAATATTAGCATCCACTCTTTTGTTATTTTTAATACAATCCTCTATGGCCTTTGTGCCGGATTCATTACCCATATCGTCCGGAAGTTCCGACAGGCCATCCGTATAGCATATTAATTTGGATGTTTCGGTAATCTGAAAAGAATGGATCTTTACAGAAGGCATTTCATCCAGCATTCCAAGGCCAACACTTCCGCTTTGGAATTTTGATATTTTATTCCCCCCGGGTTCATAAAAAACAGGGGGGTTATGAGCGGCATTTATGTACTCCAGTACCTTTGTTTTTCCGTAATACTTGCCGATAAAAAGAGTGATGAATTTTTCTCCGTGAGCACTGCTCAGCACGCTGTCATTTAACTTTAATACCAGTTTATCAAGAGAAATATTAAAATTGAACAAGGCTCTTAAAGTTGCCTGGAAGTTTGCCATAAGCAATGCAGCCGATATTCCCTTTCCCGAAACATCGGCAATGCAAAAACCGTAATCATCCTCATTCAGTTTCATGCAGTCGTAATAATCACCGCCTACTTCGAGATGAGGAAGGTAAAATCCGGAAACGAATATTTTATCATTTTGCGGGAGCGTTTCGTTGTCGGGAATCAACATGGACTGCATTTTAGAGGCCAGTTCCAGCTCTTTTTTCATTGCTTCCTGTTTCAGGCTGTTCTCGAAAAGACGTATATTTTCAATAGCAACAACCACAATATTCAGAAGTGTCTGAATAAAATGCATATGCTTAATAACCGGGCTTACAAGGTCACCTTCCTCATCAATGTCACCAATTAAAGCATAAGCCAGCGGGGCATTGTTATTATAAATGGGAATAATCGTATCAAAATCTTTAAGGTTCTTATCTTCAGAAGAAGTCACCGAGGTTATTTCTTTTACCGGAAGGAGAACTTCCTCCAGGGAGATTTTTTTACATATTCCCGGTGTGCAACCCGACATGAGAATCCACTCCCATTTCCCATTGTACATAATAATCGCAACCTTTCCTATATTCAGTTCCTCTCCCCTCAGTACCTCATCAGCTCTGCGAAGCAGGTCCTCAGGAGGGAGGTTGTCATTTATGGCCTGGGTAATACTCAGCAGTGAATTCAGCTTGAACTTCTGCCGTTCTTTCCTGTCCATGGAAGATCTGATTGCCATTCTGAATTCTGATTAACGAATTTATTATCCTTTTACTCTTTCAGAGTATGAGCGGTCACGCGTATCAATTTTTATTTTATCACCGGTATTTACAAACAAAGGGACGTTTATTTTGGCACCTGTTTCAAGTTCAGCGGGCTTTAGGGCTGTGGTAGAAGTTGTATCCCCTCTTACTCCCGGCTCGGTATAAGTAACTTCCAGCACTACAAACGGAGGCAGATCGCAGGTAAGGGGAGTTTCTGTTTCCGCATGGTAAACAACTTCCACTTCCTGACCATCTTTGATCAGATCGGGGGAGGGAATCATTTCTTTCTGCAGGCTTATCTGCTCATAGGTTTCGTTGTGCATAAAATGATAGCCCATATCATCTTTATACAGAAACTGATATGGCCTTCTTTCAATCCGGGCAGTTTCTACCTTATGACCTGACGAAAAAGTGTTGTCAATTACTTTCCCGGTTCTCAGGTTTTTAAGCTTTGTCCGTACAAACGCCGGGCCTTTTCCTGGTTTAACGTGCTGAAACTGCACAATAGTATAAATATCATTGTTGTAAATGATGCACAAACCGTTTCTGAAATCTGCTGTTGAAGCCATGTATTATAAATTAGATTATAGTTTTCTTATTTTACAAAAATAACTTAATCTTATAAAAAATCATTTTAAATAGTGCATCAAAATAACTTTGAAGTTGAATTTTATGATAATCCGGGATCAAGGACTAAAGATGAAAAAATAATTCAGGGTTGAATCCTGAGCCTTTGTTCTGTTTTTCTGCATTTTTAATCATCCCGGAGTCCCTGGCGGGATTGTTTATCATCAGGAATACGGTATAAAAATCATATCGGGCAAATTTGCTGATCCCGAGTACAGACTGATAATGGTATTTGCTTTTTCAATATCTCCGGTATTAAGGTAATAACCGCATACAACCGGCGCAATGGAATGCCTGGCAGAAAAATATTGCAATGCAGCGCCGGAATGAAACATTGTATTATAAATCAGCTCTGGTATATGGTAAAACTTGCCTGCACACTGGGCCGGACCTCCCCGTCATGACAGAGTACGTCATGACACCCCTCCTCAGCGAGGAGGGGAATTTTCACGTGGTATGCCTGGCTTTAGGGATAATTCTAAATGGAAATAATTATCAAATAAA
>JANTGF010000153.1 GCA_024763075.1 Bacteroidales bacterium | reverse complement strand
GCTATGAATGGCGATACAGCCAATAAAATCGGGACTTACCTGAAAGCCCTTGCAGCAAAGGATAATTTTATTCCGTTTTATATTGCCCTGCCGGTTTCATCCATTGACCGGTCACTAAGAGAAGGTTTGAAGAAAATCCGGATTGAAGAAAGATCTGAAGATGAAGTTCACTATATGACCGGATTATCGGGGGAAAATAAGCCCGTGGAAATCCGGATTACACCTGAAGAAAGTAAAGCAGTTAATTATGGCTTTGATGTTACTCCTGCCCGCCTGATTACCGGGTTGATTACCGACAGGGGAATATGTAAAGCTTCGGCAGAGGATATCCAGCAATTAATATTGACAAAAGATTAGTTTATGGCAGCAGATGATGGTTATATAAAATTTAAGTGCGATCTGGTGAAAAGCGGAGTCGTAATTCCTGAGGAATTATATACTGAGATCAATAAATGGCGGAATAAAATGTATTCGCTGAACCTTATCGGTGCCTATGACAATGGTGTGGGGTTTGGAAATATCTCGGTGAGGATTCCCGGAACCAAGCAATTTTATGTAAGCGGATCGGCAACCGGAAATTATAAAATTACCAGCCCGGAACATTATGTCCTTGTGAACAGTTATAATTTTAAACAGAATTCACTCAAATGTATGGGGCCATTGCCTGCTTCCTCAGAATCATTGAGTCATGCAGCCATATATGAAGCAGATGTAAGAACAAATGCAGTTATTCATATTCATAATCTGGAAATGTGGGAGAAAGGAATTCGTAAATATCCTGTAACCAAACCGGAATACAGCTTTGGTACACCCGAAATCGCCCTGGATATAACAGATTTACTGAATGATGAAACTACAGGAAAAAATGGGATTATTATTATGGGTGGGCACAAAGAGGGAATTTTATTTTTTGGCGAAAGCCTGGAAGAAGCAGGAATTATAAGCCTGAAATATTACAAAGGATTAACAAAATAAATTATGACTTTATCATCAAATCTTAAAATCGCCATCATTGGAGGAACCGGACTGGAAGATCCGGGAATCCTGGAAAATCCGGCTGAGGAATCTTTTGTAACCCCTTTCGGAGAACCCAGTTCCGGTTTTATGACCGGGAAGATTAAGGGGGTGGAAGTTGTCATTCTTTCCCGGCATGGAAGAGACCATTCCATTCCTCCCTCAAAAGTAAATAACCGTGCAAATATCTTTGCCATAAAGGAATTGGGATGCAGCCATATTCTGGCTACTACTGCCTGCGGGAGCTTACAGGAACATATCGGCAGGGGTGATCTGGTAATTCCGGACCAGTTTATTGATTTTACCCGGCACAGGGAAGTGACTTTTTATGATCGTTTTAAAGATGGTAATCTGAAGCATATTCCTATGGCCGACCCTTTTTCGGCAGAAATCCGATCAGGATTGATTTCTTCCTGCAAGGAACTGAAACTGAACTTTCATGAAAAGGGAACGGTAATCAGCATTGAAGGCCCCCGGTTTTCTACCCGGGCGGAGTCGAAAATGTTCCGCTTTTGGGGAGCCGATGTTATCAACATGTCGGTTGCTCCTGAGGTAATCCTGGCCAATGAGCTGGGTATTCCGTACGGATGCATAGCCATCAGCACAGACTATGATTCATGGAAGGAGGATGAGGACCCGGTTACCTGGGAGGAAGTACTGAAAGTTTTTGAGCAAAATGTGCAAAATGTAGTTAGATTAATTACTAAAACATTATCCCGTTTTTGATCTCAATAAAATTCCGAAACAATCGGGATTTAATAATTTTGATTAGTTTTTCCTACCGTGACTCTTTTGGAGGAGGATGCTCGATTTTCTCCTGATTTCCGGTGCAAGCGCTTGTTAGACGGTCACTTTGTTTCAAGTACCACTCCACCGGGCAGCTCAATTCTGGCTCCAAGTTGAATCACAAATCCTAACACATCCATATAGTCTGTTGCTTTAGTAATTAATCCATCCTTGACTTCGATCAGTGTAACTCCCTTAACCTTGAATTCCTTGTTTGTTGCAATTTCAATACTGCCCGGAATTGGCTGAGCCTGAATCCCTGTCATTACCCATTCGATCGTAGCAGTCGTTTTGGAAGAAGTTGTAGAGATAACATCAATTTTTAGATCTTTCGAAAATTTACTCAAATGACCGACGTAGCTTCCAAATTGTTCAAGCCCTTTATATGCGTGATTCTGTTGCGCGGCCTCATATATTGCATTTTCGGAAACAATTGCACCAAGATCCTCGATATTACCATTTTGCCAAATGTCTATCAATTCTCTACCTAACGATTCAGGAATAGAATTTTTTTCGGAGCAACTCTGGATCGGGATAATAAGTAGAGAAAATATGATGGTTATTATATACTTCATCCTGCATCTCCCTTCATGAGTATCTTGCATGATAAAATAATCCGTCTAACGCGATGCTATGCTGCTTGGCGGGTTTGATGCACGGAGTTCAGCATTACCGCCTAACTTCTTGACGAGTTCAGCATTTGCGAAAACCAAGGTTCTCCAGCAAAGTCAGCACCAGCAAAAGTTAGGGCACTATTTCAAATACACCATTTTCCTACTTTGAATTTGATCATGCATCTGAACGACGCAGATATAAACCCCGGAACTGACGATTTGGCCTCGATTATCTCTTCCTTTCCAGAGAACCGACTTGTTTCCCGATGGCTGTAGTTCATCAACAAGTGTTATGATTTCCTGGCCGGTAATATTGTATATTTTTAAGGTGACTTTTGCACTCGTTGGTATATAATAAGTAATTTTCGTTGTTGAATTGAACGGATTTGGGTAAGCAGGATGTACTTCGAAATTGTCAGGAAGGTGAGATCTGGGTTCTTCATCAATCCCGACTGGATGAACACGCACAATGTCGAGAATACGAGGTAAGTGTTTAGATACTAACTTAGTATCCTCCTTTTGCAATCCATACCTCGATAAATCCGCTTCTGGCATAGCAAGCGTATTGAGTATAAAGTGGTTTCCTATATCCATAACAGCATCCGAATAGAGAAAGTAATCCAGCTTTCCTGGAGTAAAAGAAGTTGCATCGTTTCGCCACGTATACCCCATTTGAATATGGGTGTGTCGGGAGAAAAGATCAGTTATTGGGGTAGCGTCCCAGTCTGGGGCGAAGTCCGCTCCATAGGTGGCTTCGTCCCAAATGTCTCCATCAGTTAAGGTTCTGAGTACCTGCCCTCTACCGTACATATTAAAGTCACCCAAAACCAAATACGGTGTGTTATCTTCAAGTGGAAAGGGACCGTTGCCAGCTCTCCATTCCCGCATGACCTGAATGAACTCATCAGCAGCTTGTTGGCGAAGATAATCGTATTGACTATAGGCCCAGAGGTGTGTATTGATTAAAAGGAGGTTGGCACCCAATTCTTGTCTGGTATCTACTAAACAGACAGACATGCTCTTAATCGGGATAAAATCAATTTTGTATTGCAGAATCGGGTATTTCGAAAAGAGAACCTTGTCGCTTGATGGCATATACACTCCGGGCGGTCCATAATTACCCATACGGTACCACGTCTCGTTTGGAAACCAGTTTGTTATCAATGAATCGACGGTGCTATCCGTGTGCACGTGTTGAAAAGCAATGATATCCGGATCCAGTGCTTTTAGAATGCGCTCGAGTCGGGGGTGCATTTGCTCATCTTCAAACACATGGTATTTGTGATTCTGCACATTGTAAGTGAGCACGCGAACATCTCTCTCGTCGAAGCGTGCCAACGGAATGGGCTCAGGCGGCGCAACAAAGGCTGTGTCGATCACATACTGAACACCTCCTTCATCAGGAAGCCTGTCGCCGGCCGGGTCAGATTCAACAAAAAGCATGGACACAGTATCGGCGCGCTGTGTTCCATTCAAAGTCATGGCATCGCATGTCCTTGAAATGGCAATTTCAAACCGTTCTGCAGACACAGTTGGCGCCCGCCGCAGAGTCAGCTCATTTTGTGAAATTGAATCACTGCCGGTAGTGTGATGGAAAAATCCACTTCGACAGCCAAAACAGTATTCCAGGTCCGCACCTATGTCATGGATTGCAAATCCTGTTTCTACGTTATTGTCGGTATCAATATATAGATGCACCTCGTTCGCGTCCTGTAACAGTTGATCGCCGTTGTGGAAACTGAAATTAATGAACAGAAAATCGTTGTCGTTTGTGATTTTCAACTCAGCGAAGTCTTCGATAATATTGTCCGCTGCTGGATCGGAGTAAGACAAAGGTACATCCGCCCAGTCGTCAAATAAGCCCTCAATAGCAATTGGATTTGAGGTCAAGTAGGCGTTGGTTTGAGTTGTTAGTTCCTGAGAGAATAGGGCTGAATAAATTGAAAGCAAAACAAGTAAACCGGTGAGTATTTTTCTTAAGTTTTGGATTTTAAGTCCTACCCCATTTCGGTCAAGAATCTCTATTTGTTTTTGATTCATTTTGCTCCCCTCCTTGATATAGAATGAAACGATAGCTTGCTTAGATCAACACTTCGTCCTCTACTCAATACAGCCCTAACGGTGGAACTAAGCCGCCGTAGCGTGGTGCGGGATTTGCCTTTGCTGCAAATGGCGTGACATGCGTAAGCGGTCGGCTTTAGTGATTTGTTCTGCGACGTAATGTTGTAGCCGATTTATTAGTAAACAACAATTCTTAACACTTTGAGAACAATGTCACTTATTGAAAAAGTTCCCATTCTTCAGCAATTTTTCCATCAACTAGACGGAAAACCGTAAAGAATTTAAAGCTCAACTCTTCACCAACTGGATATATATCACCCAGTGTGCCGTTATATGTGCCATAAAATACAGCCCTACTCATTACCCTATCACCCTCAGCAATAAGTTCTTCGATAACAAACCTGGTATTCTCCATTGCTGATAGGTAGGTGCCATACACTTGTTTGTATTCTTCTATTCCATGAATATCTTCAGTGCCACCATGATTAATAATGTTTTCGGTTAAGAGTTCTTCAAGTACTTCAGGTCTCCTTTCATTCCACTTACCATCCCAATACTGTCGAACAATTGATTTATTCTGTTCTTCAATTGTCTTCATGGATTTAAACTTTTCCAATTCTACGATTGTCTGATTGTCGTGACAAGAATACCCTGCAAATAGAACCAAAGCGAATAATGTCCAAAATAAGTTTTTCATGATTGTAGGTTTTAATTGAAGTTAAATTTCATACATTTCCTTATAGGTATCTCTCCCCATTATACCACCCTTATCATAGTTCGCTTTACAAATTATTCTGCTGCCAATAACAACATAATAAATATACGTATATTATCCAAAAAAACAAAAATAATTTACATGTGCAGTATAATATGAAATATTTGAGTTGATTGTAGTAAGATGCAGTATAATAAGCTAAATTTGCAAGAATATACTTACTTTATTATTCGAAAATGAAAGGATCGAAGTATTTAGACCATGTCAGAGAAGTGATCCGTACCAAACATTTTAGCTACAGTACAGAGAAAACTTATGTCAGTTGAGTTTCCAGGTTTATTATCTAGCATAACAAAAGACATCCAAAAGATATGGGTGCGAAGGAGATTTCAGAATTCTCTACTTTTCTGGCTACAGATAAGAAAGTCTCTGCCTCAACCCAAAACCAGGCTTTAAATGCATTGGTTTTTATGTACAAAAATGTATTGAAAATCTCAATGGATGATCTGGATTTTAAACATGCCAGAATTGGGAAACGATTGCCTGTCGTCTTTAGCCGTAATGAGGTACAAAAGGTGTTATCAAACCTTTCTGGCGAATTGAATCTTATGGCTTCATTGTTATATGGCAGTGGATTGCGTTTAACCGAGTGTTTAAAACTGCGTGTAAAAGATATTGATTTTGACCTGTCTGAAATTATTGTTCGTGCTGGCAAAGGAGATAATGATCGCAAATCATTACTTCCACAACTTCTAATACCACAACTTAAAAGACAAATTGAAAAGGTAAAAATAAGACTTGAAGAAAATATGTTGATAAAAGAATTTGCCGGAGCTTCTATCCCTGAATCTTTGGAGAAAAAGTATCCAAATGCTCCTAAAGAGTTGGCATGGCAATATATTTTCCCTTCAAAGAAATTGGCGATTGACCCCCGGTCCGGAAAACTGAAACAACATTATCGCCATGAAAGTTTTTTGCAAAAAGAAGTAAAAAAGACCGTCATAAAAGCAGAGGTAAACAAAAATGCTTCCTGTCACACTTTTCGCCATTCATTTGCCACACATCTTCTTGAAGATGGTTATGATATTCGTACAGTTCAGGAATTACTTGGTCACAAAGCTGTTCGAACTACGATGATATATACACATGTACTTAATCGAAATAATTTTAATGTCCGGAGTCCACTGGATATATAAATTTTCCATGCAGCTAATTAACTCACAAGATGTTTATCCAAATAAAAAAACAGAAAAGAAAAAGCAGCCAAATGACTGCTTTTTGTGGGCCCAGTTGGGCTCGAACCAACGACCCCCTGATTATGAGTCAGGTGCTCTAACCAGCTGAGCTATGGGCCCTGAAATACAAATATGTCAAAACAAATATCCTAATCTTTCTATCTTAAACTAACTATGGCCGGTGCTCTAATCCCGAA
>JANTGF010000152.1 GCA_024763075.1 Bacteroidales bacterium | reverse complement strand
GAAGACGGGAGACCGACCGAAGAATCAAGAACCAAGAAACAAGAGCCAAGATTCAAGAACCAAAAAAATCAAGAAACAAATAAATCCCATAACGAGAATTGATGAACCATAAACAAATATTTGTATTATCGTAGCAACACAATGAAGGAAGAAATGATAAATATTAAATGAAAAAGTTAATTACGCTGAAGGTGTAAAATATTTGTAGTTTACCAATACATAATCTGTTTAAAAGTGCCGTAGGTACGGCAGAACCTTCATCATTCGTTATTCATCATTCGATATTCGTTATTGCATTAGGAAGAAAAAAGAAGAATAAGAAAAGGCAGAAGGCAGAAGCAAGAAAGGTTGAAATGAGAGATTCAAAGAATTCATATTCAGATTCTTTATAAAGGATGAAAACATTTTGAATTTTAAGTATTTTAAATTTTAGGCATTTTTTAAATTTAATAGCCAGGACAAAAAAATCAATAACAATAAACCTTAATTGTTGGATGAGAAATCTTAATCCTTGAATAACCCCGATAAATCACAATTTTTAAAATGAATAAACAGGAAATAATCCTTATAGGTGGTGGAGGCCATTGCAAATCATGCATTGATGTAATTGAGGCCGAAGGGCGTTTTAAGATAAAGGGAATTATTGATGTCCCGGAAAAATTAGGGCATCACAGTTTAGGTTATCCCTATATTGGCACCGATGATGAACTGGGAAAATTTACAGGTGAAAACCGGTATTTTTTTATCACAATAGGACATATAAAATCACCGGCCTTAAGAAGTAAACTATTTAATAAGATTAAGTCTCTGGGTGGGGAATTCCCTGTAATCATCTCACCCAAATCGCATGTTTCTTCTCATGCGGTAATAAATGAAGGAACGATCATCATGCATGGTGCAATTATAAATGCATCATCAACTACCGGAAAGAATTGCATCATCAACAGTCAGGCCCTGATAGAGCATGATGCTGTTGTTGGGGACCATTGCCACATCTCAACCGGAGCCCGTGTTAACGGAATGACCAAAATAGGGGAGAGGTGTTTTATTGGTAGTGGATCTGTATTAAACCAGGGAATAGAAATAGCCCCGGAAACCATTATTGCCTCCGGCTCTGTGGTTAGAAAAAGTATTAAAATCCCCGGACTTTATGTTGGAAATCCCGTAAAGAAATTTAAATAATGAACAAAGATCTAGAAATAAAGATAAGCCACAGGAAAATAAATTTCAATGCCACACTTCTCCGGGCTTTAAAGCAAATGGATACCATTGATAAAAAGCTTTTACTGGTATTCCGGGACAACCAATTTGTTAATATTCTGAGTGTTGGAGATATTCAAAGAGCCATACTGAACAACCTGCCGTTAAGTACGGAGGTTCATAAAGTATTAAGGAAAACTACCCGCATTGCCCGCGAAGAAGATCCTTTTGAGCAGGTTAAACAAACTATGAAGGACTTCCGGATAGAATGTATGCCGGTAATGGATAAAAACCACAATTTAAAAGAAGTTTATTTCTGGGATGATGTTTTCCCCGGAGACATCAAGCGTAAAGAAATAAAACTGGGTTTGCCTGTTGTGATTATGGCCGGTGGAAAAGGAGAACGCCTGAAACCGCTTACAAATGTGCTGCCAAAGCCTCTTATTCCTTTGGGTGAAAAAACAATTGTGGAAGAAATTATGGATCGTTTTATAGATGTGGGGTGTGAAGATTTTTTTCTGTCGGTAAACTATAAAGCAGAAATGATCAAACATTATTTTTCTCAGGAACAGTCAAAAGCATATAAAATCAGGTTTTTCCAGGAAGAAAAGCCACTGGGAACAGCCGGAAGTCTTTACATGATCAAAGATAACATAAAAACTCCGTTTTTTGTTTCGAATTGTGATATTATCATCGATGAGGATTATTCTACCATCCTGGACTATCACCGGGAAGAAAAAAATGAGCTCACCATAGTATCGGTATTAAAAAACTATCCTATTCCTTACGGTACTATTGAAACTGGTAAAAATGGTCAGTTGGTTAAGCTCCGGGAAAAGCCCGAACTTACTTTTCAAATCAACTCAGGCATGTATATTCTGGAACCCCATCTTTTAAATAAAATTCCCGAAAATCGTTTTTTCCATATTACGGATTTGATCGAACAGGTCAGAAACAGAGACGGACGCATAGGTGTTTTCCCTGTAAGTGAAGGCAGCTGGAAAGACATTGGTACCTGGCAACAGTTTATTGATACGAAATGATGATCAGTAAACCGGGAATGCAAAGAACCAAGAACCAGGAACCAAGATTCAGGAACCAAAAAGAAATCAATAATCATAAACGTTAATCGTTGAATTATTATTAATATTATCGTAGCGACGGAATGCTTTCCGTCGAACAAACAAAGACCGATGACCGAAGACGGGAGAACGGAGAATGCAGAACCAAGAGCAAGGAAACAAATAAACCCGATAACGATGAGTGTTGAACGATGAAATCAGAGAAATGTTGAATATTATATGAAAAAGTTAGTTGCACCGCAGGTGCAAAATATTAGTAGTTTGGTAGAATATAAATTGTTTAATAGTGCCGTAGGTACGACATGAACTTCGTTATTCGGTATTGTAAAATCCAAGAGCCAGGAACCAAGGGGGAGTTATTAGTGATGAACGGTAATCGTTGAAAGATAGATTACTATGAATCTTATCGTTGCGATGGAATGCTTTCCTTCAAACAAAATAATGAAACCAGAAACCATGGGCCCCGGTAATCTGAGCCTGTCGAAGGGTAGCGGAATAGGAATAAGAGAACAGGGATAAATAATCAGAAAACAATCATTCAACAGACAATTTTCCATCGCATCCAAATCAAAAAAAGAAATAAAGAGACATGAATAATAAAAAAATCCGTTGGAAGCAAAGATTTGTTAACTTTGAAAAAGCGTTCAAACTTCTTGAAAGAACACTGAAAATAGATTCACCTTCGGAAGCAGAAAAAGGAGGAATCATACGATTTTATGAAGTTGCGTTTGAACTCTCCTGGAAACTAATGAAAGATTATCTTGAATCATTAGGCTTTGACGTACAAAGTCCCAGAACTGCGATAAAACAAGCATTTCAATCCAATATAATAAATGACGGTGAATTATGGATCGAGGCACTGGAAGCAAGGAACCTTACATCTCACATTTATAATGAGGATACAACAAACCTGGTAGTTAACAACATTAAAGATAAATATTATTCACTAATGAATGATCTTTATTTATTCCTGAAAGAAAAAAATGAACAATAGTTTTGGCATTTATGAAAAAAGTTTCTCCCTGATTTTAGAAAATCTGGTCAAGTTTCCAGAAATTGAAAAAGCTATGATTTTCGGTTCCAGAGCAATGGGAAATTACAAACAGGGATCTGATATTGACATTGCTGTTTTTGGAGAAGAAGTTAGTTTTGAGACGATCTCCAAACTACACGGGCTTCTAAATGAAGAATTGCCCATACCCTATTTCACAGATGTAATAAACTTCAACACTATTGATAGTAACGAACTTAAAAAACATATCCTGGAAGAAGGAATTGTGTTTTACAGGAAACATTGATCAGGGAACAAAAAACCCAACGAGTCAGATCGTTGAACGATGAAATCAGGACAAGTCATTCTCTTTACAACAGGATGGTTTCCGTCTAAACGAAAGGCAAACACAATAGAAATCCAGAAACAGTTGAACTCTATGATAGCGCCACTGTTTCTTGGGACAATAGAAACCATAGGAACCACAGCACCCTGAGCCTGTCGAAGGGTGGGTAAGAATAAAAAAAGCTATTTTGGGAATTCAAAAAGTAAATTCTTATAAGCTTTATATTAGGTTTTTAATACAATTAACTATATTTGCGAAAAATATCGCAACGAATATTATCGCAACCAATGCCACAGAATCCGTTTAAATTTGGAAGTATTGTAGATGATCCGTTTTTCGTCAACCGGGTTAAGGAGATTTCCAGGGTTAAATCAGTATTGAATAGTAACAATCATCTGATTGTTATAAGCCCCAGAAGATTTGGGAAATCCAGCCTGATTTACAAGGTTGTGGGACAAATGGACCGGCCTGTTATTGCACTTGATCTGCAACTAATTACAAGTGTTGAAGATTTTGCAGCCCAGCTGCTGAAACGTATTTACCGGCATTATCCCTTTGAGAAGATCCGGCAATTTGTTAAGAATTTTCAGATTATCCCATCCATTTCCCTAAATCCGGTAACCAATGATGTGGATATTTCTTTTCATCCGGAATCTTCCAGCTTGCCCATGCTTGAAGATGTATTGAATTTGATGGAAAAATTAAGTACCAAACGAAAAAAGATTATTGTAGTCTTTGATGAATTTCAGGAAGTTACCCGCATCTCAAAAGAGCTTCCCCGCCGGCTAAGATCCATCATGCAGCAGCATAATCTTATCAACTATATTTTTCTGGGCAGTCAGGAATCATTGATCAGAGAAATCTTTGAAAAGAAAAAATCGCCGTTTTACCATTTCGGTTTGCTTATGCCTTTGGAAAAAATACCTGAGAAAGACTTCCGTATCTATTTACAGAAGGGTTTGAAACCAGTAGTAAAACAGGATAAAAAAGTCGCAAATGACATCATTGATTTTACACGGTGCCATCCTTACTACACACAGCAGCTGGCTTATCTGGTTTGGGAAATACTTTTACATCAACCGGAAAAAGAAAAACCGGTGGACCAGGCCGTATCGGAGATGATACAGATACACGATATTGATTACGAACGTTTATGGAATTCTTTTAATAAAACCGACAAAAAGGTAATGATTGGTTTATCTGTATCCGGAATTTCTCCCTTATCCGATACTTTTAACCGGAAATATCACATTGGCCCTACAAGTACGGTTTACAGCAGTATCAAAAGACTGATGGGAACCGGTTACATAACGAAAAACAAGAATAGCTATGAAATAGATGATCCGTTTTTTAACAGTTGGATCAAGGAACGAAGGGAAAGATGAAGAAACGATGAAGGATGAAGGATGAAGGTTGAACTCCACCTTCGCTATCTCCTTCGCAAAAGCTACGGAGATCAAAGAAAGCTTCGGTGGCTTAATGAAACCTTGGTTGAATTAGTCCCGATTGAAGGAACGGGGATGAGAGATGAAGAAAACCAAACATTTTTCAAAATCATGCGAAGAGACTCCGAGAATTGATTTTCAGATTCTTTTTAACGGATGGAAACATTTTGAATTTTAAGTATTTTAAATTTTAGGCATTTTTTTAAATTTAAGATCCAAGATTCAATCCAAGAAACAAATAAACCCCATAACGATAATCGTTAAACCGTAAACAAATATTTATATTGTCGTAGCGACGGATGGAAAGAAACGATGAATGATGATTGTTGAAGGATGAACTCCACCTTCGTTATCTCCTTCCTGCACTGTAGGTACGGCAGAAACTACATCATTCGATATTCGTTATTGAAGAACCAAGAGCCAAGATTCAAGAACCAAAAAAGAAACCATTAATCACAAACGTTAATCGTTGAATTATTATTAATCTTATCGTAGCGACGGAATGCTTTCCGTCTAAACGAAAAACAAATACAATAGTAATCCCGAAACAGTTGAAATCTATGATTACGCCACTGTTTTTCGGGACAATAGGAACCATCGGACCACGGCACCCTGAGCCTGTCGAAGGGTGTAGAAGCACCAAAAGATAAAAACAGGTGGAATAAAAATGAATTCAAAACCCCAAATACAACAATTCTCAAAACATCTTTTTTGGGATGTAAATCGTACTAAACTTGATGTTGAAAAACATAAGTCATATATAATTAAACAAGTACTGGAATATGGTCTGCTTAAGGACTGGCGGTTAATTCAAAATTATTATGGCATTGAACAATTAGCAGAAGTTGCCAAATCATTCCGGGAACTTGACAAAAAGGCACTTTCATTTATCGCTTTTCTTTCAAAAACACCACTTAAAGAATTCAGATGTTACACTTATCAGCAATCGACACCTCAACACTGGAATTTTTAAAGGCCCTGATGAAATGTGATGAGTTTGTAAACCTTCGACTGGTTGATGGAACTGCGCTGGCATTACAGTTGGGTCATAGAAAATCCATTGATCTGGACTTATTTGGCAAGATTGAATTTGAAAGCATTGATAAATCAATAGTTTTTAGCAATTTTAAACAAGTGGTTTTATTGAAAAAATCTAAAAACATTAACATTTATAGCATTAATGATATCAAGATTGATTTTGTAAATTATTCCTATCCATGGTTACAACCGCAATTAATAATGTATGGAATCAGACTTGCCGGGTTCAAAGACATTGCAGCAATGAAACTGGCAGCCATAACAGGAAGAGGAAGCAGAAAGGATTTTATAGATATCTACTTCTTACTGCGAAAATTCAACATCACTGAAATGCTTGGCTTCTATAAAGAAAAATATTTTGAAGGTTCTGAATATCTGGTGCTGAAGAGTCTCACATACTTTGATGATGCCGAAAAGGAACCTGATATAGAAATGCTTAAAAATATTCCCTGGTCTAAAATAAAAAGTTATATTCTTAATTCTGTAAATTTATACAATAAGGGTATTCAATAAATTATTTTGTAGAGAGATTATAGTAATTCTGGTCAAATATACGGTCACAACGATGAGCATTAAAGAAGGAACAAATATTCGTATTATCGTAGCGGCGGAATGCTTTCCGTCGAACAGACAAAAAAGACCAGTGGCCGAAGACGGGAGACCGACCGAAGAATCAAGAACCAAGAAACAAGAGCCAAGATTCAAGAACCAAAAAAATCAAGAAACAAATAAATCCCATAACGAGA
>JANTGF010000151.1 GCA_024763075.1 Bacteroidales bacterium | reverse complement strand
CTTTACCCTGTTTTGCAGTTCTTTGAAAAAAATCCCAAATACAAATCGGATATTGAAATACAGGGATATGCTATTGAGGTACTGGCAGAGGAACACCCTGAAGTACTGAAGTTACTTAAAAAACTTGTGAAAAAAGGGCAAATAGAGCTGGTCATTGCCCATTATTCCGATCAGTTTTTTATTGCCTATCCGGCAATGGATTTACAAAAATCCATTGAAATTTCTGATCAGATTCTTGAAAAGCACGGCTTAAAACGCTCCAGGGTATTTTTTGGTCAGGAAATCCAATGGTCCCCGGGGCTTGCATCTGCATTGAAAGGAAAATATGATGTGGTGGTAACAAGTTCAGATCCTCATGGTTATTACCGGGGGCCCACTCTTCCTCTTGTAAATGTGAAGTACGGAGATGACCAGATACTTGGCCTGATTGGAGGAGGGGAGAAAAAGCTGAATAAGATGGAATGGACATGGGCTTTTCTGGATGATGGTGAAGTTTTTAATACTACCGATTACAACAGCAATTTCTATCGTGTACCGGAACAGGAGAAGAAAAATATTGACTATTTTAAAAAACTTGCAAAAGAGGGGTATAAATTTGTTTCGATGAGCAAACTGGTTGAAAAAATAAAAAATGATCCGGGTTATGTTATTCCTGATTACCCCTTTGTACCCGAAGGTACATGGAATATGAATGTTTGCGGTCCGTTTATGTGGATGGGAAAACAAAGAAGCGGTGTTGAAACAGACGGTATTACCCGTGCTTTATCCTATGAAGCCCGGGGAGAAGTGTTACTCGCAGAAAAACTTATTGATTATGCAGAAAAAAGAGGTGAAGATGTAAGCGAATTAAGGAAACTGTTACTCAAAGCATGGAAACATCTATTGCTTTCAGAGGTTTCAGATGCCAGTGGGTGGACACCCTGGCTGGTTGAAGTGCAATACACGGATAATGAAGTGGCCACGGTAAGAATGACCCTGAAAAAAATAATGGGTCAGCTGAAAAAGGTATTACCTGTTACTGAAAAACCTCTCATCGTTTTTACACGGACAGGAAAAATTACAAAAGATACTTCAACTTTTGTCCCAAAATACAATACCGCTTTCCTACCCCTTAACTTTACGGTACGGGCAGCTTCTTATAATGCTGTGATCAGTCAGGTAGATGATGATCTTTTCCGGTTTGATATCAGATGTGAGCGCCCGGAGGATGGTGCGGTAGAAATTGTATTTGAAACGGCATCTGATGGATTGTACTATTCTGCAGGAACAGGAGAAGAAACGATGGTTGAAATACCCCTTGATCTTAAACATGATCCGGCTTTTGCACTTTCCAATGGTTTCATTTTCCTGAATAATGGTTATAATCTTATAAAAGACTGTACCGTTGAGCACCTGGCTGCAACCTGGAGAATGAATGAAAAAAAATTAGTTTTCAGAGAAGAGCTGCGTGAAGGAAATAATTCCATGAACATGCGATTCTACATTAGAAAGGGATCCCCTGAAAAAGGATTGGAGTTGGGAAATGCACTAAATACCTGGCCTTCGTATCAGGTTAACATATCAAAAGAAAAAATTTCATATCAAAGAATTTTACCAGAGGAAAGAATTTATTAATGACTGGGTTTTGTATTAAATTTCACAATCTCCCGGTTAAAATAATATAATTCTCCCGGTAACTTACCAAAAGAGTAGTTGAATTGAGTGCACAGCGCTCAGGGATTCCATCAATTTTTGAAATTTTTATCGTATCTTAGTATGATTGGAATTTTCTATTCATTGTTGTCCATTCCAGTTTGACTGGTAAATATTTGCTATTTAACTACAATTACAAAAATATGAGATCCGTTTTTTATTTTTTTGCAGGCATTTTATTATTTCTTTTTACTACCGGCAACGCCCAGGTAATTAATATGCGTAATGTTACGCAGCACTGGAAAACAGATACAATCATACGCAAGGTTGAATTAAATGAATTCCGGGCTCTCTTGAAAAGAGATGCCATTCCTCCCATTGACAAGCCCAGATTCTGGAAAGGAAAAGAAGCCCTGAGAACATATTTTAAAAATGAACCGGTAACGGTAATAGAATACAAGGGTGTGGCAAAGGCCTACCCTCATGCTCTGCTTTTATATCACGAAATTGTTAACGATACCATTGATGATCTGTCTTTTTCTGTGACCTATTGTCCTTTATGTAATTCTGCCCTGGTTTTTAACAGAAGACTGAACTTCAACGGGCAATCCTATTTGCTGAGTTTTGGCACTTCGGGAATGCTTCGTAAAAGTAATCTCGTAATGTGGGACAGACAAACAGAATCGTGGTGGCAGCAATTGAGTGGGAAAGGCCTGGTCGGTAAATTTGCAGGTGCCCGGCTGGAATTTCTTCCTTCCATGATCCTCACCCTCCATGAATTTAATAAAATCTATCCTAAAGGAATGGTACTTTCAACAAATACGGGTGGGAAAGTTGGCAAAAGCCGGTATGGAAAAACGCCCTATGAAAAATACGATGACCTGGATAATTCAGCACCCCGTTTGTTTTTTGAAGATGTAGATTCCCGGCTCCCCGCAATGGAAAGGGTTGTTCATGTTCCAGCAGATGATATTGACCGTGTTTATCCATATTCCATCCTGCAAAAAGAACATGTTATTAATGACCAGATCGGAGCTGAAAGTATCGCCCTGTTCCATGAACCGGGGATGGTTTCTATTTTGGATAAGAAGGATATCGAAGAAGGGAAAGACCTTGGATCAGTTACGGTATTTAACCGGATAGTTGATGGCCGGACTCTTGACTTTACTTATAAAGATAAAAAGATCAAAGATGTTCAAACCGGCTCTGTCTGGGATATTTCCGGGAAATGTACAAAGGGTGAACTAAAAGATAAACAACTAAAACCCAGGTATTACGGAGTACATTTTGCTTTTGCATGGTTCTCCATGTACCCCGATTCAGAGTTATATACGAAATAGTCTCCGACAGAAATCATAAAAGCGATAAAAATTTCTAACATATTAATCCGTCCAGATGAAATATAAAAGGTTCTTCTTTATAGTTTTTTCATTCGTCTTCTTTTCATTCTCTATAAATCAACTGAAAGGGCAGTCACAAGATTTAATGACAGCCGGACATTCCGTAAAATTCTTAATGGAAAATATTTCAGAACCTGCCGCCTGGGTACCTTACCCGAAAGAAGCAACCAAATGGAAGTCAGTAATTCCGGATGAGATGTTCACAAAGCAGATTGATCTGGCAGAAAAGTACCTCAATTATGACTGGCCCGTCCTGAAGGCATCGGTATTTATGGAGTTTGCACAAAACGGAAACAGGTCTCATTTTGAAAGAATGAGTTTTGGACGGCGACAGGCCCTTGCAGCCCTGGTGCTGGGTGAATCCCTTGAGAATAAGGGAAGATTTATGAATGATATCCTGAATGGAATCTGGGCAATTTGTGAAGAAACCTACTGGGGTGTACCTGCCCATCTTTTCAATTCAAAGAGCGGATTACCGGATGTAAATAAGCCGGCCGTACTGGATCTATTTGCGGCTGAAACCGGGATGGAACTTGCGTGGACGGATTACCTCCTGGGTGATAAGCTGGATGAAATAAGTCCGGTCATCAGGGAACGGATTTATTATGAAATGAACAGAAAGATTTTTGAACCTTTGATGACGCAAAAGTTTGGATGGATGGGAATCAACTCAACCAAAGAAAACCGTCCGAACAACTGGAACCCCTGGATCATCTCCAATGTAATGGTAGCTGCCCTTTTACTGGAAAAAGATAAAGAACAACGTGCAGAACTGGTATTCCGGTCGCTGGACATTCTGGATAATTTCCTGAATCCTTATCCGGCAGACGGAGGTTGTGACGAGGGACCGGGTTACTGGTCCAGGGCAGGAGCTTCGGTTTATGAATGCCTTGAAACTATCTCTTTGGCCACAAATAACAAAATTAATCTTTACAGGGAGCCTCTAATTGTAAACATGGGTACTTATATTTATAAAACCTATATTGGCAATGGATATTTTTTAAATTTTGCCGATGCTGCTGCCAAAACTACCCCTCCGTTTATGGTTCTTTATCGCTATGGTAAGGCCATTGGTTCCAAAGAAATGATGTCAATGGCAGCTGATTTTGCCATGAAAAACAGTTTTACATCCAATCCTGTCAGAGGTTCTTTCGGGTGCCTGACAAGAAATTTACCCCGGCTTTATTATGCAAAAGAATTAAGCAACTACAAACCATCCTCTTATCTGGTACGTGATTTCTGGTTTCCTGAAATACAAATTATAGGTGGCCGTGACTCCAAAACTACTCTCAATGGTTTATATTTTGCAGCCAAAGGCGGAAACAATGCCGAAAGCCATAACCACAATGATGTGGGTAATTTTATTGTTTTTGTGGATGGGGAACCTGCCATAATTGATATTGGTGTGGAAACCTATACAAAAAAGACCTTCAGTAATAAAAGATACTCCATCTGGACCATGCAAAGTGCTTTTCATAACCTCCTGCCTCTGATTAATAATACGATGGAAATAAATGGTATAAGCTACAGGGCTGAGAATCTTACATACGAAATGAGTCAAAAGAAAGTCCGGTTTAGCCTGGATATCGGAAATGCATACCCCGAAGAAGCGCTGGTAAAAAGCTGGAAAAAGGAATTTGTCTTCAACAGGGGAAAATCCTTACGAATCTTTGAAAATTATACGCTTGAGAATAATGAAACGCCCCTGGAAACCTATCTGATGGTTTGCAGAAAACCTGTTATTACTGACGACTCATCCATTATTCTCCCCTCCTATAATAAAACCGACCGGAAGTTGAAGATCAGATTTGATAATAAAAAGTTCAATGTAAAAGTTGAAAATTATCCCGTTAAAGACAGTCGTTTAAAATCATCCTGGACTAAAGGGGAACTTTACCGGCTTGTGTTTACCATGAAAAACCAGGCACTTTCGGGTAAAATAAAATGGGAAATGTCTATTGTGGAGTAAATGACAATATTTTATATAAGGCTTTAATATTTAGTTGATTCTGTATTTTTCTGCTGACCTACCCTTACTTTTTCTCCTGATACAGATATCGTTTCAGGCTTTTCTTCGGTGTTTTTTCAAATTCTTCTTCATGTAGAACAAATTTTGCGATATTCACATGAGCAGGGAAACGTTTGTTCAGTTTCTTACGATAATCTTCCAGAATCTCTCCAATTTTTTCATCCTTAACCTTTTTGGCTTTCAGCCTTTCCTGGTCAGGATAGATCAATGCAACCAACTGCCCTCCTCTTTCAACAACCAGGGATTCAGCAATATAATACCTGGAATTGATTATTGCTTCGATTTCTTCAGGATAAATGTTTTTACCATCGGGTCTAAGGATCATGCTTTTATTCCGTCCCCGGATAAATATGAACCCATCCTCATCAATGACTCCAAGATCGCCTGTCCGCAGCCAGCCATCCTTATCAATAACCTGCTCTGTAGCTTCTTTATTCTTATAATAACCGTCCATAACATTATCCCCTCTGACCATAATCTCACCAACAGTATTTTGTTGATCATCCGAGTCAATCTTAATTTCGAGCGTATCAACTACCCGTCCACATGAAGCAGCTTTCGCTTCTCTCCACGGCGCATAACTGATCAGGGGCCCACATTCTGTCATGCCATATCCAACCGTATAAGGGAACTTGATCTTTCTGAAAAAGGCCTCTGAATCTTTACTGAATGCTGCCCCTCCCAACACAAGTTCATGAAAATTACCACCAAAAACATTGGATATTTTTTTCTTGATACTGCTGTAGATCAATTGATTTATCCCGGGGATTTTCAATAAAGTACGCATTACCGGTTTCTTGATGGTTGGAACAAGCTGCTTTTTATATATTTTTTCCGGTAGCAAAGGAACCAGTAAAATCAGTCTGGGCCTGATTTCTGCAAAGGCTTTCATTAACACCGGTAATGACGGGATTTTTGTAAGAAAAGTTATATGGCAACCCAGAGTAAACGGGAAAAGAAAATCAAAGGACATTCCAAATGAATGTGCAATGGTCAAGAGCGAAAGAATGGAATCTCCGGCCTCCAGAGGCATATTATTATGGGCGTATCTTACATTGGCAGTAAGACTATTGTGCGAGATCATTACACCTTTTGAAAATCCTGTTGTTCCTGAAGTATAGCTGATAAGAGCCAGTTCACTGTTTTCAATTTCAGGGAAAGCAATTTGATCAGGACTTAAGCCTTCCGGATATTTCTCATTGAACAATCTGTCAATTGAATCTGCTATCTTTTCAATCTTGCCATCCCTGATAAAAAGGGAAGAAAAGCTTTCCAGAGAAAAATATGTTTTAATGGCCGGCATCTTTTCCGGATCCAGCTTTTTCCAGATGGGCTCGGAAACAAAGAAAAAAACAGAATCGGAGTGATCCACTATATGGTGAATATTATCCGGGCCGAAATCAGGCATAATAGGAACAATTACAGCCCCATAAGTTATCGTGGCAAGAAAAACCGTTGCCCAGTTGGCCGAATTATTTCCGATTAGAGCGATTTTATCTCCTTTCTTTAGCCCTGCCTGTTCAAAAAGTAAATGAAATTTCATAATCTGCTCAGCAGTTTCACTAAAGCGCTGAGATTTGCCGTTATAATCAGCTAGTGCATTAATATCCCAGTTTTTCTTAATACTGTCTTCAATAAATAAAACAAGTTTTTCTTTTAACATGTCAGTAGGTTTTTATAAAATATTGCCCATCAGGTATTAAAGCAGGTTGCCCGGATATGACATTTATGAGTTTTGGATAAATGTAGTAAAAATCAGGTATAAATAAAAAATTTATAAAAAAATCGTAAAAGAAAAATAA
>JANTGF010000150.1 GCA_024763075.1 Bacteroidales bacterium | reverse complement strand
TAGAATAAAGCTGTGCATGCAATACATCGAACAATATAAGTGCATGGCTAATAATGCCAGAAATTAATCAATGTTGAATCAGTAATTGCTTCAAATTCAGTTAAGTTATAAGTTATACTGGTTCGTACTATCCCTTCGGCTTTATAAATTGCTTTAAAAAAGTTAGCATCTTTCAACGTATTTTTCTCAAAGTGTTTCAATGAGTCGATTTGAGTAAATCGTTTTACAGCCTCCATGCAACCTATATCGTTATTAGAAACAAATAAATAAATTACATTATTATTCGTCCCGGGCAGTTTGGAGACCAATGTATAATCTATGTTCTTATTTGACAGGAAAAACGAAGAATATACCTTTGTTCCATTCTTATCGGTAACTGTCAGAGACTGATCAAGATGATTATGTTTAATTTTCAGCTTGTCGGTCAGGATGGATAAAGATTTCAGGTTTTTAAAAGCACCGATGTAAATTAAATTATAATCTTTATAGGTTTCCCAGTTAAAGTCTGAGCTTAATATAATCTGATATTTAATTTTGTTATCAAAAAGCAAAGGAGAAATGTACTGCATACTATATAAAGCATCCCGTGGCATATAAGTAACGTCTTTAAGAATTATATAGTCTTCCTTTTTTAGGTTGGTATCACTTTGCAAATACTCCTGTAATTGCTCTTCCGAGTTAATCTGAATGTCACGAACATTTAGGTACCGTTCATGGTCTCTTTCGTATTTTGCATCGCGGTACATAAAGAAATCTCCTGCAATTATTACTGTTTTATTTTTATTATTAATTAATTCATGCCAAAATGTTGTATTTCTTAGCTTATAATAATCCGATCCCCGCAATAAAAACAGAACCAGACCCGATAGTACGATAAGAGCAAAAACCAATATAGCAATCCAGATACTTTTATTCTGGTCCCTGTGAACAATGCCTTTATTATTTACAAATTCCAGTGTATAACCCCCTTTGGGGATGGTAAAACAGATCAGGTCATCTTTTCCTTCTTCTTTGTAATACTTCTCCAGCCTTTTCCTCAGTTTATGGATGGAAACACGAACTCTTGAAGTACTTGGGTCATCCACATCGTAACCAAAAACCTCAAGGCCGATCGTAAATTCTTTTGGTTCCTCTCCCTTTAAAGTTGCCTCGGTTAAATATTTTAATAACCGTTTATAAACACCTGAAAGGGAAAATGCCTTACTGTTAATTATTTTATCTAAATATGCTGTTATTTCTATATTATTCATAATAAGATACTTGTATCTAAAAAGAAACGTTGTGGAAACGGTTTATTAACCGTTTTAATCCCATTATTAGTATCGTGTCATATTATTTTTAATACCTTCATAGAAGAATTTGTAAAAAACAAATATAAAGGAAATATTTATGTTAAAACTGCGGGTCATCTAAAATTTGAGTAGAAGAGATTTATCGGACTACTTAATAAATGTTTTATGAATAATTTGTTCAAAATCTGACAGATTGCTTTTAGTAAACTAATAGGTAGCAGCCCCCGTAACATATTTTCAGTTAAATAGAAAAAATGCAAGAAAAAAACATGAATTCCTTCAGAATAACTTTCTATGAAATAAAGTGATAGTAATTTAATATATTTACAATAATAAACTTATTATGAGCAAACTAAAAGGCAAAGTCTGGTTGTTTTATTCGTTGGGAACAGCGATACTATGGGGAATTTGGGGAGCATTTATTGAAATACCGGAAAAAGCCGGTTTCCCGGCAACTTTAGGATATGTGGTGTGGTCATTTACTCTAATTCCTATAGGAATATTTGCATTAATTAAGCTTAAAGGACAATTAGACAAAGAAAAACGTTCCATTTTTTATGGTATGTCTGTTGGCCTTTTGGGAAGTGCTGGCCAGTTAATGCTGTTTGAAGCATTAAAAACAGGGCCTGCATATCTGGTATTCCCATTTATTTCAATAGCACCGGTAGTTACAATATCATTTTCCATTATATTTTTAAAAGAAAAAGCAGGAAAAAGGGCCTGGACCGGTATAATTATTGCAATTATTGCAATCTTCCTGTTATCCTATCAGCCACCTGGCAATTCTCATGTTTCCGGTTATGTCTGGATAGTATTATCCTTGTTGGTTGCATTCATGTGGGGTTTGCAGGGGTTCATCCTGAAGTTTGCAAATAATTCAATGAAGGCCGAAAGCCTTATCTTTTACAATATGATTGCAGCTTTGCTCATTGCCCCATTTGCCATTTATATGACTGACTTTTCACAAGATATCAATTGGTCATTTAACGGGCCATACCTTGCTGGAATTATTCAGTTTCTGAACGCACTGGGATTTTTAATGCTTGTTTATGCATTTAGGTACGGAAAGGCAATTATTGTAAGCCCAATGGTAAATGCCCTGCCACCGGTACTTACGGTTATTTTATCATTGTTAATTTACCAGGTCATTCCTCATCCTGTAATTATTACAGGGATGGTATTGGCAGTTACAGGTGCGTTTTTGTTAGCAAACGAGTAAGAATAAATTTTAAAATGAATAACTTTTTTCAGATTACTTTAAGAGTACTATTTTTTAACCTTGTATTCTTTACCGGAGTTCTAACTGTTTCAGGACAAAAAGATTCTACTTTTTATTGCAATGCTTTTGAAACGGAAAGAGATTACCGGATCTATTTACCGGTAGATTATTATGATAATCCGGGAAAGAAGTATCCTGTAGTGTATTATTTTCATGGATATGGAGGCAGGTATAAATGGGATGAATATGAGCTTACTGATGATCCTGATTACCCGGAGAACGGGCGTGTTCACCCTCCGTATGTAATGGAGTGGAAAAAGTATTCTCAAACGCATGACGTGATTATAGTTACATGGGACGGATATGAGCCACTTTACGAAACGGGGGAGAAAGGAATAAGAGAAGGAATACCCTATGGGTGGTGTGAACCTTATGATTACCCCCGTGCACATGAGAATAAAAGCCAGATTAAACACAGAGGCTGGGATTTCAGAATGCAATTCCGGGAGCTGGTTGCTCATATTGACAGTAACTACCATACCATAGCCGACCGCGACCACAGGGCCATAACCGGTTTAAGTATGGGAGGCTTAATGGCTTTTTATGTTGCAGGACAAAGTAAGGACTATGTCGCATCAATGAGTGCTTTCTGCCCGGCAGATGTCACACCCTACTTTGGGCCGAAGGATTATATCAGTGTATTTCATGATTTAGAGTTTTATCGCAGTCTGAAAGGCATAAATGTCAGATTATCATATACTGACGGAGATTGGTTACATGCTCATGACGTAAGGGTAAAAGGAATCATGGAAGGTTCCGGTTTTGAGTCATTTGAGTCTCATGAAGCAGTATTCTTTGACCATTGGGCTGCTGATATAGACAAACAACTGGATTATCACATGGAAGAATTTCAAAAAATTCATGTCAGGCCTGATAACTGGAACCATATATGTTCAGCGTATAAATCTTTTGACCAGTGGGGATATACTTTTAACGTTGAAAGGGTTGACCCGGCTTTAACAATTCTTGAGAGAGTGTCAAAGAATCATATGAAGATATTCTCAAGGGAGTTTGTTCCTGACGGGCCTGTCATCACTACAGAAACTATTGGGGTCAGCACGGATACAATTTACACTCCCCAGGGCAATTATGGTATTGTGGTTTATAACTTAACTTCCGGAGAATTTTCCGAACAAAACAGATCGGCAACATCTGAGGGTCGGCTTGAGTTTGATTTGCCGGGCGGTGGTAATATAGTCGGAATACACAAGGGTGATTATATTCCGGACTTATTTGTTGTGAATAAAAACAACAGCGATTATTTATACTTTGAAGCGGGGAAGCAATATTCATTGGATTTTTCACTTGTAAATGTTGGAAATGCTGAAGCTTCAGGTATTAAAATTAAAGCCTTTAGCAGGCATCCTAAAATAACTTTTAGCAATGATGAGGTAAGTATCGAAGGTATCGGGTCTAAAAAAGCATTAGAGGTTGATTCCGCATTTAACTTTAGTTTTAACGGATTTAAAGAGGAAAATTTTATGGGTAATATTCAACTTCAGATAAGCATCGGTAATACAGTTGTTGATACTCAAAAAATAGTGTTTTACGCAACTCCGGAGTCGCCTTACACAGAAAATAGTGATTTTATAGTATTAGATGGTCGTTTTGAGAGAAATGTTCCTGTTTATAATCAGTGTAATAATTCTGTCAGAAATGTAACTCTGAACGGAGGAAAAGGGAACGGAAACGGTATCCCCGAAAAAGGTGAAGAAGTTTTGATATATGTTAAACTGGCACAAGGCTTATCACCAAATGATAAAAATGCTTATCACAAGACATATTTAATAGGACAATACAATGATACCCGTGTTTCAGTAAAGAAACTAAAATATGATGAAAAGGATTGCCAGGCAGGAGCCACCAGTATCTCATCCTTTATTAAAATTGGGGATACCGTTGAGGAAAAAGATACCATTGATTTATGGCTCAGGGTTGAGAGCTTATATAACGACAGAAACCCGGGAGTAACTGTAAGGCGATATCCTTATGAGTTCCATTATGATTACCGCAAAGTAAAAATGATTTTATCAGGAGAAGCTCCGAAATATAAAATTGAGAAAGAAATTGATGGCATGGGGAGTATTTCAATTTCTCCTTCTGATAGCCTCTTTGATTTCGGACAGGAAGTTACAATAACAGCTTTACCGGATACAGGATGGAGTTTTAGTGGTTGGTGGGGTGATTTTTTAGGATATACCAATCCGTATATTTTAACCATTGAAAGAAATATTTTAGCATATGCTTCATTTACACAGATTGCGACATCAGTAAATGAAGAAAAAGGGATGTTTGATATAAGCGCATCACCGAATCCTTTTACAGAAACAACAATTATTCATTACAGCCTGGGAAATAGCGGACAAACATTATTGTCAATTTATGATATGCAGGGGAAAAAGATCAGGGAGTTTAAAAATGAATCTGAACGCCCCGGATCATTTTCAGTTGAATGGGATGGAAAAGACTCTTTTCAAAAATCATGTCCTCCCGGGATTTATTTTTACAGCTTGTTGATGTCAGATAATGTGATTGTTAAAAGAATGGTAAAATTATGAAAGCAATCCTGATACTGTTTTATTAATAAACATTTAAATTTCAACTATGAAAAAATCGCAAACAATACTTTTTTTACCTGCATTATATATTTTGGCATTTCTGACAATAGCTTGCAACTCAAATAAGAATAAGGCAGAAAGGTCATTGCATAATTCAGAGTTTTCCATACTGGATTATGGTGCAGTGGCCGATGGTACGACAATGAATACCAAGGCAATTCAGGCTGCTATTGATGCCTGTGCTGATGCCGGAGGAGGGATGGTTGTTATTCCAAAAGGCAAATTCCTTTCAGGCACCATAATACTTAAAAGCAAGGTTGAGCTTCATCTTTTGCGTGGAACAACCCTTTTAGGCAGCATTCATCAGTTAGATTACCCTGCACAACCGGTACCTGAATACAGGGCATTACGCGATAGTGCAGGGTTTAACGCATTTATCTATGCTGAAGGAGCTGAGGATATTGCCATTACGGGCTATGGAACAATTGACGGACAGGGAAGGCAACATAAAAGATTAAGCGAAATTCCGGATGGTGAAAGAGATGACAGGCCTCGCGGAATACAGTTTATTTCGTGTAAAAATATTACGGTACGCGATGTGCATATGCAAAATTCTTCGTTCTGGATGCAGCATTATTTAAATTGTGAAGATGTTTTTATTGATAATATAAAAGTTGTTAACCATTCCAATAACAATAACGATGGTCTTAACCTTGACGGATGTCGCAGAGTTTTACTTTCAAATTGCAACATTGATTCGGAAGATGATGGTATTGTATTGAAAAGCACCGGAAAGGCCATGAGTGAAGATATTGTTATTACCAATTGTATAATAAGTTCTTATACGAATGCTATAAAAGCAGGAACAGAAACCACAGGAGGATTTAAAAATATTAGCATTTCCAATTGTGTTATTCGTCCTTCAAGATTTACCGAAGATCGTATTTATAATGGTCCTGTAACCGGCCTCACAGGAATAGCCCTGATGATAGTTGACGGAGGAACATTAATGGGAGTAAACATAAATAATATTACCATAGACGGCCCTCCGGCACCTATTTATATCCGGCTGGGAAACCGGGCCAGGAAACACATTGCGGATGCCCCGGAGCCTCCGGTAGGAAAGATACAAAACATTTCTATCAGTAATGTTGTATCGCATAGTTCAAGAAACTGGACCAGCTCAATTGAGGGGATGAAAGGACACCCGATAAAGGACATCTCTTTTAATAATATTCAGTTTTTTACTATTGGCGGATTGTCTGAAGGTGATTATGGAATAAATATTAAGGAGGATGACAAGGCTTACCCTGAGCGTGATTTACCACCCATGCCGGCAAGTGGACTTTATTTAAGACATGTTGACGGTATTTCGATTGACAATATGGTTATCGGTTCCGTGAAAAAAGACAGCAGAGTTCCTGTTTGGGTAGAAGATGTGAGAAACCTTATGATAAGTGATAGCAGGCTTTCGGGAGGTATTAACACCCGTATAGCATTTGTAAAAGGAAAAAGATTAACGAATTTTATTATTGATAAACCTGTTGGCTGGAAAGGCAAGGGTAAACTTGTAGAGCTTCACTAATTTAAACAAAATAAAATAAGATGAAACATTCATAACGGCCAAGCCGACACACAAGGAAATGATTATAACCCCATTGGGGTTAAATCTTAATAACCCGGGGTTTTAACCCCGGGAATTAAAAATAGAAAAACCGTTTTGGCAAGATTTTTTTCGCGCAGCATGAAAAAATCGT
>JANTGF010000149.1 GCA_024763075.1 Bacteroidales bacterium | reverse complement strand
TAGTTCAGAATGTTCGCTATCAAGACTTTCGAAGTCTTAAAAATCAGGAGTTTACTTTTGTAAATGACTGGTTTTTCAGACAAGAGTAACGCAGATATCGGACATTATGGACAAACACTAATTAGGGTTTTCCTTATGGATTGACGGGGTGAATCCCGGTTTGAGAGGGAGCTGCCTGTATTGGGCTGATTTATAATTAGATAAATCTCCATACAAGATAGGAAAATTGCATTATTAATTTCATGGATAGTAAAAAACCGGCCAATACAATTCTGAGTGAAAGTGAGTTCGAAACCCTTTTCAGGACTTATTTCACCTCTCTGTGCTTTTTTTCTATGAAATATGTTCCGGATCTGGATACCTCAAAAGAAATCGTTCATTCCGTGTTTATTAATTTGTGGGAGCGCAGAAATGAAATAGAAACAGGAACTTCTTTAAAGTCCTATCTTTACACCTCGGTTTATAACAGGAGTCTGAACTACATCCGCGACCGGAAAAAATTCAGGATAGGAGAGGTGAAGGATGAAGACTTTAATTTTTCCCGGAATAGTGATATTGTGGACGGAATGGAAAGTCAGGAACTGGAGTCAAAGATAGCCATGTTGATTGATAAAATGCCTGAAAAATGCAAAGAGATCTTTAAATTAAATCGGTTTGAGGGCCTGAAGTATCAGGAAATTGCGGATAAATTAGAAATTTCGGTAAAAACAGTTGAAGCGCAAATGTCGAAGGCTTTGAGGATTTTAAGGGAAGGATTGAAAACCTATCTGATCTCGCTTTTGATTTTATTATGGAGTTTATGGAATAAATTTTATTTTTAGCTAAGGGTAAACCTGTCCTGATGTGTGTAACAGGTGAATGCTTATGAAAAAAGTTGATAAAAATAGCGAAATCGAACTCCTGCTGGTAAAATACCTGGCAGGAGAAGCTGATAAAGACCAGATCAGAATGGTGGAGGACTGGAAAGATCAGTCAGATGAGAATCTTCAGCTTTTTGAGGAGTATGAAAAGGTGTGGCAAAATGCAAATGCTTTTCATCAGGTAAAAGCTATTGATCTGGATGCAGAATGGAAAATTCAAAAAGAGAACATTCTTAAGAAAACAGTCATTCATAAAAGTGTCGAAACAAAAAAACATCCCTCTGTTCTTTTTATTGCTGTCCGTGTAGCTGCTGCGGCAGTTTTAATACTGGGATTGATCTTTGGCATTCGATTTATTCCGGGAATGAGTTACAAAAAATTCCTTACGCAGGAGTTACGTTCTGAAATAATGTTGCCTGACAGTACTGTGGTTACTCTCAATGCCTGGTCGGAAATAAAGTATCCGAGGAAATTTAAAAAGAAAAACAGGGAAGTCAGTTTTAAAGGCGAAGCCTTTTTTGTTGTGAAACCGGACAAAACAAGGCCTTTCAGGATAAAGACTTCTGAATTGAAAATTGAGGTACTGGGTACGTCCTTCAATGTAAACAGCCGTGAAAAAGAAAAAGAGACAGAAATAGTGGTTTCAACGGGAAAAGTTTCGGTAAATCTTTTGGAGGATGAGAGTAATAAAATAATTCTGCAGGCTGGAGATAAAGGTGCTTTTGAGAAAGATTCGGAAACACTGGTGAAAAAGCTGAATAACGACATTAATTATGCTGCCTGGAAAACAAGGAAGCTGGTTTTTATAAATGAATCCTTTGGGGAAATTATAAAAACCATTGAAAAAGTGTATTTCAAAAAGATAGTAGTTACCAATAAGTCCTTGCTTGATTGCCGGATCACTGCTACTTTTGATCAGCTTTCTTTTGAAGCCGTTCTAACTATTCTTGAATCGACCCTTGATCTGAGAACCGAGAAGAAAGGTGATCTTACCCTGATATTTGGTGATAATTGCCGGTAACCTGATTAGATATTAAATTCAATGCAATATCAAACAAAGTTTTTCCTTGTTTTTTGTTTCATTGGGAATATTGTATTTCCGGGATCATTGAGTGCACAGCAAAGTGTTCTGGACAAAAATATTTCCATACATGTGAAGGATCAGCCACTGGACAAAGTATTGGTCAGGATCAGTGATGCAGGAGGGTTCCATTTTTCCTACAACAATGAAAAAATTCCGGTGCATACCCGGGTTAGTATTCAGGCCATTGATTGGCCACTCAGGGTAGTTTTCGACAGCTTGTTTAAGAATATGGATGTTGATTACCTTGAAGTTGAAGGAGAAATTATTCTGAAAAAGAAAAGACCGGCAAAAATTTCTTTGCAAAAGCAGAATCCTGGGAAATTCACGGTCAGCGGTTATGTCTGGGATGAGTTAACCGGAGAATCTTTAATTGGTGCTACGGTCAGGGTAGCCGACTCTGCCCTGGGTACAGTGACAAATGCCTTTGGGTTTTATTCTCTTACCCTGCGTGGGGGTAATTATCATCTGGTGTATTCATACATTGGCTATAAGAAGCAGGATGTATCTGTTATTTTAGACCGGAATTTTTCAAAAGATATTTCTTTGGTAACAGATCCTGCCCTTATTGAAGAAATAATTATAACAAATCGTGATTATAACTGGATGCCGGGGTTGATTCGTTCAGGCAAAATGGATATGAAACCAACAACCATTCGCAAAATACCGGCCATGTTTGGTGAAGTGGATGTAGTTAAAGCGCTGGAATCTGTGCCGGGAATTACTTTCTTCGGGGATGGGTCAACCTTATTTTATGTGCGTGGCGGAAACAAAGATCAGAATATGATCAGGATTGATGATGCACCTGTTTTCAATCCTGCCCATATGTTTGGTTTCTTTTCAAATATAAGTCCGGATGCCATTAAGGATGTGAAAATCTTTAAGGGCGATATGCCTGCGGACCGGGGAGGGAGACTGTCTTCAATGATTGATGCCAGAACGAAAGACGGGAGTAAACAAAAGTTTGGTATGAGTGGTGGCCTTGGATTTGTTGCAGGCCATCTTTCTATGGAAGGTCCTTTGGCAAAGGATAAAAGCTCCTTTTTTATCTCTGGAAGGAGATCCTGGTTTGAGTGGCTTGCAAAGAGGAATAGTCCGAATACCGAATCTGTTTATTTTGGGGATTTAAATACAAAGTTTAATATTTATCTGAATACAAAGAACCGTCTTTTTATTTCCGGTTATTATGGGAAGGATAATTTTTTTAATAAATCCGGAAGGTCTGATGCAGCAGGTATTGAATGGAGAAATATTTCAGGATCAGTCAGGTGGAATCATGTTTTTAATGAAAAGCTGTTCCTGAATACTACCTTATTCGGAGCTGTATATGATTATAATCTGGTTACTTCAGCATCTCAGAATAATGTATGGAATTCAAAACTGGAAAACTCCGGACTTAAGGCTGATTTTAGCTGGTTCAGCGGTCCTTTTTCTACACTGAAATTCGGAGTATCCGGCGGGTTTTACAAGATTAATCCTGGAAATTTCACTTATGGGAATCCTTCTGAAAAAGCCAGTGTGCCCTATGTTCCGGTAAGAAACTCCCTGGAATGGATTGCATACATCAACTATACTTATGTCATTAATCATCACTGGTCTTTCAGGGCAGGAATACGAAATACACTCTGGCAGAATGCGGGAAAAACTACGGAATATGTATTTAATGAGAATCACCAGGCTGTAGATACGATTCATTATCCGGCAGGTAAGATTTATCATTCGAATTTTTTGCCTGAGCCTAGATTGAGTGTGGGCTTCCAAATCAATAAAAAAAGTTCACTAACTGTTTCTTATTCCCGGAATGTACAAAACCTGCATCAGATTACGAATTCTGTTAGTCCTTTTACCACACTGGAAGTATGGTTGCCGTCGGGACCCAATATCAATCCACAGGTTTCCGATCAGTTCTCTCTGGGATTTTTTAAGTTATTCCCCGGCACAGGTCTGAAATTGTCGATTGAATCATACTACAAAAACATGTATCATCAGATTGATTATGAATATCATGCAAAAATGCTTCTGAATCCGGAGGTGGAAGGAGAGTTACGGTTTGGAAAAGCCTGGTCTTACGGCCTGGAAATATTGCTAAGAAAGGATTTGGGAAAACTTAACGGATGGATAGGTTATTCCTGGTCAAGAGCATTAAAACAAATCAACGAAGTATATAAAGGAGAAGTTTTTCCTGCCTTTTATGACCGGCCACATGACCTGTCAGTTTTTGTTTCTTATCAGTTTACACCCCGCTGGTCTTTTTCTGCCATGTGGTTGTACACTTCAGGTGCAGCTATAACCACGCCCTCTTCATTTTATTATTATCAGGGATATTCCGTGCCCGTTTATGCAGAGAAAAATAATGACAGGCTCCCTGACTATCACCGGCTGGATCTTACATTGAATTTCAAATTGAGCAAACCTGAAAGGAAATTTCAGCATGATCTGACCCTGTCTTTATTCAATGTTTATGGAAGAAAAAACCCGCTTTTTATTAATTATAATAAAACTGCTGACAGTAATGGCAATATAGTAATTCCTGCAGATTATCTGCCAATGCCTGAGCTGTTTCCAACACAGTTGTGGTTGTATGAATTTGTACCATCCTTAAACTATAATTTTCGTTTTTAATGAAACACAGGTATTTGTATATATTGTTTGTTTTATTTCTGTTGTCCTGCGAAGAAAGAATTGACTGGAACCCGGACACAAAAGAAATTCCCCTTCTTGTGGTGGATGGGATGATTACAAATGAACGGAAACAGCACAAAGTGATTCTCACGAAACCTGTAAAAAGCCTGAACCAAAAGCCCGGTCCGGTTTCAGGTGCTACCGTTGCAATAACAGATGGTGATTCCGTATTTATATTAAACGAAGACAGCCGGAATCCCGGTATGTATTTTACTGATCCTGATGTCCGGGGAGTACCCGGAAAAAGCTATTATCTGTATGTTAAGGTTGGAAATGAGGAGTTTTATGGTGGAGATTATATGGCTCAGGTGGAACCTATGAAAGCCCTTTCTTACCATAAAATTCAGGGGCAGGAAAATCTGTATGAACTGGATTATATGGAGAGTAAGGATGCATCTGCAATGGATGTTTATTTTGACTGGTCTTACCTGGTGGATGAATCAAAAAAAGAATCTGCCCGTGCATTTGTACATTATTATTCGCTGAAAAGTATTGATGTGAATGAAATTTTTAAACCTGCCCGGGAAAGAGTGATCTTTCCTGCAGGAACCATTGTATTAAGAAGAAAATATTCTTTATCCAGGGTACATCAGGAATTCCTGAGGTCGATGATGATGGAAACCGAATGGAAAGGCGGTGTTTTTGATGTAATGCCTGCAAATGTTATTTCCAACATAAAGGGGAGAGCTGTAGGGTTTTTCAGTGCCTCCATGGTGGTTTCCGATACCAGCCTGATCCATCCTTTACCTTAGGGTTTGCTTAAAAACACAAAATTTACATTGATTTTGTAAATTCTAATCCTGATTAGTTATTTCCATTAACTGTTCCAAAAAACGAAGATGTTCATGGCATTTTAACAAAAGAGTTTGTAGTTGACAGAAATATAAGAAAAAGGCGCATGGTATATCGGGAACTAATTACAGGCCAACAGACAATGAATTTAAAATACGAGAGGTATTATCATCCATTAGTAACCTCATAAATGGTAAAGAAAATGTATTTGAACAGGCTCTTTTAACTTTAATACTGTTCTCCGATATTCAAACTTTTGTTGATGGGAATAGAAGAACTGCAAGAATCATTAGCAATGCGATTTTAATAAATCACAATTACTGTCCTGTTTCATCTAGAACTGTAGATAGTGTTGGTTATTAAAAGTAATGCTATTAATTTACGAGCAAAATACAATTACAAGTATTAAAAGAATATTCATAGAACAATTTGAATTTGGCGTAAAAACATATTTTTTGAATATAGCATAATTATATAATTGTGATTAAAGTGGTTTAAGCTTTATTTTATAACCCATCATTCATAAAATTTATCTGAACTTTCCATTCCTTAGAAAAGTCAGGTTATTTCCATTTGCCAATTTATACATAAGTTTTGGGTGACATGTTTTGTCGGAATTTAATTAGTTAATAAACAGTTAATTAGGATGACTCAGGTGTATTTAATTAAATTGTAATGCATTTATAAAAACGATGAAATCTGTGTAAAAATGCTCCGCATCATAGATGTGGTATTTGACCAAAAGTAAATTATTATTTACCTTTGCAGTAGGAGGTTAAGTTTTAAAAAACTAATATAATGCCAACTTTTAAGAATAAAATAAAAATTAAAGTTGAAAAAACTGAAACTGGTTTTTCAGCCTGTTCTGATGAGTACCCAATATTTACGACGGGCAAAACTGTACCTGAATTAATAAACAATTCATATGATGCGACACAATTATTTTTTGGAGACAAATATGAAATTACTCATGAAAATCTAAAATTTGAGATTGACTTTGCACAATTTTTTCAGTATTTCAAAGTGTTGAATTCAAAATTCCTGGCAGAAAAAATTGGAATGAATCCAACATTATTGTCTCAATATGTAAAAGGACACAAAAAACCATCAAAAAACCAGACTGAGAAAATTTTAACCGGAATACATCAAATCGGACAGGAGTTATCTGAAATGATCTTAATATGCAGAAGATAAAGCTCAGGCTTTAATAGTTAAGTGTTTAACAATCAGGTATCAATAACTCAGGCAGGCCTTGTTTATTTGGAATCAGTAATTTATAAATCCAATTGACATATGATAAATTTTTTCAGAAAAATACGGTATAAATTAATGGAAAAGAATAAATCGGGAAAGCCGAAAACCGGGCAGAGTAGGCACTAAACAAAAAATAATGTTATGAAATGAACATGAACTTTTTTAATCAAAAGTTCACACACGAAAATGATTAAAACAAGTTCATGAGAGAGCGAAGCAGTTCCATGTGTGAAGAAATTTTGGAATTGCTTTGTTATTAACAAATTACAATATTTTAAACATAACATTCATGACAGCCAAGCCTACACACAAGGAAATGATTATAAAACCCCAGGGGTTAAATCATAATAACCCGGGGTTTTAACCCCGGGAATTAAAAATAGATAAAACCGTTTTGGCAAGATTTTTTTCGCGCAGCATGAAAAAATCGTGACAAAACATA
>JANTGF010000148.1 GCA_024763075.1 Bacteroidales bacterium | reverse complement strand
ATCCAAAAGGGATCTGGTCATTTGAGGACGGAATTCTTACAGCCACTAAAGACCAGGCCATCTGGTCAGAAAAAGACTACAACAATTTTGTACTCGACCTGGAATTTAAGACGGATGACGGTACCAACAGCGGTGTAATTGTTTATTGCAGTGATATGAAAAACTGGATACCCAACTCAGTTGAGATCCAGATAGCTGATGATTATGCTGAAAAATGGGCTGACAGTCCCGCCACATGGCATTGCGGAGCAGTATTCGGTCACCTGGCACCAACAAAAAGCATGGTCAAAAAACCAGGCGAATGGAACAGATATACAATAACCTGTTTAGACAAAATGATTTATGTAATGCTGAACGGAGAACTTGTGATTGAGATGAATATGAGTAAGTGGACCAGTAGCAAAACCAACCCTGACGGCAGCGAAATTCCTTCCTGGCTCAGCAAGCCGCTTGCGGAGTTACCAACCCACGGTCATATTGGGTTTCAGGGAAAACATGCGGGAGCTCCGATCTATTTCAGGAATATACGGATTAAGGAGGTTAAATAAATTTAGGTATTATCAAAGATGAAAAAGCTGACTCCTGTCTTAACAAGCCTCATTGCCCTGATATTTTTCTCATCCTGCTCAGAAAATAACCAAAAGTGGCAAATGGGAAGTGTTTCTATACAAACAAAATGGTCAGAAACCGTAAACCCTGAAAGTCCCTGGCCTGAGTATCCAAGGCCCCAGCTGGTAAGAAATCAATGGAAAAATATAAACGGTTTATGGAGCTTTGCAATACAAGCTACCGGACAATCCAAACCTCTTAACTGGGATGGCAATATACTGGTTCCGTACCCTGTGGAATCCTCCTTGTCCGGAGTGCAAAAACAAGTTGGGAAAGACAGTGTTTTATGGTATAAGCGAAGTTTTGAAATACCATCTGCATGGAGAGGAAAAAGAGTTTTACTTCACTTTGAGGCCGTTGACTGGGAAACTACAATATGGGTAAACAATAGAAAGACAGGTACGCACAGAGGAGGTTATGATCCGTTCAGCTTTGATATTACAGAATATATTACCGGTTCCGGTAAGCAGGAAATATTGATAAAGGTGTGGGATCCTACCGATGCCGGCACTCAGCCCCGGGGTAAACAGGTGAGGCATCCGCGCGGAATCTGGTACACATCCACAACCGGCATCTGGCAAACGGTATGGCTTGAGCCAGTAAACAACACTTATATCTCTTCCATCTTCACTACTCCGGATATTGATAACAAAACACTGAAATTAAAAGTCAATACGGAGAATATTCATCCGGGAGATAAAATTCAGGCCAATGTGTATTACAAGAGTAAATCAATTGCTAAAGCAACAATAGATGCTGAAGAAACAGCAGTTTTATCAATACAGAAACTGTATCTCTGGGAACCCGGAAATCCAAACCTGTATGATCTTGTGGTCCAGGTAATCAGAGATAATAAAAGCATCGACCAGATTAAAAGTTATTTTGGAATGCGAAAAATCTCCCTGGGGAAAGACGAAAAAGGATTTACCAGAATAATGCTGAATAACCGGTTTGTTTTTCAGAATGGTCCACTTGATCAGGGTTTCTGGCCCGATGGAATTTATACGCCCCCTTCGGATAAAGCCATGAAATATGATTTAAAGATCATAAAAAAAATGGGATTCAATACGCTCCGGAAACATGTAAAAGTAGAAAATCGCCGGTTTTATTACTGGTGTGATAAAAAGGGAATCATGGTATGGCAGGATATGCCAAGCGGTGACCGGTACATCCGTCCCTCAGAGCCGGATATTGAAAGAACTGAGGAATCAGCTGCCCAGTACAAGCTGGAACTGACCCGTATGATCGAAACAAAATTCAATCACCCATCCATTGTGATCTGGGTCCCCTTCAATGAGGGATGGGGACAATTCAATACTGAAGGCATTGTTCAGTTGATCCGCAAACTGGATCCGAAACGCCTGATAAACAGTGTAAGCGGCTGGTCCGATAGAAATGTAGGTGACGTAATGGATCTGCACCATTATCCTGAGCCCGTTTGTCCGGTACCGGAAGAAAACCGGGCCATTGTGCTGGGAGAATTCGGAGGACTGGGCTTCCCAGTTGCAGGCCACACATGGGTGGAAAAGAACTGGGGTTATAAAAAACTAAAAACGGAAGATGAATTGATCAAATTATATGAAGAACTTTACCGGAAAGTGTGGGAATTCTCTGAACAGGGACTGAGTGCATCCATATACACACAAATTACGGATGTGGAAACGGAAACCAACGGGTTGATGACCTATGACCGGAAAGTTATTAAAATTCCGGTAGGGATTGCCCATAGGGCAAATATGAAGGATGAACAATGAAGGATGAACGATGAAGTTCCGAAAAATTGCAAATACCAGCACCCTGAGCAGAGTCCCCCGAAGGGATCCCTGTGGGAGAAGGGTGATTTGCTGTATTTCTTGAGGGTGCTCCTCCAAGAGAGTCCCCTGGGGAGAAAATCTAACCAAACATAATTTGGAGATTTTCGGCAGATGAAGGATGAAACGAAGGTGTCTCTTATTCACTCTGTGCCGGGTCGAAGGGTGAATGAAATACCATATTTATTTTACTACATATCTAATACTTATAAATTCCATTAACTATGAAAGAATCAAAATATTTGTTTATTCTGATATTTGTTTTCACCGGTTTACTAACATCTGCACAGGAACAACTGATTTACAAATGGTGGAATCCTGCTGAGACTGAGCTTCCGGTTATTGAGGGGCAATTCTGGGGGACGGAAGTAAAAAACACCTATGACAGACTTCCTGCCCGGGCAGAGGGCGTTGTCAGGGATGCAGTCTGGAATTTATCCGGGGATGCGGCCGGGCTGGTTCTGCGTTTCCATACAAATGCGAATGAAATTGTAGTTAAGTATAAAGTCGGAGGTAGTATTTCCATGTCACATATGCCGGCAACCGGAGTGAGCGGACTCGACCTGTATGCCATTACTCCTGAGGGAAAATGGGAATGGTGTGCAGGTAATAGATCTTTTAAGGATACGATTACTTATCGTTTTAAAGGAATCAATCCCGATCAGAATTATGATGAAACAGGACTGGAATACCGTTTATACCTTCCGTTATACAATTCTGTAAAATGGCTAAAGATTGGAGTGCCTGAGAATAAGGATTTTGCGCCTCTCCCATTGACTAAGAAAAAACCCATTGTAGTTTATGGAACTTCTATTGCCCAGGGGGCCTGTGCCTCACGTCCGGGAATGGCATGGACTGCCATACTGGGAAGAAGAATGAATATGCCCCTTATCAATCTGGGATTTTCCGGTAATGGAAAACTGGAAAAAGAAATGCTTGACCTCATTGCCGAGATTGATGCTGAGGTTTATATTCTTGACTGTTTACCCAATATGACTGCTCCCCGATTTGACGAAGAAGAAGTTCACGACCGTATTATCGCAGCTGTACAATTATTACAGAGTAAACATCCTGACACACCCATTCTTTTTGTAGAACATGATGGCTACACTGACGGTTTTTTACGTCCTGAACGGTACAAAAACTATTCGGATATCAATAAGGTAATGCGACAAACTTTTGCAGAAATGCTATCCTGGGATTATAATAATATATGGCTTCTGTCACGTATTGCTATTAACCAGGACACAGACTGTCAGGTAGATGGCATCCACCCAAACGACCTTGGCATGGACAGGTATGCCAAAGCATATGAAAAGAAATTGAATGAAATATTGAAGATAAAATAAGGTATTCAAAACCAAACTGACAGTCAGAATCAAATTATTCATGAACCTGGAACAATGGGAAAAGTAATTATAGCAATTCACGGTCTGGGAAATAAACCTCCAAAGGACCTGCTTGAAAGATGGGGCCGTATGGCAATTGAAGAAGGTCTTGAAAACCTGGGAGTTCATTTAGAATTACCAAAAATTGAACTGGTTTACTGGGCCGATATCTTATATGACCGGCCACAAACAATCAAGGAAAAAGACAAAGACAGTCCGTACTTTCTGGATGAAGCTTATACCAGGGAACCCCGTCATTTTAAAATTGAACCTCACATCATTCGGCGTAAATTTATGGATTACCTGAAAATACTTTTATATAAAGTTTTTTTGAAAGAAAACTATGAATTAAGGTATGGTTTTGTCTCCCAAAAAATGCTTCATAATTATTTTAATGAACTGGAAATATACTTTACAAAAAACTGCGAAAAATCTTTAAGTATCAACTGTCAGGCTAAACAAGCCATCATAGAACGACTTACAGATACATTGAAAAAATACAAAAAAGACGAAATAATGTTGATCTCGCATTCAATGGGTACTATTATTGCCTTTGATGTTCTGAGTTTTATTGATGGGGAAACCGGTATCAACACCTTTGTTACAATGGGTTCTCCTTTGGGGTTACCTTTTGTCATTAGCAGAATTGCCAGAAAATCCAAGAAGAAATACAAAGGACATATAAAATTGCAAACACCCGAATCCGTCTATAAACACTGGTATAATTTTTCAGATATTCAGGATAAAATTGCACTGGATTATAAATTGTCTGATGATTTTAAACCAAACTCCAAAGGGGTAAAAGTAGTTGATCAGCTGGTTACAAATACTTATGTAATGAATGGTATTGCAAACCCACATAAATCCTATGGTTACCTTCGAACCCCTGAATTTATAAGAATTCTAACCCGGTTTATTGAAGACAAATAAAATCCTGGAACTGCTTTAATAAAACCTGATACTACCAGTAATTAATTGTAAATTTGTAACTTTCTTACCAAATCATTTCAGATGCAAAAGTTTATGAAAATAACAGGAATAGTCCTGGTAATTCTTTTCCTCTTTCTTATTTGGGCACTGAAAAAAGTAGATTATACACCTTATTTCAAATGTGATTATTATAATAATTCACGTGCCCGCCTGGACAGTATCGATCAGAATTTATCTCTTGCACAAGGAAGCGTATTTATTGGTTTTGGAAGAAAAAGTATCACTCCGGGATTAAATGCACAAAAAGATACTCCAACTGAGGGCACTTTTGAAAAAGTACCTCTTGCCGGTTTTGGTAATCGCCGGGGAAAGTTTGCAGAAGGGATTCATGATAGCACTTTTGTTAAGGCAGTAGCGCTGAAGGTTAAACAAAGATTATTGATTCTTATTGGTTCAGATATGCTTATTGTTCCACCCGTCGTTTCAAAAGAAGTTATAAATCAGCTTTCTGAAAAACTGGGATTGACACAGGAGCAATTGTTCTTCACCGCCTCACACACACATTCCGGAGTTGGCGGCTGGTCTGAAGGTATTATTGGTGAAGAATTCTCCGGAAAGCCAAATCCTAAAATTGTCAAGTGGCTCATACAACAATTCAGTGAAGCCATTGAGGAAGCAATAAACGATCTTCAGCCTGGAAAAATCGGAAATGGCAGTTTTAAAACCGGAAATTTATTATGGAACAGGATGATATGGGATAAAGGTGAAAAAAATTCTGTATTTACATTTATCCTGGCACAACAAGATACCGGAAAGAAGTTAATTTTGGGATCATTTGATGCACATCCAACCACCCTGGGTGACTGGAATATGAAAATCAGCGGGGATTATCCCGGATACTGGCAACGTAAACTGGAGAATAACGGCTTTGATGCAGCTGTATTCTCTGCAGGAAGTGTTGGAAGTCAGAGCCCCAGAAGAAAAAATAAAAAATTCGGTACAGCAAGGTATCTTGGAGAAGCCCTTGCAGACAGTGTACTTAAATACAGCAAATCAATTAAATTATCTGACAGTATTTCGCTGTCCATCATAAATTTAAAGCTGGATCTCCCGGCATTGCAGGTCAGAGTTACAGATGGGTTAAAACTAAAACCCTCACTGGCAAACAAGCTTTTCCCGGATATCGGCAACATAAACATTCAGGCAGCCAGAATTGGAAACCTGCTTTGGTTCACGAGCCCGGGGGATTTTAGTGGAGAGTTAGCAATTGAACTAAAGAATGCAGGTTGCCGTGAAAGATATAATGTACTGATCACAAGTTTTAATGGCAATTATCTGGGTTATATTCTTCCAGGAAAATATTACCATTATAACGATTATGAATCCAGGATAATGTCATGGTTTGGACCATATTTCGGACCTTACAATTACGAAATAATGCGCCGTATGATGCATGATTTAACAGATCTTTAAAATTTGGGCCGACTGAAATAAAAACATATAATTATGAACGAAAAAGTAAAATGGGGAATTTTAAGCACGGCATCCATTGCCACGGAACAGGTTATACCTGCATTGAAAAACAGTAAACATTGCAGTGTTCTGGCCATAGCCTCAAGGAATTCAGATTCTGCACGAAATGCCGCAAATAAGCTGGACATACCGAAAGCATACGGTTCATATGATGAATTACTGAGAGACGATGAAATCGAGGCTGTATATATCCCGCTGCCTAATCATCTTCATGTACCATGGGCTATCAAAGCTTTGAGGGCTGGCAAGCATGTACTGGTGGAAAAACCAGTTGGATTAAGCAGCAAGGAAGGTGAAGAACTACTGGAGGAATCGCAGAAGTATCCGGAATTGAAGATTATGGAAGCTTTCATGTACCGGCATCATCCTCAGTGGATAAGGGCAAAAGAAATGGTGGACAAGGAGGAGATTGGACAACTAAAAACCATTCAATCCTCCTTTTCTTTTTATCTGGATGATCCTGATCATATAGTGAATAAAAAAGAGTTTGGAGGTGGCAGCCTGATGGATATTGGCTGCTATCCTATTTCATTGTCCCGGTTTCTATTCAATGCAGAACCCGTGAATGTGTATGCAAAGATAGACTATCACCCGGTTTTTAAAACGGATACTTTTGCAACTGCAATAATGGAATTTAAAAACGGAACCTCCTCGTTCTTTTCATCAACCCTGCTTGAGGACAACCAACAAGTAGAAATATTTGGCACCAAAGGGAGAATTGAATTTGAAATTCCTTTTAATCCGATTGCCGATAAGCCGTCAAGAATCTGGCTGTACCGCAATAATAAGAAAGAAGAAATAGTTTTTGACAGCTGTGACCAATATACCATTCAGGGGGATTTATTTTCACTGGCTATTCTGAACAACAGTGCCGTACCCACTCCCCTTGAAGATGCCATTGCCAATATGCGGGTAATTGAGAAACTGAAGAACTATGAACGATGAAGGATGAACGATGAAGGATGAACGATGAA
>JANTGF010000147.1 GCA_024763075.1 Bacteroidales bacterium | reverse complement strand
GAAATGATCATATTATCCTTAACGATCAAGGCGCCTACCTGTTTACGCTTGCAATGAGACAATTTTGCCCATTCTTTTGCCATGTTCATATAGGCCGTATCATATTTTTTTTGCTTCTTTTTATTCATAGAGTTTAAAACTTAAACTAAAATAAATACGAAAATACTTTTTAATGATTTATCCGACTGTTAAATTTTTACCAAAAAACCCTTTCAAACAACATAGGGATCACAATACCGGCAACGACAGAAGAAATAACCAAAATCCAGTCTCTTCTGTTTACTTTAAGAATTCTCATAAAAATAAATCCTGTTAGCAGTACCAATAATACGATCACCACCTGAGCTATTTCAATTCCTAAAGCAAACTCGAGCAAAGGAAGTAGTTTGGCTTCATTCCTGTCGACAAGAATTTTAAAATAACTTGAAAATCCAAGTCCGTGGATCAATCCGAAAAAGAAAGCAAAAATCAGGTTGATATTGCTTTCGGTTTTAGTAACCAGTTTTTTTAAAAAAAAGATATTAGCCAGTGCTGTTGCCATGATGGTTACAGGAATCAAAAACTCAACAACACTCATTTTTACATGCAGAATATCATAGGCAGATAAAGCAAGGGTAAGGGTATGCCCGAAGGTAAAAAATGTGATCAGCCACAGTACTTTTTTCCAATCGGAAAAAACATAGATCACTGCCAGAACCGTTAGAAATAAAATATGATCATAGGCCTGTAAATCTAGCACATGAAACAAACCTAAACGGGTGTATAAAATAAAATCATCCATATCTGAATTTTTTAAACAGATCCCAGAGTAACACGCCACAACTCACAGAAATATTCAGCGAATGTTTTGTGCCAAACTGAGGAATCTCCACACAATAATCGGACGCCGAAACAACCTCCTGCTGAACCCCTTTTACCTCATTACCAAAGATCACCGCATATTTTTTTGAGCGATCAATATGAAAATCCTGAAGCATTGTACTCTTTTCAGCCTGTTCAATACTTATGGTTTCTATTCCCAAGGATTTTAATTCTTCGATCAAAATTAAAGTATCCTCAGCATATTCCCACTCAACTGATTCTGTTGCACCTAATGCTGTTTTATGAATTTCCTTATGCGGAGGCCTGGCTGTAATGCCACATAAATAGATCTTTTCTATTAAAAATGCATCCGAGGTTCTGAATACCGAACCAATATTATTCAGGCTTCTGATATTGTCGAGAACCACTATCAGAGGGATCTTCGGAATCTTTTTAAATTCCTCAACATCCGGCCTACCCAGTTCACTGTTCTTTAATTTTCTCATTTTTATAAAAGGTATTAAATCTCAGGGAAAGCCCTGAATCCTTTAATAGGAATCGACCCAAGGATCGAGGTGCCTGCCACGCCGGCAAAGCGGGTTAAACCAAGATCCCGCTAGAAAAAAGCGGGATTAGTTCGACTAACTAAAAAATTGAAATTAATTTTTTAGAGTCTCACGAATATAATCAGTACAAATTAAAGAAGAAAAAAAGAAAATCTGTTAAGTTGATAAGATATTTTATTGTAGGCATTGGAAGAATGCTGTAATTGGTTGTCACTTTTTTGAGTTCCTTGCAATCCCTGCGTTAGCCTTTGTGACCCTTATGGTTATGGTTTTATTGATTAAAATCCTTTTATTTTCCTACTTTGTAGTCGTTAATAATTACCAAAACTAAGCCCTCTAATCTGTTTCCGTTTTACCTTTAAAATTATATCTTTGTGGCTTTTGGAGGTGTATTTTCCTTTATAAATTAATCCTAAAAATTTCCAAATTGGCTAAAACAAAAAAAGTTACTCCTTTAATGCAACAATACAACAGTATCAAGACCAAATATCCTGATGCTATGTTGTTGTTCCGGGTTGGTGATTTTTATGAAACCTTTGGGGATGATGCTGCCAAAGCTGCTAAAATTCTGGGAATTGTTCTAACCAAAAGAGGTGCCGGAAGCGAAAGCGAAACCCATCTGGCGGGATTTCCTCATCATTCGCTAAATACTTATCTGCCCAAGCTGGTTAAAGCTGGTTTACGGGTGGCTATTTGCGATCAGCTGGAAGATCCGAAAATGACAAAAACCATTGTAAAACGTGGTGTTACCGAACTCGTTACACCAGGTGTTGCCCTGAATGATGAGGTTTTGCAGGCTAAGACCAATAATTTTCTCGCTGCAGTTCATTTTGGTAAAAGACTGATCGGAGTTTCCTTTCTGGATATTTCCACAGGCGAATTTCTGGTTGCTCAGGGGGATGCCGAATACATCGATAAACTGCTGCAAAATTTTAATCCGAGTGAGATCCTTGTTCAAAAACAACACAAAAATCGTTTTAAACAACTTTTTGGAGAACAATACTATACTTTTTACCTTGACGACTGGGTTTTTCAATACGATTTTGCCTCAGATTCCCTTAACGATCATTTTAGGGTAAAATCCTTAAAAGGTTTTGGTATTGAAGATCTTACAGAAGGGATCATCTCTGCCGGGGCGGTACTTTATTATCTTTCGGAAACTCAGCACAACAAACTCGAACATATTATCAACATCCGGCGGATCATTGAAGATCATTATGTCTGGATGGACCGTTTTACTATAAGAAATCTCGAACTTTATTACTCTACCTCAGCCAATGCGGTTACCCTGCTCGATGTGATCGATAAAACCATTTCCCCTATGGGAGGCCGGTTGTTAAAACGCTGGCTGGCCCTGCCCTTAAAGAACATTGAAGAAATCCGTAATCGTCAGGAGGTTGTTAAATATTTTATCGATTATGAAGAGATTTTTGATCAGATCACATTTCATATTAGACAGATCAGTGATATAGAACGTCTTATTTCTAAGATCGCTACCGGAAAGATCAATCCGAGAGAGATTATTTTATTAAAAAACTCACTCAACGCTATTGTTCCCATTAAGGAAATTGCAGAGAACAGCAACGATAAAGCTTTGCAGGAACTGGGAAAACAAATAGATCCTTGTTTGATCCTGCGTGAAAAAATACTGAATACCATTCAGGAAGATGCCCCTGTAAATCTGAATAAGGGTAATGTTATATCCAAAGGAGTTTCAGAAGAACTGGATGACCTGCGTGCTATTTCTACTTCGGGAAAGGATTATCTGGAAAAAATGCTGGAACGAGAAACCGAACGAACAGGGATTTCCTCTTTAAAAATAGCTTTTAATAATGTTTTTGGTTATTATATCGAGGTTCGGAATACCCATAAGGATAAAGTTCCGGAAGAATGGATCAGAAAACAAACTCTGGTTTCTGCTGAACGTTATATCACGGAAGAATTAAAAGAATACGAATCGAAAATTCTTGGAGCTCAGGAAAAGATCGGAGTGCTGGAACATCAGATCTTTAATGAATTGCTTCAATTCATGCTTCAGTTTATCGCTCCGGTACAAAAAAATGCACAGATCATAGCACAGATCGATTGCCTTTCTTCTTTTGCTAAAAATGCAGTTGATCATAATTATGTCCGCCCCGTTATGGATGAAAGTACCGATCTGGAAATTAAGAACGGCAGGCATCCTGTTATTGAAAAACAACTTCCCGCAGGGGAAGAATACATTGCCAACGATCTGGTTTTAAACCGAAACCAACAGCAGATCATCATGATTACCGGACCCAATATGAGTGGTAAATCGGCTATTCTCCGACAAACTGCCCTGATCGTCCTGCTGGCGCAGATGGGAAGCTATATTCCCGCACAAAATGCCAGGATTGGTGTGGTGGACAAGATCTTTACCCGCGTGGGGGCCAGCGATAATATTTCGATGGGGGAATCTACCTTTATGGTGGAAATGAACGAAACTTCAAGTATCCTGAACAACCTTTCAGAAAGAAGTCTGATCCTGCTTGATGAAATTGGCCGTGGAACCAGTACCTATGACGGAATTTCCATTGCCTGGGCCATTGCCGAATACATCCATGAACATCCCGCAAAGGCTAAAACCCTTTTTGCTACACATTATCACGAACTGAATGATATGACCGAAACCTTTGAAAGGATTAAAAATTTCAATGTTTCGGTAAAAGAATTAAAAGATAAGGTGATTTTTCTGCGTAAGCTCGTTCCGGGCGGCAGTAAACATAGTTTTGGTATCTATGTAGCTAAACTTGCCGGAATGCCTTCTCCGGTGATCCATAAAGCTAATAAGATGTTGAAACGACTCGAAAAAAGTCATGCCAGTGAAGATATGCAGGAAAAATTACGCCATGCTTCACAGGAAGACATGCAGCTGAGCTTTTTTCAACTGGATGACCCATTACTTGAGGAAATCAGGGATGAAATTCTTTCTACCAATATCGATACCCTGACTCCGATTGAAGCCCTGATGAAACTGAATGAGATCAAAAGAATGCTGACGAAAAAGTAAAGCAGTTTTGTGTTTTAAATGTTGAGTGATGAGTGGTGAACATCCCTGATTAGTGTTGACCGGTTTTTATTAATTTTTCATTATCAAAATAGTAGAATCATTATTAAACCACCCCGCCTTTCCCTTTCTTCGCAGCAAGATAAACCCTCCTTTAACGCTACGCTAAGGAGGGGAATCTCAAATTTTAAATCTTAACCCTTTTTTACTAATAAAAAAACCGCCCTTAAAAACTTAAGAGCGGTTATAATATTTTAAGGTTTAAACCTTTTTAAAATCTGTAACGAACTGAGAAGTTCCATGTTCTTCCCCATCCAAAATAAACACGGTTACTAGTTTTAATACCATTCCAGGTGTCATCACCAGCCTCAGCAAGTTTGTTTGTATCAGATTCTGAAATATAAGTAGTATCAAATAAGTTATTTACATTGGTAGCAAACTCTAATGCATAACTATCTTTTAAATTCCATCTGTAAGATAATCGGGCATCGAACAAATTAAAAGATGGTAATTTTAATGTTTCATTTCCTTGCGTAGAGAAATCCTCCGGATTGATATCCGCATATAAATTACCAGCATATCTCCAGTTTGCACCTACTCTAAAGTTTTTAAGAAAGTTATAACTTGCTCCAATTGCAGCTGTAAACTGTGCTGCATCTCCAACTTTTACACCATCAAGATATAATGTTGAAGTACCTATGTATTCCTGGTCATTGTCGTAAACATCTGCTTCCACATCACCCGAATACTCCCAGTTACCAACAGACATCATACCATTGAATCGTAAATTATCCGTAGCTCTGTAAATCATATCAATTTCCAAACCACTATGAACTTCTTTTACACCTTTATAATTTGCAGAACCTCTTAACTCTTCGTCTCCAACTTTAAAGGTAACACCTTTACTAATGAATCTATCTGCCCACGAAGTTCTATAAACATTAACATTAGCACTAAATTTAGCACTTCTATATCCGTAACCTGCTTCCAAACCAAATACTTTCTCATTCGTAAGATCAGGGTTTAAAGTATTTCCGTAATTTAAATATACTGCATCAAATAAAGGTTGTTTTGCATAGTAACCAGTATTAAAGAAAACATTGTGATTTTCATTAATATTCCAGTTTACACCACCTTTTACGCTTCCTCCAGTTAAACTGCTTTTTTCAGATTCCTGGTTTGGTGGAACTTCTCTAAAGTGCTCAATTCTTTGAAATGATTGATTTGAAACAGAGGATTGTAAAAATGCAGAAATGTTATCATTTTTATATTCTATCTGACCAAAAAGACCTGCCCAATTTACTTTACCATCATTATAGTAATCTATTTTCTCCATGTTTTTAATATTTTGCCATGGATTCCAACTTGGTTTAGCATCTTCGTACTGATCTGGGTTAACTAAATTTGCATTACCAGGATTTGGATTATTTAAGTTATCATAATCAATATAGTTATCAGCGCCTAAATCATCATTCACAACTCTAAAATGGTATCCTGTATAGGTTCTCAAATCAGTTCCCACATCAAAAGTCCAGTTTTCATTAATAATATGGTTAAAATTGATTACGGTACCATACCAGTCATGAGAATTCATAGAGGCTCTTCTAGATATACCATTATCAGATCCGTATTTTCCTTCACCACCTAAACTTGAAGGGTGGCCATTATTTCCGGTATTTGAGAAAGCACCATTGAAAGGTGTTCTTTGCTCTGGTTGGTTATATTTTGGATTAGCAAAATCAGGAACTGGTTTCCCGGAGTTCCATGCAACAATATCATCTAAACGGTTTAAACCATCGGATGTTCGAGGTAGCGCATATTGACGAGTTCCGTTAATTCTACCTATTTCACCGGTTCCACCTCCACGACCCCAGGAAGCATAAAGAACTGTTGACAAACTTGATCTGTCATTAAACACCCAATCCCAGTTTAAAGACATAATTGGTTTATGATAAAAGTTTTTTCTAAAACTCCATTCTTTACCATTTAAATATCCCCATTCCGGGTTATACTTAATATTCGGATCGTCATTATCACTGTATTTTTGATAGTTGTAAATTTCAATTGCTCTGGATCTTTGGTGGTGCCATTGCGGAGCTCCTGTAAAGGTAAACATTACGGAATGCTTATCATTGATCTCATACCCCATACCAATAAAATAGTTCCAACCATCTCCTTTGGTTCCATCCACATAACCATCACCAGAAAAGTGGCTTAACAATATAGATGTTGAAAATCCATTATCCATCAAACCAGTAGAATAACTTGCAGATTCTTTGTTATAGCCATCATTACCAAAAGTAAAAGATGCTGTTCCACCTTTGCGTGCGGTAGAAGTTTTCGTTAGAACGTTGATTGTACCCCCCACAGAAGAAATTGCCAGTTTAGAAGAACCTAAACCACGTTGTACCTGCATGGCAGAAGTAACATCCGCTAAACCTGCCCAGTTAGACCAGTATACCCAGCCATTTTCCATATCATTTACCGGCATACCATTGATCATAACCGCTGTGTTTCTTTGGTCAAAACCACGAATGTTGATACGGGAATCACCAAATCCACCTCCTTGCTTGGTTGCATAAACAGATGGAGTTAAATTCAGAACTTCCACCAATTCCTGCGTTCCTAAATTTTCTTGTATTTCCAATGCTTTGATTGTAGAAACAGCCACAGGAGTTTCTCTCTCCTTTGCAAAGTCAACTACTCCGGTTACAATTACTTCGTCCAGTACATTCTCTCCCGGAAGTAAAACAATCTGACCTAAATTTTGTGTTTCTCCATCAGCAACTGAATAAGAAACATCTTTGGTAGTCATTCCAACAAAAGAAATTTCTAAAACACCACTTGCTGCGGTAACATTTAAAGAGAAATTACCTTCAAAATCAGTAGTAGTACCATTCTTGGTACCTTTCTCGATTACATTAGCTCCCGGCAGGGGACCTGATTCATCTAAAACAGTTCCTTCTACTTTAGTTTGACCGA
>JANTGF010000146.1 GCA_024763075.1 Bacteroidales bacterium | reverse complement strand
GATAACTTTTATACCATTACTTTTTATGGTGAAAAAGATGAGGTGGAAAAGATCAAGCAGATCAATGTGATGCCAAATGTCAGAATTGGCGATGTGGCCGATGTGGAATGGAGTTATGCAAAACGAACCAGTGGTTATCTCGGTAACGGTAAACCATCCATCGCTCTGGCCATTCAACGGGCGCCGGGGGGTAGTGTGCTGGATGTGAGCAAAGCAGCCAGGAAAGAAATGAAAAATCTTGCAGCACGGTATCCGAATATTGAATTTGAGATATCTGATACCCAGCGTGATTTAATTGAACTTGCAAATGACAATATGCTGGTTGCCCTTCGGGATGCTATTTTTTACACCCTGCTGGTTATTCTTATATTCCTGGGGAATTTCAGGGCTATCGCCGCAGCTGCCATAACCATACCCATGGTATTTTTCTCCACCATGGCAGTAATATGGCTGACAGGCGGAGAACTCAATATTGTAATTTACACGGCAATCATCCTGGCTCTTGGAATGTTAACCGATAATGCGGTGGTGGTGCTGGAAAATATAGAACGGCACCTGAATGAACTTAAGGAAGATCTGCAAACGGCTATTAAACAGGGAACCAAAGAAGTAATCGGACCTATCTGGGCAGGTACAATTGCAACAATCTTTGTTGTATTTCCTCTGATGTTTATCGGTGGATTTCCGGAGAAAATATTCAAGCCATTGATTTATACACTTATCATTGCTTTACTTATTTCTTTTTTCCTCTCTATTACTTTCATCCCCAAATTGCTGGAAGCATTTTTCAAAAGAGGTACCGGTAAAACAAAAGTAGAATTATGGTTTGATAATCTGTACAACAAAACTATTGGCCGGATGGTAGGGCCCTATGTCGGAGTGATAAAATATTCCAACGGGAGACATCGGTTTATTCGAAGAACAGTTCTCACACTGGGAGTGGTAATCGTACTGCTGTTAAGTGTACGGGTTATTATGCCTACCATTGGGAAAGATGCCATGCCACCCATGGATACGGGAATTATTAAAGCTCAGGTGGCCTTTAGCTCTAACGAAACCGTTGACGGGGCCGAAGTTAAACTTGAACCTTTCCTGCATTGGTTGCACGAGCAACCCTGGGCAGTGCGGAGCTCTGTTGCTTTTGGAAGTGAGGCAGGAGTACTGAGCCTGGGTAGCGGGAATCTACCTGCCGAAGCAACTATTACGATCAACTGTGTTGACCGTTTCAGCAGAAAACTTTCAATCTGGGAAATCGAAGATATTCTGCGGGATAAAATTGCAAAATTGGAGGGCATTAAAAAGAATGATGTGTATGACTTTGGAGCTACGGCTGTTTCTTCCATAAAAGCTTCTCTGGATGTCAGACTGAAATCCTCTATGGTTGACGGGCTGGCTGAGAAATCACATAAAGTGGAAAAAGCCATAAAGGAAATCAAAGGACTGACTTCCGTTTCAACAAGCTGGGACAAGGATTTTAGCGAGATTATTCTTGACATAGATGAAAACAAAGCTTTAAGCTATGGGATCACACCCTATCAGATTGCTATGCAAATCCCCGTGAAAGGACAGGTGGTTGGGTTAAACGCCAACTTACAATCCATGAACACCCAGTTTGTAAGGCTTTATTTAAAAGGAAAATTCAGCCAGAACGAACAAACTTTGCGTCTGCTTCCGATTCATACAATGATGGGTGATATACCCCTGGAACAAATAGCAAAAATTTCCAAAAGCCTTACCTATGCAAAAATTGAAAGAGATAAAATGCTGTACAGCATTGACATTAACGGGTATCGTGCAAACCGGCCGGTAACACATTTAACGAACGATGCAGAAGCAGCCCTGACAAATATCAAAAAAGACAATGATGTGATCATTACCCAGGAAGGTGATATTGCTCAGATCAATGATAGTTTCCAGCGGATGATGAAAGCAATTGCCCTGGGGATCCTTATTTTAACCATTGCCCTGATTGCGATTTACCGTTCGGTCCGGATGTCTTTGATTATGATCCTTGTGCTGCCTTTGTCAATGATTGGAGCCGCCTGGGGGATGCTGCTTTTCCATAAACCAAGCTGTATGCCAAGTATGCTGGGTATTTTATTGCTCTTTGGCATCATAATTAAAAATGCGGTATTACTCATTGATTTCTATCAAAAGTATCGTGAAGAAGGGGAATCACCGTATGAAAGTGCGGTTGAAAGTGTGCGTGTGCGTTTCCGCCCGGTTATGATGACGGCCTTTGGTACCATTGCAGGTATGATCCCCATCGCACTCGAACAGGCTGTTGGTCTGGAACGTCTGAGCCCCCTGGCTGATGTTGCGATCGGAGGCTTGCTAATAGGTACACTGCTTACATTGATATTTGTACCAATGTTTGCCTACATGGCAGATAACGGGAAAAAGAAAGTGGCGGCAGTGAATTCATAATATAAAGAATATTAAATGTTTAACTATAAAAAATAATAAAATGAAAAAAAACGGAATTAAATTATTAAGTGCATTATTTCTGATGGCTGCTATAAGCTCCATTTCATTTGCACAATCAGATTTTGAAAAAGATTTTAGTATGCTGCACAAGAAGGCTATTATGACCTGCGGCCTGATCAAAAAGCCTGAAATGCATCAAAAATCGGAAATGCTAAAAGGCCTGAATGACCTCGGGGCAGAGTTAACAACACTTCAGAGTAACTATCTGAACCACCCTCCGGAGGAATACGCTCGTGATCCTTTATGGAAAACTTACTTTGTTGAATTCAATGATGTTATTGATGCACTGCAAACAAGGGTTGAAAAAGAAAATTACAAAGTTGCTGCAATGAACTGTTCCAGGATTTGCATGATCTATAATAAAATTCATACAATCAATGGCCGGCTGGATCTGACTGACAAGATGTTCTTGTGGATGTCAAAAGTTACTATGACAACGAACATGCTGAATGCAGCAAATTATACCGGTGCAAACCAAAGCCTGATGCAGGCAAAAATGCAATATAAAAGTGTAATTGAAGCTAAGAAAGCAAAGAATAATAAAGAATTCAACAATGAATTTGAAAAAATAGATAAGCTTTATCAGAACTGGCTGAAAGAGATTGAAAATAAAAATTATAAAGAGGCAGCCTCAAGTTTCAATACCTTCAAGGCAATATTTGGAAAAGCTTTCCTTATGTCACTAATGTAGTAATTAAAACAGCACCTGCCTTTTGATAGAAATCAATCAAACGAAGCATGGTCAAGGGGTATGGGTTGGTTTCCGGCATCCGGGGAAGGGCAGGTGCTTCTAAAATACAGCATTCAAAATATATTAACCACAAACTTTAAAGAGTGATGAAAAATTTAAAACAGAGCGTTTTTAAGGAAGCGGCAAACCAGATTATATCCAACAAATTATTACGTGGAATGGCTGTTAAACAAATGGATAAATTTTTATACAAAAGTTTAATGGATATCGGCCGCAATTTACTGGAACAGGAAAAACTGGACCAGTATGCGTTTATGACCTCAATAGTTCACCAGGTAAAAAGAAATCTTGACAAAGGATTTATTAAGCCTGAAGTCATGAAAAAAATGGCAAAGGTTTTTGTGGGCGATTCCTATACTCCTGACAGGCACAAGAAATTAAGTCCGGAGAAGGAGGCCTACAAAGAAAAATACGGTGATTATCCTCCTCAATTTCTGGTACTTTCACCTGGTAAAGGCTGCAATCTGCACTGCACAGGATGTTATGCCTCAGCCGACTCGGCTATCGCAGAGAAACTTGATTTCGAAACAACCCGGCGGATTGTAAAAGAAGCACATTATCATTTTAAAAAGATGGGAAAATACATGATTGCGGATGTAGTTTCGATGAAGGATCTGAAAAAAAATCATTTGACCAAAATTATTATGACCAATATAAAAATCAATCAGGGGCTTAAAGACACCATGTTCACGGTTGAAAATCTGAAGAATGGATTTTAATAATTTAGAATAGCTCCGGATTATTTAAAATTATTCTTATTATTTTTTGTTTTTACGAAAAACCTGTATTTTTGTGAGCAAATACTTACAAATGATACGGAAATCTACAGATCTCAGGCAGGAAGAAATTAAAAAAGCAGTACTGAGCATAATACACAGAGACGGTTTAAAAAACCTGTCAACTAAAAATCTTGCCAGGGAAGTTGGAATAAGCGAGGGGGCTATTTTCAGGCATTTCAACACAAAAAGAGATATTATTATGTCCATTATGGATGATGTCATAGAGGACCTGATAGAAAATTTACGAAAAATTTCTCTTGAAGACATACCTCCTCCGGAAAGACTGTTTAAATATTTATGCAATACGGTTACTTACCTGCTGGAAAATCAAGGGATCACTATCCTGTTGTTCTCTGAAGCTTCTTATGAGAATGATGCGGAAATGTTAGAAAAGTTAAATTACATTTTTAACAACCAGAAACAACTTGCGGGTAAAATCATTTCTGATGGAATTGCTTTTGGAACCTGGGATGAATCTGTTTCTGTTGTGGATTTATCTTCCCTGTACATGGGCATCCCCATTACTTTGAATATTGAGCTCATTCTGAACAGAGAAAACTTTCAGCAGGAGAATTTCTGCAAAAGAATGTTTGAGTTTATCCTGAAAATACTCAAAAAGTAAAAAATTTCCATCAACATCTAAGTGCCCATTCACTTGCTTTAAAATTATTTAATTATGCTTTATACTATTGTATTCTTTATCATCGCCATTGCCTCCTTTATTTTCGCCATGCTAGGCCTGGGTGGCGGGATGGTTTATGTACCGGTACTGAACTGGGCAGGCTTTGATATGGTTAAGGTGGCCATTCCTTTAGGCCTTTTACTGAATGGGTTAAATACTTTACTGGTACTTATCCCTTTTGCACGTAAAAAACTGGTTGACTGGAAAGGGGGAGCTGTTATGGCTGTTACCGCATTAATTGCAGCTCCTCTGGGTGCAATGACCAGTGATAAAGTACCCGTGCAGACACTGAAATTATTATTTGCGGCAATGGTTGTTGCCGCAGCGATTCGTATGATCTGGTCTTCGAAAAAAGCAGAACCCGAAGCAAGGATGGCACTTGGGAAAAGAAGCCTGATTGGTTTCTTCATCGGAGCATTTGCCGGATTTGTTGGTGGAATGCTCGGACTGGGCGGTGGATTTATTATAGCCCCTATCCTGATGATGATGGGTTACAAAACCAAAGAGGCTGCTGCTACAACGGCTTTTGTAGTAACATTTTCCTCATTCTCCGGATATTTAGGACATATGGCACAGGGAGAAATGAACTGGGTATTAACCGGAATTGTTGTACTGGCAGTAATCATAGGATCGCAGCTTGGGGGCCGCTACATGACACAGAAAGCCAAATCAAAACAGGTGAAAGTGATTTATGCCATTGTTTTATTGCTTATTGCCATAAAAATGACCTGGGGTGCTCTTACTTATAAGCCTAAAGATGAAAAGGCCGAACAGAGAAACAGCAACGCCGGCATTTCACTTACCATTAACCCCCATCCTGAATTATGCTCCACCGGATTTATGGAATTTTCGAATCCCTCAAATTGAAATTATGTTTCGAAAGTATTTGTATCTTACAGTTTTCATTTTAATGATGGTATTTCCTGCGGGTTTTGCCGGACAGGAGAAACCACCTGAAAAGGTGGACTGGCATGCATATACACAACTCCGTTTTTCCACTAACCTGAAAAACAACTACAATTTTTCCGTACGCCGGCTGAAATTCTGGCTTCATTCCGGACCGGACTTCTCAAAACACTGGTCATTTAAAGCACAGGCTATATTTATGTCTATTTCAAAAGAGAAATTCTTCCTGCAGGATATTTACGGCCAGTATCGCTGGAAAAATTCCAGCATCTGCTTCGGGCAGTTCATTCCGCAATACAGTCTCCAGCGATTTCAACCCGATTTTCTACTTCCGAATATGGAAAGGGCCCGGGCAGTTAACCTGCTTATTCCGGACGGAACCCTGGGGGTCAGGGATATTGGCGTGCAATACAACCTGTTTGCGATGGAGAAAAAACTACAGTTCAACATCGGCTTATTTAACGGTTACGGCATTAAAGATTACCGTTTCAATAATGCAGGGATGATGATTACCCAGAATTTTTCCTATCTGATCCCGATAAAAAATGCCAGCCTTAAATTTGGCTTTTCACTCATGTACAGGAAAGCCCAAAACCTTTATTTGCCTTTTGTATTTTCAGATACCCTGAACTTTACCGGAAATGATTTTCGCTTTAACATCAATGGCATCTTCTCCAGTAAAATTTTTGATGTACAGGCTGAATATTTACAGGCAAACCTGGATGGAGCCGTAGCGAAAGGGTATTATGTGATTTCAACGATCAGGTTCAATGAAAAGAACCATGCATATTTTATGTACGATCATTATACAAATGCTTATGATTCAGAACGAAACAACCCATGGTATGTTGCCGGTTATAACTATTTATTTAAAAGTACAGATATAATGTTAAGCCTTGAAACAGGTTTTACCAAATCCGGACAAGAATGGAATAACAGAACAGTTTTACAATTTCAAATATTTTTTCACTAAAAAGTAATAATTTAAAAATTAAAATCATGACAGATCCAAAAGATTGGCTCGTACTCGGGCAACAATTCCACGGGCATAAATGCCCCGCTATGCCTAATGGTTTACGTGTAGGTGCAGCAGCACTGAACAAGCTGGGAGTGGAGCCTACAGGCGACACCAACCTCCATGCGATTATAGAAACCGGTGAGTACCACTGTGCTACCTGTTTTGCCGATGGAATCCAAACCATTACCGGTTGCACACTGGGGAAAGGCAATATCGAAAAAAAACCTATGGGAAAATGGGGACTTACCCTGATTGACAAAAAAACAAACCGTGCGGTCCGGGTTGTACCAAAAGCACAACCTATGCTGGCAACCAAGGATACTCCGTTTTTTAATAACTACCGTATGAAAGGGGTACCTCCAACCCAGGTGCCTGATGAAGTGGTTGAACCCCTGATAGAAAAAGTTATGAGCCTCCCGGATGAAGCCTTGCTGAATGTTTCGGAAGTATTTGATTATGAATGGAAAGAACCTGCACATTCATTCGAAAGTTTTATCTGCGAAGAATGTGGCGAAATGACGGTTATGCAATACGGCCGGATTAAAGAGAATAAAAAGGTTTGCATCTCCTGTGCCTGATAACCTGGGATGACTCAGTCAGGGGGTGACCCGCATTCACTCCCTGACGAAATAGTGTGTGTCCATACAGTCGGGTGTTTGAACGATAAAGTTTGAGATCAAGCCTCGCCTTCCATAGTACAAAGTGCGGCGGACAAGGGCGTGAGAGAATTTTAAACCGCAGTCCCGAAAATCGGGATGAGGATTTGAAATTTGAGCAACAACGCAGATATCGGACTTTAAAG
>JANTGF010000145.1 GCA_024763075.1 Bacteroidales bacterium | reverse complement strand
AGACCAGGTATTTACCGGGTATTCTGCAGCAGGATAAGGATCAATCCCCAGTTTAATAATCTCTGCCAGCGATTGTCTTCTGATCTGTTCCTGTTCGCTTAATTCTCTGTTGTTCATATAACTGTAATAAAAATTTGTGCAAAGATAGTATTTCTGCATACTTTTAAGTTTATAGAAGGTAAAAAAGATTGAACTTATTTTCCTTACCTTTGCAAAAATTTTTGAAAGACGGAATTTATGGGTAGTGGTGAAAAAATTGGTGAAAGAAGGCGGCGTTTGCCGGACTGGTTCAGGATGGAAAGGGCAAAAGGTGAGACTTATTCCAAAGTAAAGAATCTGGTAAATAAAAATCAGCTGCATACGATATGTACCAGTGGAAATTGTCCGAATATTGGAGAATGCTGGAATGCCGGGACGGCCACTTTTATGATCCTGGGGGATATCTGCACCCGGTCATGTAAATTTTGCTCGGTAAAAACCGGGAAACCTTTCCCTGTTGATAAAAATGAACCAAGAAGGCTGGCCAATGCCATCCGGATCATGAACATAAAACATGCGGTAATAACTTCCGTGGACAGGGATGACCTGGATGACGGAGGGTCGGGTTTCTGGGCTGAAGTTATCAAAACAATAAGAGAAGTAAATCCTGAAGTTACAATGGAAACACTGATTCCGGATTTTGACGGAGAAGAATCTTCCCTGATGCAAATTGTGAAGGCTGCACCGGAGGTGATCTCCCATAACCTGGAAACGGTAAGAAGACTAACACCTGAAATCAGGAGCCGGGCAAAATACGACCGGAGTCTGAAAGTGTTAAAGTTACTTGCAGAAAAAGGAAGTATTACAAAATCCGGTCTTATGCTTGGCTTAGGTGAAAAAGAAAGCGAAGTGCTGGAAGCAATGGATGATTTGAGAAGTGTGGGATGTAAGATACTTACATTGGGTCAGTACCTGGCGCCAACCATGAACCATATTGCTGTTCAGGAGTATATTCCACCGGAAAAGTTTGAGTTTTACCGCCTGATTGCATTGGAAAAAGGTTTTACCCATGTGGAAAGCAGTCCGCTGGTACGTTCGTCGTATCACGCAGAAAAGCATGTCAATTCCTGATATTTTTGTATAGGACGGAGTAAGAGTTATGGAGAAAAAAGTAAGATTTCAGGATTTGGGGCTGATTGATTATAAAAAAGCCTGGAATTTACAGGAGGATTTATTGAGTAACAGAATAAATTCCAGAAATAAAGGGGGCAATGAAGTTGATGGAAATGCCGGAGAATTACTGTTCTGTGAACATCCTCATGTTTATACCATAGGTAAAAGCGGATCAGAAGAAAATTTATTGATCCATGATGAACAATTAAAAGCGGTTAATGCTAAGTATTATAAAATAAACAGGGGAGGGGATATCACTTATCATGGTCCGGGACAGATTGTGGGTTATCCCATTCTGGATCTTGAAATGTTGAATATCGGAGTAAAGAAATATATTCATTTCCTTGAAGAGGCTATCATACTTACTTTACAGGAAAAGGGTATAAAAAGCAGTCGCCTGGATGGCGCAACCGGGGTATGGCTTGATGCTGATATTCCGGCCCGTACAAGGAAAATTTGTGCCATTGGTGTGAGGGTAAGCAGGTTTGTGACCATGCACGGATTTGCATTCAATGTAAAAACAAATCTGGATTATTTTCGTTATATTAATCCGTGTGGCTTTGTTGATAAAGGAGTGACTTCCCTGCAAAAAGAACTGGATGAAGAAGTTGACATGGAAGAAGTTAAGAATATATTAAAACAAAAGTTGTCCGGAGTCTTTGGATTCAGACTGGAGGAGTAAAATATTATGGAAAAGAGGTGGATATTTAAGGAACAGGGAGAAAAAGGCGAAGTAGATGCGATGTCTGAGGCCTTGAACGTGGACAGAATCATTTCAACCCTATTGGTACAACGCGGGATTAAAAATTTTGAAGAAGCGAAAAGTTATTTCAGACCGCAACTTGAAGATTTACACGATCCTTTTTTGATGGCCGACATGAACCAGGCAGTGGACAGGATAGGATCGGCAATGAATCGTCATGAACGCATTCTTATTTATGGCGATTATGATGTTGATGGTACTACTGCTGTAGCCTTGGTTTATTCTTTTATAAAGAGAAACTATGATAATGTAGCTTATTATATCCCTGACCGGTATTCTGAGGGTTACGGGGTGTCTTCACAGGGTATTCAGTATGCAAAAGAAAATAATTATTCTCTGATCGTTGCACTGGATTGTGGTATCAAGGCAGTTGATAAAGTGATGGATGCAAAAAAACTGGGGATTGATTTTATCGTTTGTGATCACCATACCCCAGGTGATGAACTTCCGGATGCTGTTGCTGTTCTTGACCCGAAGCGGGAGGACTGTAACTACCCATACAAAGAACTTTCAGGTTGTGGGGTTGGTTTTAAACTGGTTCAGGCTTTGGCAAAGATTCATTCGGTTCCGTTTGAGGAACTGGTTCCTCTTCTTGGCCTGGTGGCTGTGAGTATTGCATCGGATATTGTGCACATCAACGGAGAGAACAGGACCCTGGCCTATTACGGTCTGAAACAACTGAATGAGAATCCGAATCCGGGATTAAAATCAATTCTTAAAATAGCGGGAGTTGATAAGAAGGAATTAAATATATCCGATCTGGTTTTTAAAGTGGGTCCACGCATAAATGCAGCCGGACGGATGAAAAGTGGTTCAAGTTCTGTTGAATTGTTGCTGGCAGAAAATACTTCTGATGCTACAGCAATGAGTACTATCATAAACGATTATAACCTTGACCGCCGCAAAGTTGATCAGGGAATTACCCAGGAAGCATTGCAATCCATTTCTAATAATCCTAAATTGCTGAACAGGAAATCCACGGTTTTATATAATCCTGACTGGCACAAAGGCGTAATCGGGATTGTGGCTTCCCGTTTAATAGAAACGCATTTCAGGCCCACTGTCATCCTTACCGCATCGAATGGTCTTGCTACCGGATCAGCCCGGTCGGTTCCCGGTTTTGATCTTTATAAGGCAATGCAATCCTGCAGCCATCTTCTTAAGAACTTTGGCGGACATATGTATGCTGCTGGTCTGACACTGGAGAAAGATAATATTGAAGCTTTTGGTGATTGTTTTGAGAAGGTAGTAAGTGAAACAATTACTGAAGAACAATTGGTTCCTGTGATCAAGGTGGATATGGAGATCAGTATAAAAGATATTACAGAAAAGTTTGTACGGATTCTGAAACAATTTCGTCCGTTCGGTCCCGAGAACATGGCTCCGGTGTTTGTTTCCAGAAATTTGTATGCCGGTCCGTCAAGTCGTCTGGTTGGGGGAAACGGAGAACATATAAAACTGGAATTGATGGAGGAAACAGGGCAGAGTATCCCGGGAATTGCTTTTAACCAGTCGCATAATTCCGATCTGATACAGAAAGGGCTTAGTTTTGATATTTGTTATACCATTGAGGAGAATGTTTTTATGGGGAAAACAACCCTGCAGTTAAACATTAAGGATATTAAAGCTTCGGGAAATTAATTGTCTGTCATAAAGTCGAGAGTTTGAAATAGAAAGTTCGAGTTCGAGGCTTGCGAAGCCTAAAAATTGGGAGTCCCGATTGATCGGAATGATTAATTTTTAGGCAAGCGTTACAACTTACCCCGACTTTTCGGGGAAGAAAATCGGACTTTATAGACAAACATAAGGACTAATTCAGATCAATCCTGAACGCAGCTTTATACCCTCTGACTTTACCAAACTGGTCATAAACCTCATAGGCAAGCATTATTGACTTGACTACTTTAGTCATCCTCATTCTTTTTTCATCAAAATACCAGTCCTCGATAAACTGAATCTTGCCGATCTTTGATTTATTGAATTCATCTGTTTTTTCCAGCGTGTGAATATCCTTTATACTCATTTTTTCATCGGTATGATAATTCCATGCAGTAACCTTTCCTTCTTCAACTGCCTGGAAAATCAGTTCAACCAATGCTTCTTTGTGTAGTTTCTCCAGTTTTTCAGTTGTCCATCTGTCTTCCGGATCAGGATTAAGTACCACCACATCATAGATTATGGGTTCAGCTACCAAAAATCCTTTTTCCTTCAAATTTTGAGGACCGGGATTTTCAGCATGCATTTGCTCCTTGTTACCGGAATTACAACTTATGAGTAAGCATAATAAAAGTCCTGTAAATAAGGTGATTAAGATTTTCATTTTTGCGTGATTTACTGCCGGGATTAGTGAAATGATTTGAAAATCAGTGGCTTTCCTTTCACCGACTCATAGAAATTGCCATTATCATAAACAATCCGGCCATTTACAAAGGTGCTTATTACTTTCCGGTGAAATGTCTGCTCTTCAAACGGAGACCAACCACATTTGTAATAAAGATTTTCTTTGCTAACCTCCCATGTTTGTTCCGGATCAATCAGAGTCAGGTCAGCCCAGTATCCTTTACGGATGTATCCTCTTTTCTGTATCCGGAAAAGATCCGCCGGAGCATGGCACATTTTTTCCACTACTTTGTGAACATCGATTTTATTTTGATATGCCAGTTCCAGCATAGCTGTTAAAGAATGTTGTATCAATGGTCCCCCTGAAGGTGCTTTAAAATACGAATTACTTTTTTCCTGCAAGGTATGCGGAGCATGATCTGTGGCGATCACATCTATTTTATTGTCAATTATGCCCTGAAGCAATCCCTGGCGATCGGCAGAGGTTTTAATTGCCGGGTTCCATTTGATTCTCGTACCGTATTTTTCATAATCGCTGTCATCAAACCACAGATGGTGGACACAAACCTCTCCGGTAATTCTTTTATCGGACAGAGGAATATCCGCATCAAATAGGGAAAGCTCTTTCGCAGTGGAAAGGTGAAGTATATGTAAACGGGTATGATGCTTTTCGGCTAGTTTTACAGCCAGAGAAGATGAAAGATAACAAGCCTCTTCACTTCTGATCTCCGGATGATATTTTATTGGCATATCTTCCCCGTATTTTTCCCTGTAGCGTTTTGTATTTTTCTGAATTGTTGCCTCATCTTCACAATGAACGGCAACCAGTCCGGGTGCTTTTGAGAAAATCTTTTCCAGGCTTTCGGGATCATCTACCAGCATATTTCCTGTAGAAGATCCCATAAATACTTTAATTCCGCAAACTTTTAAAGGATCTACTTTCAGGATCTCATCCAGATTGTCATTGGTAGCGCCAAAATAGAAAGAGTAATTTGTAAGGGATTTGCCGGCAGCCATTTCAAATTTATCGGAAAGAGCTTTTTGGGTAATAGTTTGCGGTTTGGTATTCGGCATGTCCATTACTGTGGTTACACCACCGGCAACTGCAGCCCGGGTTTCTGAATAGAAATCGGCTTTTTCCGGAAATCCGGGATCTCTGAAATGAACCTGGTCGTCAATGACACCTGGAAAGAGCCATTTTCCTCCGGCATCAATGATCTTAACTGATCGGGGCAGGTCCGGGCTTTCACCCTCCCTGAAAACACCGGAAATCTTTCCTCCGGCCATCAGGACACTTCCGGTAAACTGTTCCCCTTCATTGAAGATCTCTGCATTATTAATATATATATCCATAACTGAACGAGTAAAAAATAAGAAAACTTTAAAACAGATAAATTAAGCTTTGTATTGAAAGGTTTTGTGACAGTATATTTAATTTTAGTTCACAACCGGTTTGTTGTATTTCGTAAAAAAGCTTCTCCATTTTAGTTTGATTACCCCCCAGAGTGCCTCGTGAAAAATCCCGCCTGACATTTTTGATACCCCTTCCACTCTGTTTGTGAAAACAATGGGTATTTCAACAACTTTAAATCCGTATTTCCAGGTATGAAACTTCATTTCTATCTGAAAACCGTAGCCAATGGATCTTATTTTATCAAAATTTATGGTTTCAAGAACAATTCTCCGGTAACATTTAAAGCCGGCTGTGGTATCCATGATTTTCATGCCTGTAACAATGCGGACATACATTGATGCGATATAAGACATGATGACCCTGCCCAGTGGCCAGTTAATAACATTTACACCAGTTAAATATCTGGAACCGATTGCCAGGTCTGCTCCATCGGTTGCTACTGCTTTAAAAAGCCTTTGTAGATCTTTTGGGTTATGAGATAAATCGGCATCCATTTCACAAATGAACTGGTATCCATTTTCCAAAGCCCATATAAAACCGCTTATATAGGCCGTGCCCAGGCCAAGCTTTCCTTCTCTTTCAATCAGATGAATATTTGGATTTCCGTGTTGGAAGGTTTTAATTATTTTTCCGGTACCGTCCGGGGAGTTATCGTCAATGAATAAGATGTCGAATGATACCGGCAATGCTTTTATTTGCAATATAAGGTTCTCAATATTTTCTTTTTCATTATATGTAGGTATGATTACCAGAGGGTTCGACTCATTCATTATTGCTATAATAATATATGTATATGTAAACGTATTTGAAGGGGATAAAGATAGGTATTTTTTATCCGTGAAATAATTTATTCAACTAAGAATTTATGGTAAAAAAAACTAAAATGCCTGAATTTCAAGTGGTAAAACTTAAATTTATACTGAATAAAGGTCACTTTTTTAATAAATTTACGTAGAAGCAGGTACATGGATCTTTCTTAAAGCGGAAAAAGAAATAATTTAAAGTGAAAAAAACAGTTTTCATATTCCTGTTAATATTTTTAATTCTTAACTGCGGTTGTAGTTTTACCAACCGTGTATTTCATACAAGTCAGATTCAGAAATTTGAGCAGCGAAAATTTAATCCAAAAAGAAGGTTAAATAAGGAAGAGCAAATTGTCGCCAGCAAAAATGCCCGCCGAAATACAAAGCAGGAGCAAAGAATTGAAGAAAGCAGTGGGGGGATTACAAAAATTATTCCCGATAACAGTCCTGACCAACAGCCTGTTAAGAAAAAGGACGAAAAATAATCAAAATTATTCCCGGAATTGTTTGGTGATTAAAAGATAATGTATTTATCTTTGCAGCCGCTTTTGAAGAAAATGTTGTTTAAAAAATATTTTTGAAAAAGTTTGCAGAGAATAAAAAATGGTTTTATCTTTGCAACCCCAAACAAAAATCAGATCATTCTGATGAGTAGAAAAAGGGAAGTTCTTTGAAAAGATTTAAGAGAAAAGGAAAGGTAAAACGTGAAGCGTAAATTCGTTAATTTTTATGAATTGAGTAATAAATCTTGAGTGAAATTTTAACTTTTTATACAACGAAGAGTTTGATCCTGGCTCAGGATGAACGCTAGCGGCAGGCTTAACACATGCAAGTCGAGGGGTAACGATTTCGAGTAATCGAGAGGCGACGACCGGCGCACGGGTGAGTAACGCGTATGCAACCTACCTCTAACTGGGGCATAGCTCCCGGAAACGGGAATTAATACTCCATAATATTCTGAATTCGCATGTTTTCAGGATTAAAGCTCCGGCGGTTAGAGACGGGCATGCGTGACATTAGTTTGTTGGTGAGGTAACGGCTCACCAAGACTACGATGTCTAGGGGGTCTGAGAGGATGGTCCCCCACACTGGTACTGAGACACGGACCAGACTCCTACGGGAGGCAGCAGTGAGGAATATTGGGCAATGG
>JANTGF010000144.1 GCA_024763075.1 Bacteroidales bacterium | reverse complement strand
TAAAACAAGTTCATGGGAGAACGGAGTGGTTACATCTGTTCTTAAATTTTTAGTTAATTTGTAACCAAGTAATTAAAAATTTTAAACAGATGAAAACCAAAAACAAAGTATTCTTCCTTTTCCTTCTGATAGCTGTAATATCAGGTCTGGGTTTTACAGGAACTTCAACTTTATTTCCGGCTAAAGATCATGATCTTTCGTCAGATGATTATGACAAATTTGAATATATGATCCCCATGCGCGATGGTGTAAAGCTTTTCACGAGTGTTTATGTACCAAAAGACAAATCTGAGAAATATCCATTCCTGATTACCCGGACACCATATTCTTCAGGCCCCTATGGTGATCAAAAGAAAAACTCATTGCATCATTCCCAACAGTTTGTCAATGAGAAGTTCATCTTTGTATTCCAGGATGTCAGAGGGAAATTTATGTCTGAAGGGAAATTTGTTAACATGCGTCCCGAATTAAATGACTATTCTGATAAAACAAAAATTGATGAAAGTACCGACACATGGGATACGGTGGACTGGCTGATAAAAAACGTTTCTAATAACAATGGAAAAGTGGGTTTATGGGGGATTTCCTACCCGGGTTTTTATGCGGCTACTGCGACTATCCACGCCCATCCTGCCATAAAAGCCATCTCACCTCAGGCACCGATAGCTGACTGGTTTTTTGATGATTTCCACCATCACGGAGCATTTTTCCTGCCCCACTCTTTTGGATTTATCTCCATTTTCGGACAACCCAGGAAAGGCCCTACAAAGGAGTGGGGAAAGCGGTTTGAGTATCCCACTCCCGATGGATATGAATTTTACCTGAATGATATCGGACCCCTTTCCAATGCAAATACAAAGTATTTAAAAAATAAAATTCCTTTCTGGGATACAATTATTGCCCATCCGAATTACGATGATTTCTGGCAAAAAAGGAACCTTCTGCCTCATCTAACAGGTATTAAACCGGCGGTTCTTATTGTTGGTGGTTGGTTTGATGCAGAAGACCTCTATGGCGCCCTGAACATTTACTCAAGCATTGAAAAAAATAATCCGGGCATCCGGAATTCCATTGTTATGGGTCCCTGGAGGCATGGTGGCTGGGCCCGGTCCAAAGGAGACCATCTAGGCAATGTATTTTTCTCAAACAAACCTGATCCATCCAATTATTTTCAGGAGAAAATTGAATTCCCGTTTTTCATGCACTACCTGAAGGATAAAAAAAATGCACCAAAAGCCGAAGCCATTATGTATGAAACAGGGACAAACAAATGGAGAGAGTTTGAAACCTGGCCACCGGAAGGCATGCAGAAAAAGAAGCTTTATCTGTCGGGCGATGGCACACTGGACTTTACTGTTCATCAGGAAACCCCGGATTACAGGGAGTTTATAAGTGATCCGGATATTCCCGTACCTTTTACCCAGGTCATAACCACCCGAATGACTCCGGAATATATGACAGACGACCAGCGGTTTGCATCCCGGAGAAACGATGTTCTGAGTTACCAGACAAAAGTACTGGATAAGGATATAACCCTGGCAGGTAAACTTAAAGCCCGGCTGTTTGTTTCCACCAATAGAACATCGGCAGACTGGATAGTTAAGCTGATTGATGTTTACCCCGGTGACTTCCCTGACAACCAATATACTGCTGATGGAATGCGTATGGGAGGATACCAGCAAATGGTGCGCAGTGAGGTTTTCAGGGGAAGGTTCAGAAACAGTTATGAAAATCCGGCTCCTTTTGTGCCCGGCAAGATAACAGAAGTTGCTTTTCCCTTACAGGATATATTGCATACTTTCAAAAAGGGGCACCGTATAATGATACAGGTACAAAGCACATGGTTTCCGCTGGTTGACAGAAACCCGCAAAATTACGTGGACAATATCTTCATGGCAAAGGAAGAAGACTTTGTAAAAGCCATTCATAAGGTGTATGCCAAAGGTGAACATTCTTCCTATATTGAAGTTTCGGTATTAGAACAATAGAATTGTTAAGCACAGCGCCTTATAAATAAATGAGATTTTAAATTATGCTTGTAATTGTAGCCGTCATTCTGATTGTGGACTTACTAAGCTTTAAGGGTCTGCAACGGGTTTTTCAAAAAAGAAGTCAGCTTTTCAGGTATATTATTTATAGCATTCACTGGCTGGTACCGGTAATTTTGCTTTTGCTCAGTTTATTTTTTAGTTTATCATTAAAAAAGCAGATCAATGCATCAGTTGCAAGTAAACTTTTTATTACCGGAGGAGTTTTCTTTTTATTTTATTTACCAAAGTTTGTCTTCATCTTTTTTCATCTGGCAGAAGATATTCTGAAAGCATTTGCCTTTCTCTTATACAAAATAAAACAGCTTTTTCACCGGGAAGAAAAAAGAGAAGGTGGTGTACCCCTCAGCCGGATGAAATTTATCAGCACTTTAGGGCTTGGCGTTGCGGCATTGCCTTTTTTCTCACTACTCGGAGGAATGGTATTTGGCCGCTTTAATTTTAAGATTTTCAGAATAAGTCAGTCTTTTCCAGATCTTCCGGAAGCATTTAATGGTTTAAAAATTGTTCAGATTTCTGATCTTCACATCAGCAGCTATTACAACAATAAAGATAAATTAAAGCAGGCTATTGACCTGGTAAACCGGGAAAACCCTGATCTGATCCTTTTTACAGGAGATATGGTTGATAACTATGCAGAAGAGATGAATGGTTTTATTGATATGCTGGGTTCTTTAAAAGCAAAAATGGGCAAATACTCCATTTTAGGCAATCACGATTATGGTGATTATCACAGCTGGCCCTCGGAAGAAGCAAAGAAGGCGAATCATGCCAAAATGTTAGAAAACCAGGAAAAAGCAGGGTTCAAACTATTGCTGAATGATGCAGTAACTCTCCATGCAGGCAATGAAGTGATCGGGTTGATTGGGGTAGAAAACTGGGGAAAGCCTCCATTTGCCCAGTACGGTGATTTCAATAAGGCGGAAACAAAAGTGAAAGACCTGGATTTCAGAATACTGATGAGCCATGACCCTTCACACTGGGATGCAGAAATTATCGGTAGGAAACATGTACAAATTACACTGTCCGGCCATACACACGGGATGCAATTTGGTATTGAAAAGGGAAATGTAAAATGGAGCCCTGTTCAATACAAATATCCACGCTGGGCAGGTCTTTATCGCGAAGAGAATCAATTCCTGTATGTAAACCGGGGCATTGGTTGCATAGGTTACCCAGGAAGAGTTGGCATTTTTCCGGAAATTACGGTAATTGAGCTGACCAGGGAAACCTGAACCAAAGTAAAAACTGCTGGCCGGCACTTACTCCTGATAATTTAAACCTTTAGAAAAACTTTCTTCTTATAAAGGAAGTATAACATCAGCCAAACCAAAACCAGAGCACCAAGTGCCTGAAAAACACCATGCCACTTTTCAGGGGAGATGCTATAAAAACCAGAGAATAACAATTTCGAAGTATAATAAAAATCAATAAAATGGTAAGCATAGTAAACAGCAAGGGAATTCATTCCGATTACAACAAAGAAGAAGGCCCATTTTTTATACCCCTTGATCTCAATGATCCAATAAAACAGGCTGAGCACAAGAAATGCCATTCCTGATGTTAATAAAATAAAAGAGCTACTCCACAGACGTTTGTTAACAGGAAAATGAAGCCCCCATAAGAGTCCAAGCCCAATGGATGAAAAACCTATGATTATCAACCATTTAATTTTAGCGGTTTGTCCGAAACTGTCATTTCTTAAAATATCACCTGCCCAGGCTCCCAGAACAGTTATACACAAAGACGGAAATTGTGTTAAAATTGCATTCTCATCATAAATACCCTGTCGCAGACGTCCGGGCATAAAGGTCCGGTCGAACCAACCAACCAGGTTACCCTCAAAAGAGAGGTCCCCTGCACCATATCCCGGAACGGGAATTAAAAACAAGGCTGCATAATAGGCTATCAGTATCCCGGCAACCCATAACAATCTTTTTTGCCATGAAAAATTCAGATATAACAAGGTGGTGGCAAACAAGGCAATTCCAATACGTCCCAAAACACTGCCATACCGTATATGTGCAGGATCCCAAATATTTAAAGGGGTATTTTTATAAATAATACCTAAAAGAATTAAAATAAGTGAGCGTTTTAGCACCTTTTTATATATTTCAGATTTCTTCATACCCATCTCAAAAGCTTTATATATTGAGAATACAAGTGAGACACCGGAAATAAAAAGAAATAATGGAAAAATAAAGTCCTAAAAGGTAAATCCATTCCACTTTGTATGTCCCATCTGCTTCAAAACCGTATCCGCCCAGCTCCAGCCGGAGTTTTCAAGAAAACGGTAAATAAAACTCCCTCCCCCTGCAATCAATAACATATCAAAACCACGCAGAGCATCAATTGAAGTAAGTCTTTTAGATTTTGTATTCATTTCAATTAAAATTTAATAATTTGTAAATATGCACATCAAATGGCTTGAAGGTATCTGTCAGTTTACCGGTATTTATTCGCAAATTTCTGCTTTCTTTTAAAACCGAAGCACCCGAATAGTTCTCCAGTCCATGCAAACTGACCTTTACGGGATTCTTATCAGAATTTACAGCCAGTATATAGCTTGTTTCATTCACTTTTTTAACCAGAATCTCTACACCTGCATCTACTGAATAACCTGATTCATGATATGTTTTGTTAATGTTTAATTCGAAAGCCGGGGCAGCCAGCACATCCTGCATTTCTGCGAGTTCAGTTGTTACTTTATTAAGACCATCCATAAAAGAAGAGGGTTGCGGGGTATAGTTTGTTCCCCAGATCAGTATTCCATTAGCTTTATGAACAATGGCATCATAAGCCATAAAACGTAACTGTTCATAAGAGGGGAATAAAATCATGCCTGTATCCCTTTCTTCTTCCGGTTTCAGTAATTCCCAGGCAAAACCCTGCAACACCGCAAAAACCGGTTTTGAATGGTCCACAACCAGTCTCATTTTATCCATATATTCCCCAACCTGACTGATATATGTATTCAGCAAATCACCCTGTAATCCATCGGGAAAAAGAGCATACGATGGTTTAATTCCATAAGGAACGACCGGGTATACATCAACTGCCACCAGATCTGTTGAATTATTATATTTTTTTAATGTTGAAATAAGGTTAACGGGTGCATGATTCGTAATGATCAGGTGTTCCGGATCCGATTTCTTAATAAAATCATAAGTTTCCTTCATTTGTGCAGGTAGAATTCGTGGTTTGGCTGAATTCCATGTATAGGCCGGTTCATCTTCCATTTCCCAGAAAAGCAGTGAAGGGTTAGTTTTATATTCATTTACAAGGGTGGCTATTCTTTCTTTATCCTCCTGCCTGTGATCTTCCCTGATAGAATTTAAGTAAACCCAGGTATAGAGATTGTTCTTCAGGGCTGTATCCATTTCCTCAGCATTGTTCACTCTCACATAATTGTAACCGTTTTTTGCCAGGGTTTCAAATGGTTTTATAGTTTTTGGAAGATGGTAAGCACCGATGACGAACTTACGTTTACCTCTGATCAAGAGCATTCCGTCTTTATCAAAACCAAATGAGGGATCCGATTCAAGCCTGTTTTCCTTACAGGAATCTGCTACAATAATTATCATTGCAACAAAAATGCAAACGATAATCCTTAATTTTCTTTTTTGAATAATCATACCATTTCTATAATTTCATAACCGGTCCTGATCTAAAGAGAAGCATCTTTCTACATTTCAAGCCATAGCCATTGGAATTTAATGGGTTCATCATTTTTGGCATTTATCAACAATTTGATCGTATATATTCCTTTTTCAGGGAAATTAATCTCACCCAGCCTTTTTGAAGCAAAATTATCAATATGCCAGCCCTGGTTTGGTTCTCCAACAGTTTGACCGGTTGGGGTTACATTAAAATTCAGCGTAGAGGCTGCAGCTTTAACCTGTAAATCCCCCCCTGGCTGATCTCCCTGAAAACTATATGAAGCATCTATGCTCATCTTTCCTGGCTTATCGATGTAAACCTCCCATTTCATCTGATATTTTCCTTCAACCTGAATATGTGCGGGTATGGTCCCGCCCCTCTCAGCTCTGCCGATTGACCTGTGTCCATCATCTGCAAGCATATTTTTCCGGGTCAGTGCATAACCACCTTCCACCGTTTTAGCAACCAGACCATCCTTAATTCCTGGTTTCTCATCAAATTCAACGGCAATTACCGATACATACGGGTCGGGTTGCATTACCGGTAAACTGATTTCCGTAAATACCCCATTGAACTGAAATGGCAAAGCTTCCTTCAGCTTATCGTTCAAAACATATACTTTTACAGGCTTTGTTGAAATTCCTGTAAGATATAATTTCTTATTCAGAGGCCAGTTAAAAATATGCAGGTACAGCACATAACGACCATTTCCCAGGGCTTTGTATGTGATCTTCCCCCAGTCGTGTTGATCTTTCCTTAAATCAAAAGCCTGACAACCGTATATGGAAACACCATTTACTTTCAGCCATTCTCCCATTTCCAGCAAACGTTGTGATATTTCAAAAGGCACATCTCCGTTTGCCCGCGGGCCTATATTGAGCATAAAATTCCCGTTCAGGCTAACATTATTTATCAAAGAATGAAGTAAAGTTGTGGTGGATTTCCATTTAGTATCCAAAGCATTATACCCCCAGGAATGGGCAACCGTAGCCGGGGATTGCCAGGGATAGTCCAGTTTCTTACTTCCAATCTGATTATCTCCCAGGGTTCTGAAATCCACATCACTGTCTTCCTCAACAGAAAGTCCAAGCCGTGAGTTTATTAAACAATCCGGCTGCAGTTCCCTGATCAGGTTCTTTAATTGTAAAAGCTGCTTTTCAGTAACAATGGTATTGGAATGATGCAGCCACATGTCAAACCACATGATGCTTATGGGTCCGTAATTGGTCAGGAGTTCCCTGATCTGAGGAATTACTTTTTCCTGCCAGTATTGATCGTACTGCTCAGGAGTAATGGGATGAATCTCTTTGGCATGATCCCATCCGTAAGGATGTTCCCAGTCCACCCAGTGTGAATAATATAGGCCCAGTTTTAATCCATGCTTTTTACAGGCAGTGGCCAGTTCTTTTATGATATCACGTTTTGGCCGGGTATGATCTGTAATATCATAACTGGTTACCTTACTGTCCCATAATGCAAATCCATCATGGTGCTTTGCAGTAATTGCAACATACTTCATACCTGCTTTTTTTGCCAGGATCACCCACTTCTCCGGATCGATGGAATCCCAGTCAAACCTGTCAAGCAATTTCAGATATTCTTCCTTCCCTATTCTGTTCCGGTAATAGATCCATTCGGCATAAGCATTATCATCCCTAAGCTTCTCTCCTTTCCATATACCTTCCGCCCCACTATACAATCCCCAGTGAATAAACATACCAAATCTTGCATCTACAAACCACCGGGCTCTCTCATTGGTTTGACTTTGACCATAAACATTTTTATGGTTTGCCAGGGACAGAACAAGTAATAAGCCCCAGATTAAATAATTAAAAAATCTCATAAGTTCAATATCTACCTGATTATCTATATAGTGCTTCTAAGAAAACTCTTAATTTTTCAAGTGGCTTCTTAGAAGACGCCAAAGACAAGGCTTTCGAAGCTTTGAAAATCAGGGAGTTTACTTTTGTAAATGACCGTTTTCAAAACGAGAATAACGCAGTATTTGGCGTT
>JANTGF010000143.1 GCA_024763075.1 Bacteroidales bacterium | reverse complement strand
ATGAGGCAATCGAGGTGATTTTTATGGTAATTCTCTACGATCACATCGGTCATATCTCTCATTTTATTACCAACCATCATTTTGTAAGGTTTTTCCCTGCCCGTTCCAAGAATGGTTCCTCCAATGGAAAGGATACCAGCCAGTGCTTTCTTACCCAGGGGAATATGCCGGTTTTCCATCATGCCTCTGAAACCATCCAGAAAACCGATCATTTGCATTCCGTGTTTGTTAATACAAGCTTTTCCTACTGCACGAATGGCAGCATTCAGGCCGGGAGTGTCTCCCCCTGAAGTTAAAATTCCAACATATTTTGACATATTAGCAGAGTCAGTTAAATTTTGAGATGACCAAATTTAGAAGAAAATTCCGGTTTGTCAAACCGTGACTTCATAAAAGTGTGAAAAGTAACTCGTTTTTGTTTTTTTTGAAAATGAATTCATCCGATTTACCTGCATGTTGGAAAATTTGTGTAATTTAGATTTTGCAAATTGAGTGAACCTGGATTTTATCTTGAAATTAAGAATCAGAATTAATGAAACTTCACCTGTTTCACGAGCACACACCCCTGCTTCAACGTATCGGGTATTTACTGGGTCCGGGCCTGGCATTGATTATTGTTTTTTTTACAGACCTTGATCCTTCCAGCAGGATTGTAACCTATACCGCTGCAATTGCTCTCTGGATGGCAACCTGGTGGATTACCGAAGCCGTTCCATTACCTGTCACGGCTTTGTTGCCTGTTGCTCTTTTTCCCTTGTTCGGGGTGATGGATGGCAAAATCGTTTCCTCCCTTTATTTCAATCATGTGATCTTTTTGTTTCTGGGAGGTTTTATGGTGGCTCTGGCCATGGAAAAGTGGAACCTTCATAAGCGGATTGCCATGTTTGCACTGATGATCTTTGGTGTGAAACCAGGCCGTATATTGTTGGGATTTATGTCTGTTACGGCTTTTTTATCCATGTGGATTTCCAATACGGCTACTACGATGATGATGATCCCGATAGCGATGTCGGTTATTTTAAGCCTTGAATCTTCCATGGGGGCGGAAAAAGTAAAAAAATATACCATTGGTCTATTGTTGGGTATTGCTTACAGCTCCAGTATCGGAGGTATTGCTACTTTAATCGGGTCTCCTCCCAATCCTGCATTTATCCGGATTTTTGCAATTTCATTTCCGGAAGCTCCGGAAATTTCATTTGCCCAGTGGTTTTTCTTTGCGTTACCGGTTTCAATGGTCTTCCTTCTCACAGCATGGTTTGTACTGTATCTGATTTTTGGCCGCATTCATTTTAAGCTGGATAAAAATCTCTTCAGACAAAGGTATAAATCACTTGGAAAAATGGGACGTGAGGAAACGATTGTTCTGATTATTTTTTCCAGTCTTGCGATATTATGGCTTACCCGTGCCAGTATTCATTTGGGTGATTTTACCATACCCGGGTGGTCGGAATTATTCCCGGATCCGGCTTACATTAATGATGGTGTGGTTGCCATTTTTGTGGCTTCTCTTTTATTCATTATACCGGCCAGGAATGAGACAAGGATTCTTGACTGGGTCACAGCCCGTAAGCTCCCCTGGGGCATTGTTATTTTGTTTGGCGGTGGTTTTGCACTGGCAGGTGCCTTTAAGGATTCCGGTCTGTCGGCCTGGGTTGGTCAGCAGTTATACGGACTGAAAGATCTTCCTCCGGTTCTGACCATTGCCTCGGTGAGTACTGTAGTTACTTTTTTGACGGAACTTACTTCCAATACGGCTACTTCCCAGATGGTCCTTCCCATTCTGGCAGCATTAGGGACGGCCATTGGAAAAAATCCCTTATTATTGATGGTGCCTGCCACCCTCGCGAGTTCATTTGCATTCCTGATGCCGGTGGCTACTCCTCCAAATGCCATTATTTTCGGTACGGGCAGGGTAAAGGTAATGGATATGGTAAAAGTCGGAATTATCTTTGAATTTATCGGGATCCTGATCATCACCCTGGGAATCATGATTCTGGGTCCTATACTGGGCATCGACCTGAACCAGATGCCGGTGTGGGCACAATGATATGATGGTTATTCAATGGTCATTCTATGGTCATTCGATGGTTATTCAGTTGTAATTCAATGGTCATTAAATTGTTTTTCGATATTTATTAATGGTCATTAATTGTTATTCAATAGTTTATGTTTAACCATTAATAACAGCGTAGCTAATCCCGAAACAATCAAAATTTTATTTAAAATTTTGCTAATGTTTCTCCCACCGGGACTCCTTTGGAGGAGGATGCTCTCCCCAAGGGATCCCTTCGGGAGAAAATCTAAACAAATCACCCTTCGATAAACTCAGGATAAAAAGATTTGAAGATTTTCGGCATAACAGCGAAGCTAAAAACATCTTCGTTTACCCTGTTTTACTTATCAATTCCAGCTTTTCCTTATCCAGAATCTTTATCTTTTTTCCGGTTAGTTCAATTAAGCCTTCTTTAGCAAACTCAGAGAGTACCCGGCTTACACTTTCCCGGCTGGTACCCAAAAGGTCGGCCAGGTCATTTCGTTTCAAAGTGAGTTTAAAAGGATTGCTTTTGTAAAGATTGTCTGCAAAATTAAGCAGAGTAAAGGCCAGTCTTCCGTTCAGCATTTTTTGGGTCAGGTTAATGCATCTCTGAAACTGTTGAAGTTCATTCTTGCATAGCTCCAATACAATTTCATAAGCAAACTTCCCGTTTTTATGGATCAGTTTCCGGAAAACATTCAGATCAATAAAACAAGCAATGCAGGGATCAATAGCCACAGCAGAGTAATGATTTACTTTATCGCCGACAGTAGTTGGGATCCCCAGGTAAGCAGGGGCCTTGACAAGTTTTAATATCTGGTCTCTGTGAGGACCTTTTAAAGTAAGTTTAACCAGACCTTCTTTAAGGTAGATTATATTTGAGGAAAGTGCGTCCTGTTTAAAAATGGTCTCCGCCTGATCAAAATGTGCTTCCACGCAATTATCTCCCAAATCACTTAATTCAATATCTGATAAAAACTCTGTAGCATCTGAACGAACCTTACAATCAATGCATTTGTGTAGTTTCATAAAGAAAAAGTCTAATAATAACCTGGTTAAAATGTGATTCAAAGGTATATAAAAAAGTGATTACAATCACATTTTCTCTTTAGTTACATCACGTTGAATTCCTTGGCTGGTGGGAATACCTGCCATAACTTTGTGGTGTTTAGTAATTAACAATAAATAATTTTAAAACAGGAGGAAATTAAAATGGCAAAAAAAATGACTTTAGCATTATTCTCCGGCAGTGTTGACAAGTTGACTGCAGCCGGTGTTATTCTTGGTGGCGCTGCCGCTGAAGATATGGATGTGGAAATTTTTGTTTTGTTACAGGCCGCTTTTGCATTCAAGAAGGAAAATGCAATGGTAAACGACAGGGTTGCTGAAATTACAGACAAAAAGGATGAATTTCTGGCTTCACTGGAAAGGCTGAATACTCCGCATTGGACCCAGGCTTTTAAAACGGCGAAGGAAATGACAAATGTGAAAATTCATATTTGTGGCTTTGCCGGTAAAGTATGGCACGGAGAAAAACTGGATGATTTCATTGATCTGGCCGATGATATTTGCGGTATTGGTGAGTATATGGCATCTGCCGAGGAATCTGATATTAATTTATTCATTTAAAACTTAAAATCATGACAACAGAAGAATTAACAGCATTAAGTGTTGACAAATCAGTAGATGCCCGCGGAACCTCATGTCCCGGCCCCTTACTGGCTGCTAAAAAAGCCATCGGACAAATAGAAAAAGGACAAATTATGGAAGTGCTCTCAGCCGATGAAGGTACACGCCGGGACATACCAAAATGGTGTGGTAAAAAAGGTTTTGAATACTTGGGTACCGTTGAAGAATCCGGCTTTTTTAAAATCTTTTTAAGAAAATAGAAATGGCTGGCGGAAAAGTAAATAGTAGCTCTAAGATACTGGTTTTTTCTACAGAAAAAATTTCTGATCCGGCTATTGATATGGCGGGCTTGTTAAAGTTACATTATCCGCCTACCATTTATACGATTTCCGTCCCCTGTTCAAGCAGCATAAAGCCCCGCTGGATTTTGCATGCATTTGAACAGGGTTTCGACGGGGTGTTTATTGCTGCTGATGGTACCGATTGCCCATATGGCGAATCTTGTACAGAAAAAACCGGCCAGATTGTAAACCAGACCATGGAAGTGATGAAAGAACAGGGCATTGACCCGGCTCGCCTGAAAATGGCGGCCATTTGTTCAGTGTGCAGCGAGCCATTTGTAAAACATGTCAAAAGTTTTACCGAATATTTAAACAAATCTGAAAATTAAAAGAATCCTCCGTCAAGAAAGGTGGATTTTAAATGAACATAAAATGAGTGCAGTGGAAACAAATAAAGTATTGAAATTCGATGTCCTGGTGATTGGTGGTGGTATCGCAGGTGGCGAATCGGCACTGAACCTTGCTGATGTAGGGTATAAAGTTCTACTGGTAGAAAAGGAACTGTCAATAGGCGGAAAAATGATTTTGCTTAGCAAGGTGTTTCCCACACTTGACTGCGCGGCATGTATTACTACACCCAAAGTTTCCGAAATTGCCAGGCATCCCAATATCACCATTTTTACCGGTGCCGAAACAAAAAAAATAACAAAAAAAGGTGAACATCATTTCGAGGCCGTTGTTTTACAGAAACCTCGTTATGTGCATGTGGACGATTGTACCGGATGTCAGCTTTGTGAAGAAGCCTGTCCGGTTAGTGTACCCGACCAATATCAATACGACCTGGTTGGGCGGAAAGCAGCCTACATTCCCTTCAGCATTGCCAGCCCGCGCGCTGCAGCCATAGACATCGAAAACTGTACACTTTGCGGTGCCTGTGAAAGGGCCTGCCCGACCCAATGCATTGATTTTACCCAAACGGAAGAAGAGCTGTTGATTAAAGTAAAATCAGTGATAGTGGCTACCGGGTTCAATCTTTTTGACCCCTTAAAAATTCCCCGTTATGGGTTCGGAGAATATAGAAATGTAATTACCTCCATGCAAATGGAACGCCAATTGGCACCAACACGTCCTTTTAATACGATCCTGCGCCCCGGCGATGGGAAAATGCCCGATAACATTGCTTATGTTTTGTGCACCGGCTCGAGGGATAAATCAGTTGGAAATCCCATTTGTTCGCAAATCTGTTGCATGTATTCCATCAAACAGGCTCAATTGCTAATGGGTGCTTTGCCCATGGCCGATATAACCATCTATTATTTGCACATCAGGGCATTTGGCAAAGGGTTCAACGAGTTTTATGCACAAGCCCAGGATATGGGCGTTGAGTTTATGAAAGGTAAGGTGGGAAAAATAACTGAAAAGGAAAACGGAAACTTATTGCTGCGCTACGAAGATATCGAAGCCGGTGTGGTCAAAGAAGCCGAGCACGATATGGTTGTACTTTCGGTAGGTGTACTACCCAATTTGGGTATTTCTGATGTTTTTGACAACGAACGGCTTGAAATGGATCCGTTTCGGTTTGTCGCCCAATCAGATATGCTGGCCAGTCCGGCCAAAACCAGTATTGAAGGCGTATTCGTTTCAGGAACGGCATCCGGGCCAATGGATATTCCCGATTCCATTCTGTCAGGGGGCGCTGCCTCGGTTGAAACAACAAGTTATTTAAGGAGGGCAAGGGTATGAAAAAGAAAATAGGAGTTTACGTATGTCACTGTGGAGGTAACATCTCCGATTATGTGGATGTGGAGAAAGTAAGGCAAGCCGTTGAAAATGATGAAGGCGTTTTTCTTTCTAAAACAACCATGTTTGCCTGTGCCGATTCCAACCAAAAAGAAATGGTGGACGACATTGAAAAAGAAAAGCTGGATGGTGTGGTGGTGGCATCCTGTTCACCAAAATTGCATCTGCTGACTTTTCGGGCCGTTACCGAAAGGGCCGGTTTGAACAAATACAATTATGTCCATGCCAATATCCGCGAACAGGTGTCTTGGGCGCATTCTGATAACAAACCCGGGGCTACGGACAAGGCTATTCAGATTGTAAAAGCTGCCATCGCCAAAGTAAGACATGCCGAGTCACTGGAACCGATTAAAGTAAAAGCTACGAATGCGGTTGCAGTAATTGGTGCCGGAGTGGCCGGAATGCGGGCAGCTATTGAGCTGGCTGAAGCGGGCTCGGAAGTGTTTTTGATTGAACGTGAGTTTTTTGTTGGTGGTCGTGTGGCTCAGTGGGACGACCTGTGTATCACAGAAGAAACCGGAAAAGAACTCATTACCCGCCTGTACGATGAAGTGATGAAACACAAACATGTTACCCTTTTTACAGGTGCAGAAGTGGTTGAAAACACGGGAAGTGTGGGCAATTTTACAATGAAAGTAAAAATAACACCAAGGCATTTTAAACTTCAGTGTACCGAAGGATCCCTACAAAAAGCCATTGATGCTTGCCCTGTTGAAGTACCTGATGAATTTAACTTTAACATCACTACCCGCAAGGCTATTTATCACAATTACCCCAGTGAGTATCCGCAATTGCCTGCTATCGACATGAAAAACTGTACCCGCTGTGGTGAATGCGAAAAAGTGTGCAATAATATCGATTTTAGTCAAAAAACGGAATATCTGAACCTTAAAACGGGTGCCATTCTCCTGGCAACAGGATTCGATCCCTACGAACCGCCAAAAGGTGAGTTTGGTTATGGTGAAATTGACAATGTAGTCACATTCCCGCAGTTTAAAAGAATTGTCCATTACTGCGATGATAAATTAATCTACAAGGGAAAAGAAATTAAAAATATCGCCTACATCTACTGTGTGGGCAGCCGGCAACTTGATGGAGAGAATAAATATTGTTCGCGTTATTGTTGCACGGCCAATATCCATACCGCCATCACTGTGAAGAAAAAATACAAGGGCATACACAACTTCCATTTTAACAGGGGAATAAGAACCTATGGCAAAGCAGAGGTATGGTATGATGAATCCTCGCGCCTGGGAGATATTTACCTTCAATCATTCGAACATGCCCCACCGGTAATCGAAAAAATAGGAAATCAGACAATTGTAAAAATAAACGACGTGTTGACAACCGATAAGGAGCTTGAAGTGGTGGCCGACCTGGTGGTGCTGGTTACGGGGATGGTGCCACGAAAAGACAATGCCATTGGCAATCTTTTAAAAGTTCCCAAAGGAAGGGATAAGTTCTTCAATGAAATTCACATGAAACTGCGTCCTGTGGAAACCGTTATTGACGGTGTTACCATCGCGGGAGCCAGTCAGGGGCCGAAGAATATCATGGAATCCATGAACTCGTCACTGGCGGCGGCAACCAAATCATTTTCATTGGTAAATGCTGGTGAATTGGCCCTGGAACCCACAGTAGCAGAAGTAAATAAAGAAACCTGTGAATGGTGCGGTAAATGTGATGAAGCCTGTCCTTATAACGCCTTTGAGAAAGTTGAAATGGATGGAAAATTCATAGCAAAAGTCAATGCGGCAGTTTGTAAAGGCTGCGGTATGTGCCTGCCCGTTTGCCCCGCAAATGCACTCGATCTTATCGGTTTAACTGATGTGGATATGGAAAGTATGATTGATGCTTTAATACCTCAGGTTTAAAAGAAAAAAGTCATGGAAATTGAGAAAGGAAAAACGGCAAAATATCTTAAAGAACAGCATTCTGTTCCCAAAGAAGTTACAGCGCAGTTGAAATATTTTACAAGGACTAAGAAATCAATATTAACGGCTTTAAAGGAAGGCGATAAAACGGTTCCTCA
>JANTGF010000142.1 GCA_024763075.1 Bacteroidales bacterium | reverse complement strand
ATGGGACTGATCATGGTGGCGTTTGGTATTGGAACTGCAGAAGGTGTTTTTGCCGCTTTGTTCCTGATGTTTAACCATGCCATTATTAAACCCTTACTTTTCTTCTCGGGAAGTTACCTCGTATTTAATTCAAAAGATAAATTTATTCACGAGGCAAACGGAATGGGGAAACACATCCCTGTTACCTCAATCCTATTTGCACTTGGCGCCTTTGCCATAGTTGGGCTTCCTCCTTTTGCCGGCTTCTGGAGCAAGCTTTCCATCCTTACAGCTGCAGCAGATAATAATATGATCCTGATCATTGCTTTGATTTTATCTGTCAGCGTTGTGGAACTGGTTTATTATCTCAGGGTAGTGAACCGGATTTATTTCTTTAAGAAGGAAGAAAACACAGAACCGAAGAGACCTACTTTTAATGCGCTTATTGTGATGATCACTCTGGGTGTGATCATTTTGGTTGTCGGATTTTATCCGGATGTAATTACCGGTGTGCTTCATAAAGCATCGGGAGACTTATTGGATAAAACAAAATATATTCAGGATGTTTTATCACTTAACCCCTAATTAGTAAAAGTTGATTCTGTTATGGATATAATATATTTAATATTTTTAATCTTTTTAGCCGGAGCAATTATCAGCTGGCTGGCAGGAAAAGTGAATCACGTATTACAGGACATTTTATTTCTGGCTTCTGTTATTGTTCCATCTGTTTTGTTTTACATGAATGTAAGCGTAGGCCAGGAGGTGCATTTTCAGGCTGCAGGAATTGACCTGAGTTGGGGAATAACAGCATTTGGCTGGATCTTCTCATTGATTGTGCTGGGGCTTGGATCTTTGGCAGCAATTTATTCCGTAGGATTCATGAAAGGAAAAGAGCGACGTGGATATTTTTATTTTAATTATGTCCTAAGTATCATGGCTATGCTGGGGATATTATTCAGCAGGGACCTGGTTTCATTTTTCATCTTTTGGGAGATCATGACCTGGTCCTCGTATCTGATGGTAATTTATAACGGGCAGCATACACAAAGTATCGGAATTAAATATTTCATATTCAGTGCAATCGGAGCCTATGCAATGTTGACGGCCATTGTGGTTGCCCATTCCGTTACAGGAAACTTTATGATTGCCGATCTGATCACTGCATATCCGGTTCTGAGTTTCAATTTACAATTGTTAATTCCCATATTACTGCTTGTAGGATTTGGTGTAAAGGCTGCTCTTATGCCGCTGCATGTATGGGCACCCGGGGCTTACAGTAATTCACCAATGGCTTATACCAGCGTTTTCTCAGGTGCATTATCAAAAATGGGAGTTTATGGTTTAACGATTGTAATGCTTAGCATGATCAGTCATCTTCCTGAGGGATTCTGGTTCAGGGAAGTCCTCGCATGGATGGGAGCAATTACTGCTGCTGTGGGAACGCTCTGGGCGATTAAGCAGGACGATGCAAAAAAATTACTGGCTTATTCCTCAGTAGCTCAGCTGGGTTATATCGTAACTGGTATTGCTGTAGGAACGGAATTATCCATTCTGGCAGGCCTGTTTCTGGCTGTGATGCATGCCATATTTAAAAGTACCTTATTCATGGCTGTCGGAGCCATTGAAAGACAAACCGGAACAACCAATTTTACCGAGGTAACCGGGTTAATCAGAAAAATGCCATGGACTTTCCTGGCTTCCCTGATGTCTATCATTGCACTTGCCGGGATACCTCCCCTGGGTGGTTTTGTCGGGAAATGGATGTTATATGAATCCCTGATCACAAGCGATCACTTTATTATGATCGTGATGGTTTTCTTTTCAAGTACCGCAGCATTTTTGTATTGTTATAAATTTTTATTTGGCTTCTTCCTGGGTCAGGAGGAAAGGGAATGGGCACATGTAAAAGAAGCACCGGCAATCATGGTAGTTCCTATGGTTATCCTGGCTGGCCTTAGTTTTGTTCTTGGTACATTCCCGGGAATTTTACTGAAACCTATTGATGCCGGAATGCAGGCGCTGGGTTTTGCATCCACTTATCAGCACCTCTGGGATACTTCTATTATCCTAAACGGATGGGGCAATCAGGTAGTTCTTCAGCCCATACTTTATGCAATTCTGGGCATCTTCGTCATCTTTGTAGTTTTCCTTACCCTAAAAGGTTATAAAAATACAAGGTATGTAACTACAAAGGATATCAGTTCATCGGGTGAAGTACCCAAAGAACATGAAAATCTCACTTTTTCCGTTAATTTCTTTCAACCTTTTATGCGGGCAGTTGAACCTGCCATGCGCAGGCAAATTGACAGGTATTACAACGGATTTGCAAACGGACTCGAAGCATTGTTTGATTTTACCAGAAAAATATATACCGGAAACGGCCAGACGTACGCAATATATGTAATCCTGTTTTTGATTATCATGTTGCTCATCAAAAATAACATATTCGGATAAAATAAAATTATAGATCAATGGATTCAATTTGGTATAAAATATTAGGTGCGGTTGTTTCATTTATCGTGGCCTTTATTGTGGGAATGACCTATATGGGTTTAAGCCGTAAAATTACGGCAAGGGTTCAGAACCGGAAAGGCCCACCTTTTTATCAGAACTTTATTGATGCAATGAAACTGTATTCTAAATCTACCGCTATTCATCATGGTGTGATGCAGCATTTTGGGCCGGCATTCATTATGGTATCGTCAGTAATGACACTGATGATCGTTCCTGTTTTAAATGATGGCAGGTGGTTTCCAAACCTGAACTTCCAGGGAGATCTGATCTTTCTGTTGTATATAATGGTTTTTGGCCCCCTGGGAATGGCATTGGGTGCCGGACAAACAGGGAACCCGAACTCGGCCATAGGTGTTACCCGTGGTTTAAGTCAGATGGTGGGTTTTGAAATCCCCTGGGTCATGGCACTGGTAGCATTAATGGTACAATTTAGAACTACATCTATTGTTGATTTGATGGATGTTCAGGCACAGAGCGGAACCTGGCTGATGTTTACCTCACCTTTTGCTTTTATAGCTGCGATTCTGGCTATGCTTGGAATGTTCCGGTATTCGCCTTTTGACATTGTAGGCGCTCCAACAGAACTTGCATCCGGGCCAATGTCAGAAAATGGCGGCAAATATCTGTTTACCATGATGTCATCCGGATCGGTTTTTGCCTTTGCCAAGTTAACCCTGTATGTTGACCTGTTTATGGGAGGTGCGGATAATCTGATCGTACTTGTACTGAAGACCTTTGCCATTTATCTTATTCCAATGCTTTATGGTGTTGTAAGTCCCAGGTACAGAACAGAACAGGCAATCAGGTATTTCTGGGGATGGCCCACCTTCTTTGGGCTCATGGCTATATTGTATGCTGTATTTTTTTAAACTTGGAGGAAATAATGAACGATAGGAATTCACAAAAAATAGTTGATATCATCCAGAACTGGTCACGAAAACACTCCATCTGGGTATTGGCTTATGGCACCGGTTGCGGAGCAATTGAGATACCTCCTACAATGACTTCCCGTTATGATGCGGAAAGGCTGGGTGTGAGAGGTGCTGCCACTCCGCGTCAGGCAGACGTTTTATTGATCACCGGTTATTTAACTACAAAAACTCTGAAAAGAGTGATCCGTGTTTATGAACAAATGCAGGATCCGAAATATGTCATAGGTTTTGGCTCCTGTACCATAAACGGAGGGATGTATTACGATTCTTACAACACCATTAAGGTGCTGGATAAATATTTACCGGTTGACGTTTATATTAACGGGTGTATGCCCCGCCCGGAGTCTGTATTATCCGGTTTTGGAAAATTACAGGAATTGATTGCTGACGGAAAAGCCAACGGTGCACAGAAATATAAAGACAATCTGGAATGGTACCGGGAAAATCAAAAAAAGATCATTCCAAACTGGGTAATGCCTGACTATAACTGGTAGGAATAAGTTCCGGGCGAGTAAAAAAATATATAATAACATCAAAAAGATGGAAGAAATAAAAGCAAATCTGATCAAACACATTAAAAACAGTTTCCATACTGCACAGGAAGTTGATTTTAAGGGTAACCGACTGGATTTTATTGTAGACAAACAGTGTATTCCTTCAATTCTTACTTACTTAAAGGACCGCTTAGGTTACATTCATTTAAGCCATATTACCTGTGTGGACTGGCTGGAAGACGGGGAATTTGAATTGATCTATATTGTATGGTCACCGGAGGAAAAAATTAAGGTATTTGTACGTACCAGAATTGATAGGGAGAACCCGGTAATGCCTAATATTGACATGATCTGGCCTCAGGCACATACCTATGAAAGAGAATTTCGTGAGCTATTCGGAATCCAGTTTGAGGGGCTGGTTGCTCCGGATGAGTTTATCCTGGAAGATTGGGACGGACCACCTCCCATGCGTCGTGATTTTGATACAGCTGCATACACTGCAGAAACATTTTTTGAAAGACCGGGCAGAGAGGATGCACAGGATGTACGGGAAACCATAACAAAACGTTCCGGCGAAGAAATCCCCGATTTTGCAAAAAAATATTCGAGATAAAATGAGAGAAAAGGCAACAACACTTTATATTGGTCCACAGCACCCCGGAATTACCGGAAATATGATGGTGCGACTAAAAGTGGAAGGCGATACCATTGTGAAAGCTACAACTGAAGTAGGTTACCTTCACCGGGCATTTGAAAAACTCCAGGAACGAAGAAACTGGCTGCAGAGTTTTACTTTAATGTGCCGCTTCTGTGTTCCTGAAACCGACCCGATGGAAGAATCCTATGCAAGAGCGGTGGAAGCTATTGAAGGACGTGAAGTACCCGAAAGAGCAAAATACATACGGGTTATGGTGCTGGAGATGGCACGACTTGCATCATTTATGCTTTGGTATGGCGGGCAAAATGGATCACTGGGACTTTATACCATGGGACAATGGAGCGTAGGTGACAGAAACTATATACTTGACCTATTTGAAGAATTGACAGGTGGCCGTGTTTATCATATGTATATCTGGCCGGGAGGGGTTAGAAGGGACCTTCCTGAAGGTTTTAAAGACAGAGCCCTGAAAACAATGGACTACCTGGAAAAAAGGCTGGATGATTATGATGAACTGATGTTTGAAAATGCCATTTTCAAGAAAAGAACACAGGGAGTGGGAGTTGTAGATAAAGAAACAGCCATTGAACAAGGTGTGGTTGGTCCGGTACTTCGCGGTTGTGGCATTAAGAGTGATATCAGAATTGACGATCCCTACGAAGTTTATGATAAACTTGATTTTATTGTTCCTACAGCCGAGGGCGGTGATATCTGGGCAAGGGCCCTGGTACGTCGTCAGGAAGCCCGGCAATCGATTCGGATCATTCGTCAGGTGCTTGATCAAATGCCCGATGGTCCGGTTTATAATAAAATTCCGAATCCACAGAAATGGACATTACCAAAAGGAGATGCCTATGTCAGGACGGAATCTGTGCGTGGCGAAATTGGTTTTTATCTTGCCAGTGATGGGGGGAACAAACCAAGACGATCTCATTTACGTGGCGTAGCTTATGCACACGGGATTACCCTTCTTGAAAATTTACTGGTAGGTGAAAATATTTCCGATGTGTCGGCAATTATGAACAGTCTGGGGGTTTGTCCGCCTGAAATTGAACGATAATCAGTATGGACACAGGTACAAAAACCTGCTGTTTGATATAAATTTGATATTATAATAACATTTATAAGATAAAAATGAGTTTTTTTGATCTGAAAGGTACTTTAAAGCCATTGACTGCACTTCAGCAGTTTGCAAAAAAACCGCATACCATCTCCTATCCAAAGGAAACTAAGGAAGCTGCCGACAGATATAGGGGCCTTCACTACAATGAGCTGGATGAGTGTATAGGTTGTGGTAATTGCTCAACCATCTGTCAGAATGCAGCCATTGACATGATCCATGTGGAAGGGATTGAAGGGAAAAAGGGAGATTCCGGACTTCGTCCGAGAGTAGATAACGGGCGTTGCTGCTGGTGTGCTCTGTGTGTGGAAGTTTGTCCAACGGGAAGCCTGAGTCTTACCAAAGATTATAATTATGTAACTGATGATCCGGATACTTTCTTGTGGACTCCTGGCGTGGATAATCCCGATGGGAAAAATATTCTTTCATTTACCTCAACCAGAGAAAGCTCCCTGAATGACTTTGACCGGATTCCTATGCCGGAACTGGAAGGCATGGAAAGAGTGAAATCATTTGCAGAAGTGGTGCTGGGTTACAATGAGGAGATGGCAAGAGAAGAAGCAAGCCGTTGTATCAGTTGTGGTATTTGTACGGAAGTCTGCCCGGATCATATGCACATACCGGAATACATCAATGCCATTGCTGCCGGTGAAGATAAAGCTGCGGTTAAGATCATTTACGACAATAACCCGCTTCCTGAAATGTGTGGTAAGGTTTGTACACGCCGTTGTGAGGATGTTTGTGCCATTCAGACCCGTGGAGATGCTGTTGCGATACGCTGGCTGAAACGTTATGCCACAGAAACCGCAAAAACAGCCGATATTACCTATGAAATTGTAAACCCGGAAATAAAAGAGTCAAACGGATACAAAGTAGGAATTGTAGGTGCAGGTCCTTCCGGACTTACCGCAGCCTATTATCTGGCTCTCCGCGGTTTTGATGTAACTATTTATGAAGCAAATGCAAAAGCCGGTGGTATGACCATGTACGGTATTCCTAAATACCGGTTTCCACAGGATAGTGTGGATAAGCAGATTGAATATATTGAGAAAATCGGTGTTAAGATCAAATACAATACAAAAGTTGGGAAGGATATTTCTTTTGATGATATCTATAAAAAATACGATGCTGTTTTCATGGGTGTAGGATTCCCGAAAGCCTGGACGCTGGGTATTGACGGAGAGGATGCAAAAGGCTCCATGCAGGCAGTGAATTATCTGCATGAGATCAATGCAGGAGAGAAGGTTGAAATTGGTGATAAAGTTGCTGTAATTGGTGGGGGTAATGTAGCCATTGATGCTGCACGTGTATCTGCCAGAATGGGAGCCGATGTAACCATTCTATATCGTCGTAGAGTGGAGGATATGCCTGCCGACTGGGAAGAAATTGAAGGAGCAGAAGATGAAGGGATCAAAATTGTTCCTCAGACCATTCCTATTAAAGTGCATACCGATGACAAAGGACATGTAAAATCAATTGAATATCTGATGGCAGAAATGGTTCCCGATGAAAGAGGTGGCCGTCCAAAGCCAGTACCCATTGAAGGGAGTAACAAAGTGCTGGAGATTACCGCTTTGATGGGAGCCATCGGGCAGCAGGGTGATTACAGCTTCCTGGAAGGGGAATATGAAGAAAAAATAAAGGTTGAGAGAGGCCGTTTTGTTGTAAATGAAAAACAACAAACCACAGATCCTAAGGTATTTGCCGGAGGGGATGCTGTAAACCGTACAGCCGATGCGATTAGTGCAATTGCAGATGGCTTCAGGGCCTGTAAAGCCATTGATGAGATGTTGGTGAAGAAGTAATGATAAACCTATAGAATCAACAACTAAAAGGCAGCCGGAAGGTTGCCTTTTTTAGTACATGCGAAATTGATTACAGTCAGGGGATGACTTGGAGCAATCCCCTGACTTATGGCCTGCTCCCCGGGCCCTACCACCATGGTAACACCTGGATTCATCCCCGGATAACCCAGCGTGTGGTATATAAAAATATAGGATTACCACGCAAAGGATTTGCGCGGTAGCGCCAAAAGTCGGCCACCGCACTGGCTATACCACCCCGTCCGCCCATTTTATAATTACAATAAAAGAAATATCCGTACATGGGCGTCCATCCCTCCTCGTTGAGGAGGGGTATTTACATGTGGTTTAGTTTTGTTCGTGCAGTACCCTTCTCCCACAGGGATCCCCTTGGGGGACAGGCTAAGGGTACTTAAACTGGCC
>JANTGF010000141.1 GCA_024763075.1 Bacteroidales bacterium | reverse complement strand
AGTACGTCATGACACCCCTCCTCAGCGAGGAGGGGAATTTTCACGTGGTATGCCTGGCTTTAGGGATAATTCTAAATGGAAATAATTATCAAATAAAAAATTATTATTATGATATCATGCGAAAGGATTCGTGCGATATCTGGGTATATAATTAGGCAAAATTGCTTCTCCCAGCCCTGTAAGGCCGTAATATTTTAGCCCTGACGTGAAAGTCAGGGTTATATGATCAACAACGAAACCCCGGCGCAATGAAATGCCCGACAAAAGAATTATGCCATGCAGCGCCGGAATAGAAAAAGTTTTTCGAAATGGTACGGATTACAAATCCGCACCAGCGGTGGGATGATACCACCCTTCAACACCCGATATACCGTGAAATCACCAGCCGCTGGATTTCAGAGGTACCTTCCCCGATTTGCAGGATCCGCTGGTCGCGGTAAAAACGCTCAATATCATAATCTTTCATCAGGCCGTATCCACCATGAATCTGAACCGCTTCATTGGTAACTTCCCGGGCAATCTCCGTACAGTAGAGCTTGGACATGGCTGCTTCCAACGCATATATTTTCCCTGCATCTTTCAACCAGCATGCTTTGTACAACAGATTCCGGGCCAGTTCAATTTTTGTAGCCATATCTGCCAGCTTAAAAGCATTGATCTGAAATTTTGAAATGGCTTTACCAAACTGCTTTCTTTCTTTAGCATAGCTTAATGCCATTTCAAAAGCACCCTGGGCAAGTCCCAGACCCATTGCCCCGATTGATAACCGGCCGTTATCGAGGGTTCGCAGCATGATATGGGAGCCGTCCCCGATCTCGCCCAGCCGGTTCTCATCAGATACCCGGCAATCATCAAAATACAATTCCCCGGTATTTGATGCCCGCCACATCATCTTATCATGCATGGCCAGCTGTTTGAATCCGGGCGTATCCTTTTCTATCAGGAAACATGTGAACTCCTTCTTCCCTTTTTTCTCGCCTGTAACTGCCTGAATAGTTGAGCCAATGGAAATATCCGTCGCCGAATTTGTAATAAAGATCTTGGAACCCTTGATAACCCATTCCCCATCCACCATTTTCCCGGTGGTTTTTGTTCCTCTGGAGTCGGAGCCTGCATTTGCTTCAGTTAGCCCGAAACCCCAGAGTGCCTCTCCGGTACATAAACGCGGAAGGTATTTCATTTTTTGCTCCTCGGTTCCATAATAATAAAGGGGGCCAATTCCCAGTGAATTATGTGCAGCCAGGGTCGCCGCCTGGGAGCTGTCAACACGGGCCAGTTCCTCCACCGCAATGATGTATGACAGAGTGTCCATACCCTGTCCTCCGTATTTCTCCGGTAAATACATCCCAAACAGTCCGAGTTCTCCCATTCTTTTTGTCAGATCATAGGAAAATTCACCTTTTTCATCCAGGTCCTTTGCAAGCGGTTTAATTTCGCGTTCGGCAAAATCACGTACCGTTTCCCGGATCATTTTTTGTTCATCGGAAAGTTCATAATCCATAATAATACGTTCTTTATTAATTTAAAAAATTAACCACCTCAAATAAGGTTATTCAATTGTCAGATACTTCGCTTAGATCTGTCTGTCCATGATGAAAATCCATCTTACCTATAAATATGCTTCTCCATCCGGAACTATATCACTCCATGCTCATCAATATCATGCCACCATCCACCATATCCCCCTCTTTAATGAATATTCTCTCAATCACCCCATCCGAGGGAGCATTGATATGATTTTCCATTTTCATCGCTTCTACAATCGCAAGGGTTTCTCCCCGTACAACCTGTCGGCCCTCTTCAATCCCTATTTTGATCACTTTCCCGGGCATAGGTGATGAGATACTTCCATCCCTCCCACTCTTCGAAGTACTCCTGAAAAAATTATGGTTTGAAAGTATATCAAGCCTCCTGAAATCCCACGAAAAACCCTTTGAACTGAGGGTTAGTCTCCCTGGTTTACCCGCAGACACGTTAAAACTGTACGGTTTCTTATTTATATTTAAAGATATTCTTCCATTACTTATATTTACTGACCTTATTAACAATTCATTACCATCAACAATAAAAGTTGTTATTTCGCTTCCTGTCCCTTTCAGAATTACCGGAAATTCATGATCGTCAAGGCGGACTACCGGTTCCAGGAGGTTCCTCCAGTATCCTATCTTGTTCCAGATATTTCTTCGGGTTTCATCGGCTGTCTCCTTTCTGATGTGATACATCAATCCTGCAACAGCAGGTATTGAAACAGGCATTTTATCCTTCTCCCTTTGAATCAGCTCAAAAATTTCTTTTGTATATTCGGCACAAAAATTTGTTGAAATTTCATTCCGGATATAAGCTTTTGTTCCAATCAGATATTTCAGGTATAAAATATTGGTTTTTATCCCATGAATAACAAAATCCTGTAAGGCATCTATCATTTTTTGAGCAGCTTCTTCCCTGTTTTTTCCGTGTGTAATAAGCTTTGCGATCATCGGATCATAGAAACTTTCCACCTTTGATGCCATTTTTGTAGCTGAATCCACCCGGATACCTTCTCCTTCCGGTTCAAGATATAAAGCCATGGTGCCCGGTGATGGCATAAAGTCATTTTCCGGATCTTCAGCGTAAATACGGCATTCAATTGCATGACCCTGCTGACCTATTTCCTCCTGTTTAAAACTCAGTTTGTTCCCTGCAGCAATACTGATTTGTTCCCTTACAATATCAATCCCTGTAACCATTTCCGTAACCGGATGCTCCACCTGTATCCGTGTATTCATCTCCAGGAAATAGAAATTCAGTTGTTTATCAACCAGAAATTCTACCGTACCGGCATTATCGTAGGCAATTTCTTTGGCAATCCGGACGGCAGCCGCTCCCATCAGCCTGCGGGTTTTCTGATCCAGGGTTGCAGAAGGAGATTCTTCAATGATTTTCTGGTAACGGCGCTGAATGGTACATTCCCTTTCAAAAAGATGAACTACATTTCCATGTTTGTCACCCAGCACCTGTATCTCAATATGCCGGGGTTCTTCAATGTACTCTTCAAGATATACTGTTCCGTCCCCAAAATAGGATTTTGCCTCCCGGGATGTACTTTCCAGCATTCTTTTAATATCAGACTTCTCATAAATGATTTTCATCCCCTTTCCCCCTCCTCCGGCAGCTGCTTTTACCAGCAGGGGGAAATGCATCTCTCTTGCTTTCTTCACCAGCGTACCTATGGCACCGGTAGCTCCACCGGTCATGGGGATCCCTAATTCCCTCACAAAATTTCTGGAAGCAATTTTATTGCCCATCATTTCCATTGCCCTGGTGTTTGGCCCGATAAAAACGATCCCTGCCTTTTCACAGGCATTCACCAACAAGGGATTCTCAGCCAGGAAACCATATCCGGGATGGATGGCATCACTCCCCGAGGTCTTCGCCACTTCAATGATTTTATCAATATTCAGGTAGGTTTCACGAAGTTCTTTTCCCTCAAGCAAAAAAGACTCATCCGCTAAACGCAAAGGCAGAGTCTCTTTATCCGCTTCCGAATGCACAGCTACCGTACGGATTCCCATACTTCCGGCAGCTTTGATCACCCTGACGGCAATCTCACCCCGGTTGGCAATCAGTATTTTATTAAACAACTTCATTTTTTAATGTATTTAATTCTTCCTGTCCTTCACCCATGCCGGCATTCTCTTCTCCAGAAATGCAGCCATTCCTTCCTGTCCTTCTTCCGAAGCCCGGATATCTGCGATCATTCTGGCAGTTGATTCCAGTGCCTCTTCCAGTGATTCTTTATTGGCAATATTGAAAATCAGATTCTTACAATGCATCATTGCCCTAGGACCACTGGTCCGCAACAGATCAATTACAGAAAGCAAATGCGCTTCCATCTCCTCCCCGGACAAAGATTTATTCACCAGCCGGAAATGTTCCGCTTCCTTTCCGTAGAACCTTTTTCCTGTCAGCATCAGTTCCTTCGAACCATATTCTCCCACCCTCTTGGTTACATACGGAGAAATACATGCAGGGACAATTCCTATTTTCACCTCACTCAGACTAAAAACGGTATTTTCTTCAGCAAAAGCAAAGTCACAGGAGGCAAGTAATCCGTTTGCCCCGCCAATGGCCGCACCATGCACAACCGCAATAGTTGGTTTGTAACAGGTATAGATTGTGTAAAAACATTTAGAAAGATTCAGGCTTTCCTGAAAGTTTTCCTCGTATGAATATTTTGCCACATCTCGCATCCAGTTCAGATCGGCACCTGCACAAAAGGATTTTCCACGGCCTCTCAGAATTACAATCCTAAGCTCTTCCATGGTGTTTATAAATTCAAAACAACGAATCAGTTCAGCAATCATCACTTCATTAAAAGCATTGTGTATCTCCGGCCGGTTCAGCCAGACAATGGCAAGGTCATCTTTTCTTTCCAGTTCAATTGTCTTGAAATCCATTACCTGAAGTATTAGTTTATATGATTCAATATAATAGCTTATTTAATATTGGTTTATCAAACTCATTTTACATTCTGAAAATTCCGTATTTTGTATCGGGGAAAGGTTTGTTTAATGACATTGCTATACCCATGGCCAGAATTTTTCGCGTATCCAGGGGATCGATAATGCCATCATCCCAAATCCTGGAGGTGCTATAATAAATGGAACCTTCCTCCCTGTAATTTTTTAAAATTTCCTCTTTCAGTTTCTTCCGTTCCGAAGCCTTCATCTTCTCTCCTTTGGCAGCCAGTTGCTCTTCCTTCACCTGAATCAATACTCCGGAAGCCTGTTCTCCCCCCATTACTGAGATGCGTGCATTCGGCCACATAAACAAAAGCCTGGGATCATAGGCTCTCCCGGCCATTGCATAATTTCCTGCTCCAAAGGAACCACCAAATATTACGGTGAACTTAGGAACGTTGGCATTGGCAACCGCATGCACAAACTTTGCCCCGTCCTTTGCAATTCCTCCATGCTCATATTGTTTTCCAACGATGAATCCCGTAATATTCTGGAGAAAAACCAGAGGTATGCCACGGCTGGTACAAAGTTCAATAAAATGCGCTCCTTTCAGCGAGGATTCCGAAAACAACACTCCGTTATTTGCAAGTATTCCAACCGGATAACCCATTATATTTGCAAACCCAGTAACCAGGGTAGGCGCATAATTTGCCTTAAACTCCTGAAAATAGCTGCCGTCCACAATCCGGGCAATAATTTCCCGGGCATCCACCGGTTTACGAAGGTCAACAGGAGCAATCCCATACAATTCTTCCGGATCATAATAAGGATCTTCCCCGGAGGATAAGGCCAAAGGATGTTTTTCCTTAAATGCAAGCGTTTCAAAAATATTCCTGCAAATCTGTAAAGCATGGGCATCATTTTCAGCTAAATGATCGGCTACACCCGATACTGAAGTGTGTACAAAAGCACCACCCAGTTCTTCAGGGCTAACTACTTCACCGGTAGCGGCCTTTACCAGGGGAGGGCCTCCAATAAAAATCGTTCCCTGATCCTTTACAATAATAGTTTCATCACTCATTGCCGGAACATAGGCACCTCCGGCAGTACAGGATCCCATCACAATAGATATTTGCGGAATTCCAAGGGAAGACAGGCGGGCCTGGTTGTAAAAGAACCGGCCGAAATTCTCACGGTCAGCAAAAACATTTGCCTGCTCCGGCAGGAAGATGCCACCTGAATCAACCAGATACACACAGGGCAGATGGTTTTCCATTGCAACTTGCTGTGCTCTCAGGTGCTTTTTAATGGTTTCTTTAACATAGGTTCCGCCTTTTACGGTGGCATCATTGGCAATAAGCATAGCTTCCCGGCCATGGATCACTCCCACTCCTGTAACTATTCCGGCGGAGGGGAACTGGTTTTTATATTCTCCGTATGCTGCCAGCGGTGAAAGCTCCAGAAAAGGGGTATTTGGATCTAAAAGAAGATCAATACGTTCCCGTGCAAGAAGCTTCCCACGCTTTTTATGCCTTTCAACGGAGCTTTTTGATGCTCCATGATGTACTTCTTCTAGAATTTTCCGGTAATTTTTAAGGGTCTTAAGGAAAGTTTTTTTATTTTCCCTGAATTCTTTTGACTGAGTGTCAATGCTGGATTTTATTCGAAACAAAGCCTGAAATATTAATTTATACCTGCGTTATATTTTAGGGTTTAAAAAAGTTTACTAAAGGTAATAAAAAAAATTCATTAATTTAGGCTAATAAAATTATTTAGAAAAGGAGGCATACATGAACTACCCAAAAAAAGTTACAATTGGTGATATTACCGTACGTGACGGGTTCCAGCACGAAGAGAAATTTATACCAACCGAGGCTAAGTTATGGCTTGCCGAACAATTAATTCTGGCCGGGTTTAAGCATATTGAGGTTACAAATTTTGGCAACCCGAAGGGAATGCCCCAGTTTAAAGATGCAGATATGCTTTTTAAAAAGCTGAGAAGCAGCAAGAAAGTAAAAGATTTACTGGATGATGTTAGCCTCACAGCTATAACCATACGTGAGAGAGCCATTGAAAGAGCTATAAATGCCAGGAAAGAAGGTTATGGTCCCGATCGTATTTTGCTGATGGTCTCCACCTCAGAATCACATCATCGTACCAATTCAGGAATTAGTCTGGATGATTACTGGGAAATGTGCGAAAAGTGGATTCCCAAAGCCCGGGATGCCGGATTAAAGGTGAATGGTACCGTAAGCACGATCTGGGGTTGCCCGATTGAAGGTCCTACGGAAATGGGGAAAGCCATAGAGTTTGCAAAAAGGTGGTTGGATATTGGTGCAACAGACGTGGAACATGCAGACCATGACGGATCAGCTTCCCCTGACAGGGTTTATAAATATTACTCGATGCTTTTGGATGCCTTTGGAAGCCCAAACAAGCATATTGTCCATTTGCATACCACCCGTGGCTGGGGACTGGCAAATGTACTGGCTGCGTTGCAGGCAGGCATGACCAATTACGAATCTACCATGGGAGGCATCGGAGGTCAGCCGGCAAATTTTGTAGATGGTGTACCGGTTACCGGCACCGGCAGCTATTATTACAAAGATCCCAATGTTACCGGCCTCAACTCCACAGAAGATATGGTGGTAATGATGGATGAAATGGGAATAGATACGGGAGTGGATGTGGATAAGGTATTGGAAATCGGCAAAATGGTGGAACGAATTGTTGGCCGTGATCTCCGGTCTGAGAGCATACGAAACGGGAGGATTCCAAAGGAGCTTTCAGGGAGGAAATAGGACAAAAAGTTTTTCTATTGCAACACCTGGATTCTTCTCTGTAAATCCCGTGTGTGGTATGTAGAATGCTACCACGCGAAGGATTCGCGCGGTAGCAGGGGTTTTATAATTATTATGGATAGAGGCTTTTTTCGCCTGCGCGCATGGCCGGACCTCCCCGTCCGCCCATATTATAAGTACAATAAAAAGAAACATCCGTACATGGGCGTCCACCCCTCCTCAGCGAGGAGGGGAGTTTACACCTGGTTTACCTGGGTTTGTGGATAATTTTAAATGGAAATGACTATTTAATAAAAAAACTATGACTCATGATTTATGGTATCACGCGAAAGGATTCGCGCGATATCTTGGGTATATGATCAGGCAAAACTCTTCTACCAGCCCTGTAAGGGCGTTATATTTTAGCCCCGACTTTCAAGTCGGGGTTATATAATCAAACACGAAACCCCGGCGCAATGAAATGCCCGGCAGAAAACATGATGCCATGCAGCGCCGGAATGAAAAAGTTAGGAGTTTAGGTGAATTTTTTACGTGTATAATCAACAAAATTTATTAAATTCCGCCCTGAAAGGGCACTTTAGTTTAGCCCTGACGTGAAAGTCAGGGTTAAATGATCAACCATGAAACCCCGGCGCAATGAAATGCTCTGCAAAAGAATTCTGCAACGCAGCGCCGGAATATAAACGTGGGTGACCTGAAATCATGACATATCTACCAGAAAGATTATCAACAAAATACAAAACTATAAACACATGAAACATTCATGATGGCTAAGCCGACACACAAGAAAATGATTATATAACCCATAAATATGGGTTATATCTTAATAACCCGGGGTTTTAACCCCGGGAATTAAAAATAGAAAAACCGTTTTGGCAAGATTTTTTTCGCGCAGCATGAAAAAATCGTGAAAAAACATAAAGAACACAATACTAG
>JANTGF010000140.1 GCA_024763075.1 Bacteroidales bacterium | reverse complement strand
TAAAATTTTTAATTACTTGGTTACAAATTAACTAAAAATTTAAGAACAGATGTAACCACTCCGTTCTCCCATGAACTTGTTTTAATCATTTTCGTGTTTGAACTTTTGATTAAAAAAGTTCATGTTCGTTTCATGGTAATTAAAATTAAAAAAAGTACTAATGTATTTTGAAACGGGTATGAAATGGCAAATTTAACAATTTGATTTTTCTGTTGCCATTTCTTCCAAAAACCCAAACCACGAATATAACAAATTGTTTTAAAAAAGGGAAAGGGCCGATAAGGGGTTTCCGGATCGCGTGGTATTTTCTTTTTTACTCAAAAAATGACCGTCCTTATTGATTTTAATTTTTAATTGTTTTATCTTAGTAAAAATTAAAATATCTGTTATGGAAAAAGTAGCATACGCATTACTCGTTGTTGTTGGAATCGTTTGGCTTGGTTTTATCTTATACGGAATGGTCGAAGCCTGGCCGTATGGAATCATTGGGTTTGTAGGGCTGGGAGCAATTGGATTATTATTTGCCAAGGTAGTGAAGGACCGTTTAAAAAGTGATGAGGATGATTACTATTCTGAGAATGTAGATAAATAAAAATCGAATTATTAATTTGTTACATAAGATAATTTCCGTTTGAAATAGGAATATGTTTTTATCCTAATAAAAAATTTATATCATGTTAACTACTACACAAGACGAATTTTCTGACTATGAAATTGTAGAAACGCTGGGTATGGTTAAAGGCAATACAATCCGGGCCCGCCATGTTGGTAAAGATATTCTGGCCGGACTCCGTAATCTGGTTGGGGGAGAGATCACCGAATATACCAAGATGCTTGCCGAATCACGCGAACAGGCGCTGGACAGAATGATGAAATCAGCTGAGGGAATGGGAGCTGATGCTATAGTTTGTGTTCGTTTCACTACAGCGGGCGTAATGCAGGGTTCGGCAGAGTTGCTGGCTTATGGAACTGCTGTTAAGGTAAGGAAAAAGACCTGAGCTTATTTTGTTCTCCTGAAATTATTGCAGATTATTTAAGCTGGTCCATAGAACAAGAGGATATCTTATACTTCCGGAGAATTAATGCATAACAATATTATTACCGGTAATCTATTGTTTTATATTTGTATTTTTATCCGGAAATAATAAACAGGACCTCTGTTCTAAACACCTCTTTGCCTTGAATCTTAAAGTATTATTTTCTGTTTTAAATTTTGCTTTTGCATTCCAAATTAGCTTATTCGCACAATCGGATGCTGTAAACAGGAATAGCTATAAATTGCATATTAAAAGAACGGACGAAAGGATTAATGTAGATGGTGTCCTGAATGAAACGGTATGGAAAACCGCTGAGAAAACAGGAAAATTCGCACGTATCCTTCCCATTGATACGGGTTTTGCGAGTGCTCAAACTATTGTAATGATGGCCTATGACAAGTATAATCTTTATCTTGCTGCCATTTGTTACGATACTTTACCGGGAAAGCGGCCGGTCGAATCTTTACGCAGGGATTTCAGTTTTGGTAAGAACGATAATTTCATAGCTTTTATAGATACTTATAACGATCAGACCAATGGTTTCGCTTTTGGTATTTCAGCTGCCGGTGCTCAATGGGATGGTTTGCAGGCTAATGGTGGTTTTGTTTCCCTGGACTGGGACTGCAAATGGCGGTCATCTGTAAAGAATTATCCCGATCGCTGGGTGATAGAATTTTCCATTCCTTTTCGCAGTATCCGCTATAATGAAGGAGATAAAGAATGGGGGATCAATTTTAGCCGACTGGATCTGAAAACCAGTGAGAAATCCAGCTGGGCTCCTGTTCCAAGACAGTTTCAATCGGCAAACCTGGCTTACACCGGCACTCTTGTTTGGGATAAACCATTGCCAAAAGCAGGTGTAAGGTTTTCTCTGATTCCCTATGTTTCCGGAAAAGCATTACAGGATGTGGAGGCTGGTGAATCAGCGAAATACAAAGCAAGTGCAGGAATGGATGCAAAACTGACTTTATCAACTTCTTTGAATCTTGACCTTACTATAAACCCGGACTATTCACAGGTTGAGGTGGACAGGCAGGTTACCAATTTAGACAGGTTTGAATTATTTTTTCCGGAGAAAAGGCAGTTTTTCCTTGAAAACAGTGATTTATTTGCAAGTCTTGGAAGTGAAAGAATTCGTCCTTTTTTTTCCAGAAGAATCGGACTGAATGTACCGGTTCTGGCAGGTGGGCGACTTAGTGGAAAAATGGGGGAGAATTACCGGATTGGTTTAATGGATATGCAAACCGGAATAAAAGATAGCATTCCTGCAAGTAACTATGGTGTATTGGCAATTCAAAGAAAAGTTTTTCAGCGTTCTAATATAGGTGCTTTTATCGTAAATAAGCAGGTAACAAACATTCCTGAGGATTCTTTGTTTGCTGGAAATAAATTTAACCGGGTTGCAGGAATTGACTTTAACCTGGCCAGTGTCGATAACCGGTGGACAGGAAAAGCATTTTACCATCAGGCTTTTTATGGGGATGTTCCGGGTGAAGCTTTTGCTTTGTCTGGGGCCGTTGCCTACAATACACAGCATTTGTTTTTAAGCCTGAAACAGGCCTGGGTGGGCAGTAACTACATTGCTGAAACCGGTTATGTACCCCGGAAAGGATTTCATCAGATCAATCCGGAGTTTAAATATAAATTCTTCCCTCAGTCTGAAAAGGTAGCAAATCATGGACCTGGAATTTCAGTTGATATGTTTTTTAAACCTGATTTTTCTCTTACAGACAGAATTGTATCATTGACTTATGGGATTGAGTGGCTAAACAGGGCCAGGCTTACGGGAGAGATTCAGAAATCCTTTGTTCAGTTATTGGAGCCATTTGATCCAACCAATTCAGGAGGTGACAGCCTGGCAGCAGGATCAAAACATGACTGGACTGATGCGGGTCTTGTTTTTTCCTCAGATACCCGAAAATTGTTTAACTATGTTGTTTCCGGAAGATATGGGGGTTATTATAATGGAACCCGCTTGAATTTAAGCGGTGAATTGAATTACCGTGTGCAACCCTATGGAAGCCTTGCCATAGTAGTTACCTACAATAAGATAGAATTGCCTGATCCGTACAATGATGCAGAGTTGATTCTCATTGGACCCCGGCTGGATATCACTTTTACAGACAAAATATTTTTTACCACTTTTGTTCAGTATAATAACCAGATTGATAATGTGAATATGAATCTTCGTTTTCAATGGAGGTTTGCACCGGTATCAGATCTGTATATAGTCTATACCTCAAATTCTTTTCCTGAGGACTTTATTTCAAAAAACAGGGCACTGGTGGTGAAGTTATCTTATTGGTTTAATTGATCATGTGCCTCCTTCTTGATGCGGGTTCAATGCATCCTGCAACCCAATTATGTTCTCCATAAATATAATCAATGTCAACCACTCTGATTTCAGGCATGTTCAACATAATCAATTTATAAATCCCTTTTGTATTCTGCCCTTACAGGGCGCGCTTATCGTATTTGTTTCTGTCATAGGGCGTTGCCCTATGCTATGATATTGAAGCCTTTCAGGCTAATTAACTGCAAAACTCCACCTGTCTGTTTTCAGGTATAGAATTTATTATTAAAATAATACTAATTTGATTATTTATTTCTGAACTTTATGAAATGATCCCCTCTTCATTGCTGCGCTTTTACAGATTGGTTTATTAAAGCATTCACGCATAGTAATTTCCTGGTTAAACATGCTCGTGCTGCAAATCAGAAACGGAATGCATCACGTCTTTACGATAATGCGGCATCAGTAATCTCTTAGGTCTCTCAATCTCTTAATCTCTAAAGGTCTCTCAGTCCCTTCATCATCCGTCTTTACGATATTCTAACCAAAGAACACCTTTATAAGTGTGTTGTGGAATAAAAAATCTTTATATTTGAGATGGATTATAATTCGTCTGAACTAAACCCTGATTTATGCAATTATCTGTAAAATCATTTTTATCAATAAGCGTATTGCTTTTTCTGTTTTCCTCCTTTCTCTATGCAAAGAAACCTGAGAAGATGGTAAAGAGAAATTATAAGATAACCTATAAAAGCATAAAGGAATGGTCTTATCGTCGGTACCCGGCAAATAAGAGGGCTCAAAAAGCTGAGTTAAGTGAGCAAAGCATGGCTTTTATAAAAATTGCAGACGCCATGGAGAATCAGCCGGATGAAAAACTCAAAAGAACCATTAAAGTTGCCTTATTGAGATGGGGATGGCTGAAAGGGGATCCCGTGCTGGATAGCTCTCATCAGGTAGATTACTATATGGTTTGGATGGAATTACGGCAGAAGCTTCCGGATATATTTGAACCAGATCATCAAGGTCAAGGGTAAATTTCTTTATATCTTACAATTCTTTCCATGTTAGAAAGGAAAGATTTCAAGACCTCATTGTATTTCTGATGATGATCTGCAATGTTTATCCGGTATCTTTCTAATAAACGATCATCGATGAAATCATTCTTTCCACTAAAAATATCAATAAGTGATTCAAGGGTTTCAAAAAAGAAATTATTGCTCTCTGAAATGATCTGACGGGCAGTATTCACCATGCTGAAATATTCAGGTATGGGAGAATAATATTTTTCATAAACAGAAGTGTAGCTTAATACCCATTTTGAGATATTCAACAAACCATATCTGTCATTTAACCACTGATTAAAACTTTCAACTATAAAATCATAAAAATGATCCAGTTTCGGATTGAGAAAGTTGTACATTGGTATTCCTGCTATTTCTTTCAGCCTTCCTGATTCTCTTAATTCTTCTTCCAGCTTTGTCTCGTAATAAGGGATCATTCTCAAAAAGCTCAATGGTACATAGCTATCCCTGCAAATTTGTTTCAGATATCTTAAATTGACCTTAATGGACTCAAAAGTGCTTGAGGGTTGAAATAGGATAAACCCAAAATTCAATTTGATATCCATCTTGTAAAGCCCATTAACTGCTTGTATGGCCTGCTCCGGGGTAGTTTTCTTATTCATTCTTTTCAATCCTTCCAATGTTCCGTCTTCAATTCCGAGGAAAACCATGAAAAGTCCGTTAGCTTTCATCAAGCGGAAGGTTTCTTCATCAAATTCGTCTGGTCTGCAATTTATTTTCCAAAGGATTTTTTTACTAAAACCACCTGTATTTAAATGAAAACAAAATTCTTCCACCCATTTTTTTCCATTTTTAGCACCCACAGGAAAATCATCGTCCTGGAAAATAAAAATAGAACAACCAAATTTGTTGTATAATAATTTCATTTCCTTCACTACTAATTCAGGCTTTCTGATTCTTTTAACCGGCCCGGGTGGTTTTGAATAAAAAGACCGGGTATTGCAAAAAGTACAATTATGGATACAACCTCTGCCCGCTATTAGAGTTGCATAATTTTTGCCCAGGGCATATGCCATTAACCGGGGCCGGAAAGGAAAGGGAAATTTATCAAGGTCTCTTTCAAGTTTTCGTAATGGGTTTGTAATTATTGAGCCGTTTTTTTTGTAGCAAATTCCGGCCAGCCCTGTCCATTTATTGTCATTATATATGGATTGAATCAATTCCGGAAAGGTATATTCCCCTTCAAATAACACAATTGAATTCAGACCGGGAATGATTTCAAAGAGTTCCTGTGGCCGCAGGCTGGGATATTGACCTCCGGCACTAAAATGACCCTTTATCCCCTGGTCTCTTAAGAACTTAATTAGATTTGCGAACTTATGAAGGTGGAATTGAAAAATTATTGAAAAACCAACTACCAATGGGTTAAATTCAATTATTTTCTGGTAAATTCTCCGGTTTCCCAACCGGAAATCAAGAATTTTAACGACGTAACCAGCTTCAATGAGAGCTGAAGCAATGTACCGGACACCCAGGTTATCTTCTTCCTCAAATGCAACAATAACTACTGGTTTATGTTTTTTTAATGCATCCATTCAGGAAATAGATTGAATACCCTGTTGTTAAAATTGATCAACCGGTAATTATGATTCCAATGATAAAGTCTAAAATAGATTATTTCAACTTACTGCCTAAAGACTTCGCAATATTGTCATAAAATTCAGCCTCAGCGCTTAAGATCGCTGCCTCATTTGTTTTCCGGATTTTCATATACTGCATTCTCCATGCATTTATTCTTGTTCGTTTCTCCATACTTAATTTCCTGTATATGTCAGCATCAATTACCGGAAACTGAGGATTTGAACAGCAACAACAGCAGGTGGAGGGTTGAATATTAAGCGGAAGTGCACTCATAATGTAGTTATGCCTGATGTAACGAGGATGCATTATATAGTTGCTTTCCTCATCACCATCCTTAAAAAGTTCGGAGTCATCATGTGTCTGATTTTCCATGGGAGTAATTTTTAGTTTGATATGAGTAAATTAAATTTTTTTGTCATCATGAATATGTCTCATAAGATACTAAAAAAAAATCATCAAACCAAAACTGATTTTCATTGATGAGTATTTGAAAATTAAAGACGGGTTAGTTCTTTAAACCGGGGAGTCTGATACAAAGGTTTATACAAGGGATCCAGTTTTAAATGATAAACAGTGAAATTTGATTTCATGGTAAGCAACTGTTCAATAAGATTCATTGCTGAAGAATATTTCCCCGTCATTATATATATCTGAGCCAATTTAATAAGAAGCTCCGGACCATTTACCACATCCTGGCTGACAGGTAACATTTCCGTTGCTTTTTTACCGAAATTTATGGAGTTTTCCGAATCTCCCAGTCCGGCCAGAGCAATTCCCAGTGAAGAATATAAAAATGCATTATCCGGCTCTTTCCGGAGTCCATTTTCAAAAAATACTTTGGCAGAGTCATAATAGTTCTTTTCCATTTTAACTTTATCGGTTAATCCGTATGCTTTAGCCAGCATCAGGAAATAATCTCCTTTTGTTTGAAACTCCTCAGGACCCAGATCTACCAGGGTTTTAAGAGCATTATTATATTTGCCTGCATAGATATCAAGCAAAGCGCGGGTCTCGGTAAATTTGAAATCAGTTGCTTCAAGACCTGCCTGCAACACTTTTCCGGATTCGGTGATATCACCCTTCCATGCGATGAGTGAATTTATCTTATTCTTATACAAATCATACCAGTCCGGCCTGATGCTAAGTGCCCGGTCAAAATATTCCAGTGCTTTTGAATAATTATGATGAAGATCACATGAAAAGGCATAGTTGTTAAGAATTAAGGCATCAAGCGGGTCCGATTTTAATATTTTTTGGTATAATTTCTGGCTCATTTCCCATTTACCCTGCCTGCGATATATAGCGGCTGATAAGGCCAGAGCATCAAAATTATCCGGTTCATATTTCAGAACAGTCTGAAATTGTTCCAGGGCCCGGACGTAATCCTTGTATCCATAGTAATAGTATGCACCCAGGGCTATATTTGCTTCTGGTAAATCAGGTTCTAATTTAAATGCTTTATCTATAGCTGTTTTTGCTTTTTCAAGAAGAATCCCTTTCGGGACAGGATACTGGTAGTGATACAAAATAAACGTCCTTGCCAGTTTTGCGTAGGCCATAGCAAATGCAGGATCTAATTCAATGGCATTGTAATACATTTGGATAGCACTGTTCAACGCAGTTGCATTGTAGTTTCTTTTATTCAGGTAGTCATTTCCAAGATTATAGTAATCCATTGCATAAGGATTCTCCGTTAATTTCTTATTTAAGCTTTTCTTTTCATCTTCAGTAAGAACTATTTTGCATTCCCGGGCAATGTCTTTGGCTATTTCACTTTCGAGTGAGGTTACTTCTTCCCAAATTCTGATGTATTTTTTCTGCCATATGTCTTCATCATTTTTTGTTTCGATCAGATGAACAGTAATGGACATAATATTCTCATATCGTTGAGTACTTCCTTCAATCAGGTATTTTACCTTTAATTCCTGACCAATTTGCACACTTGTTTTTTTTGTTTTTTTATACTGTCTGACTGAGGTACCCGACCGAACCTGAAATTCATTTATCTTACCTAATTGTAATGAGATGTTTTCAGTCATGGCATCTCCAAAATAAGCAAACTTCTCATTGTCACTCAAATTGTCAAAAGGCAGCACAGCAATGGTATAATCGTTATTGGTAAAGATGTTTCCTTTAACACTTCTCACAACATTAAGAGCAAGCAATCCAACAATAATAAACAGACTAATAAAAGTAGTGATCTTCCAGGTTCCAAGATGGGAAGCTTTTTCAGAATTTAATTTTGAAATTTGATTTTTTGGTTTTGTTTTTTGTATACCGCTATGTGTGAAATCATAATACCACGAAAAAATAACAGAAACTATAAACCCAATACCAAGGATCCAGATCACAAGTTTGGGCATTTGATTAATTCCAAATGAATTCAGTATAATATCAAGAGATTCCAAAATAAGAAGAGCACCTGCACCATATGCAAGGATACCCCGAATAACCCTGCGGCGTTTTAGTTCATCCCAGAAATCATCAAAATTCTTTGGACTGGCAGACATTTCACATCAGGATTTAGAAATAATTAATT
>JANTGF010000139.1 GCA_024763075.1 Bacteroidales bacterium | reverse complement strand
CAAGACTTTCGAAGTCTTAAAAATCAGGAGTTTACTTTTGTAAATGACTGGTTTTTCAGACAAGAGTAACGCAGATAGCGGACATTATGGACAAACATTAATTAAGCAGCTTATCAGAGATTCTTTTTATAATCAGAAACAGACACCCCGGTTATCTTTTTAAACTGGTTGGATAAATACTGCACACTGCTGTATTCCATCATATAGGCAATTTCACTAAGGGTATATTCATCTTCCTCAATAAGTTCCCGCACTCTTTTTATTTTTTGTTCAATGATATATTTTTCCAGGGTTGTGTCCTCATTTGAAGAGAAAACCTTGGACAGAGACTGGTAGCTTCTTCCCAGCTTTTCTACAAGATAATCGGAACGCTGGATGATTGAGTTGACATTATTTAATTGATATATCAGTTCAAAAATGGCCAGTTTAATTTCCTCTACCAGTTGTTTTTCTTTGTTTTCAATGATCGAAAGCCCGTATTTTGAAAGTATTTGCTTCAATTCAGGAACCAGGTTCCCGGAAGGTTCTTTTGAGACAACCAGAAAACCGGGTTTGATATCATGAACCAGAAATCCAGCCATTAATAAACAATCTCTCAGTAACAAAACCGTACTGGCGCAGCTTAGATTCTTTATCCGGAATGTTTTTACAATAAAAGAATTCTCCATTGGCTATGTTTCTTATTGTAAGTGAAAAATCATTTACAATAAAACAAATATTTCTTAATATTTTATTTTTTGACAAATAATAAGCTGCGTTTATTCCAGGATTGGTTTTTAATATCGGTTTTTATCCTGGATATTGTTAAAAACTGTTTAGAAACACATTTGTTCTAATGGATTAGTTTTAGTTTTGTATTCTTTCGAACTGATTGGTTCTATTCAAATGCAAGAGAATTGTTAAAATAATCAATACAGTTAAAATGGTGAAAAGGATTCTTATTTGTTTGATTCTGTTTTCGAACTTTATAGCCGGTCGGGCTCAAATAAGTTTCCCTGATACCCTAAATGCCTTGTTTACGGAGAATAAAATTAATCTGAATGGTGAGTTATCAGAAGATTGCTGGCAAAAGGCTGTAAGGATTCATAATTTTACACAACGAGAACTCACCGAAGGAGACCCGCCTACTGAACGAACGGAAGTGGCAATCGTTTACAATACCAATGTTATGTACATTGGTCTTTGGGCATATGATGATGAACCGGAAAAAATCATTGCTCAAAAAATGAGTCGTGATTTTAATTCAAGTACGGATGACAATTTCAAAATAGTCCTGAGTACCTTCAATGATAACCGGAACGGATATTTTTTTATTACCAATCCGAATGGTGCCAGGTCGGATATGCTGATCTCCAATGAAGGGGAAGGAATGAACAGGAGCTGGAATGGTGTGTGGGATGTGGCAACACAGGTGACGGATGAAGGCTGGTTTGCTGAAATTCAGATACCTTTTTCAACCCTGAAATTCAAAAAGGCTGAAAACCTTGTTTGGGGAATTAATTTTGAAAGGAATATCAGAAGAAAAAAAGAACAAATTCTCTGGCAGGGCTGGTCAAGAATATTTAGCATTATGAAAATTTCACAGGCAGGCAGGCTGACAGGGCTTCATAACATAAAAGCAAAAAATAAGGTAGAACTAAAACCTTATGTTTCTGGCGGAGTGGAGAAAATTGAATCGGAGAATTGGGATGGCAGATATAAGATTGGAGGAGATGCCAACTTTGATATCACTCCCACGTTAAAACTTAATCTGACTGTGAATACTGATTTTGCCCAGGTGGAATCGGATCGTTCCCGCATCAACCTTACCCGGTTTTCACTGTATTACCCGGAGAAAAGACAATTTTTTCTTGAGGCAAAAGATCTCTTTGAGATGGATGTCGGAAGAAGGAGTAAGGTGTTCTATTCCAGAAGAATTGGTATTCAGGATGGTCAGGAAGTTCCTATTATTGCAGGGGCCAGAATGTTTGGAAAACAAAAAAGAACATCTATTGGTGTGATATCTATCCAAACAAAAGGAATTGACTCAAGCCTTACAACAAATTATTCGGTAGCCCGGGTTCGGCAGGATATCGGACGACAGTCGAGTGTTGGCGGTATAATTACATCAAAAATTCTGAACGGAAGGCAGAATATTGTTTACGGAGCTGATTTCACTTATTCCACTTCCAAAATCTTCAATAATAAAAACCTGATTGTGAATGGTTCATTTTCGCAGTCTTTTACCAGTGATTCAGTGAATAACCGGAATTCATCCTACAGCTTTGCGCTTTCTTTTCCCAACGACTGGATTGAATATGATCTGGCGGTTGTGGGTATTCAACAGAATTATAATCCGGAAATGGGTTTTCTCAGGCGCCATAATTACCGGATGTATTATACGGAATTACAGTTCAATCCACGACCTAAATTCTGGCCATTTTTCAGAAATCTCATTCTGAAACCCCTTGATATAAATTATTATGTAAATGAACTGACGAATCAGTTGGAGAGTATTTTTTATGAACTCCGGCCTTTCGGATTTGTAACCCGAAGCGGAGAAGTTTCGGAGTTTAATGTGCAATGGGTTTATGACAGGCTTGATGAACCTTTTGTGTTACTGGATGATATTGTGATCCCCGAAGGGGAATACTGGGATACACGATGGGAAATTCAGTTTGAAACCTTTCAGGGAAGAAAACTTTCGGGTGAATTGTTTATAAACCAGGGGAGTTTTTATACAGGAAACAGACTGCGTTTATCCACAGATGCTAATCTAAACATAAATAAGCACTGGAACCTGTCGGCTGAATGGAGCCGGAATTATCTGAATTTTAGTCAGGGAGATTTTATAACCGATGAAGTGGGAGGGCGTGTGGCCTATGCCTTTAACCCGAAACTAAATACAAGCTTATTCGGACAATGGAACAATGAAGATGATGAAATGTTGTTGAATTACCGCATCAACTGGATACCTAAAATCGGAAGTGATTTCTATTTTGTGATCAACCAGGTAGTTGATACCTCAGGTAACACATTCAAATTAACCCGGACTACCATTCTTGCCAAGTTGATCTGGCGTTTTGCAATGTAAGCTTTGTTACACCTTTGCTGTAAATCTGTAAATAATCAATTGCTTATATTCCTCTCCCGGATGAAGTACAATGGATGGAAAGTCTGCATGATTTGGAGCATCCGGATAAGCCTGGGGTTCAAAACAAAAAGCCGCAGATGATTGCGCATAGGTTTTGCCTCCTTTCCCTGGTTGATTACCATCAAAATTACTGGTATAAAACTGAATGCAGGGCTGGGTTGTAAATACTTCCAATAATCTTCCGCTTCCGGGTTCTGCTGCTCTTGCTGCAAAAACAGGAATCTCAGGGTTTGCCTGGTTTAAAATGTAATTCAGATCATAACCCTTATATTTTGCCATTTGCATCTTGTCAATTCCGGAACCTATGGTTTTTACTCTCGTAAAATCAACCGGAAGTCCTTCCACGTTCTTTATTTCACCGGTAGGGATAAGGTTATCATCCTCTACTGTAAAACGATCGGCATCAATCATTACCCGATGATCCAAAATGTTTCCGTTCCCTTCTCCGGCCAGATTAAAATAGCTGTGATGGGTTAAATTCACAACCGTGGGTTTGTCTGTTGTTGCTGTGTACCGGATGCTTAATTCATCCTTATTATTGAGAGAATATTTCACGCTGCAATCCAGATTTCCGGGATATCCTTCTTCACCATCTTTACTGAGATAGCTGAGTTCCACACCAAGCGTATTGTTTTGCTCAACAATAACCCCTTTCCAGTAAGCTTTATTAAAACCCCTGATTCCTCCGTGCAGGTGATTTTTCCCTAAATCCGGTAAGGTATTCGGAGCAAGTTCATATTTCTTGCCGTAAATTGAAAAAGCTGCCCCTCCAATACGTCCGGCCACTCTTCCAATGGTAGCTCCAAAGCAATTCTGATCATTGATATATCCCTGTAAATTGTCGTAACCCAAAACCACATCATCCATTTTCCCGTTTTTATCAGGAACTTTTATACGAACAACAATGGCTCCGTATTCAATAATTTCAACCTGCATTTGATTGTCGTTTTCCAGAAGAAATGAATGAATCTTTTCACCCTTTTCCGTTGTTCCGAACAGATTTTTTGTGACTTTCATTTTAATAAACTTTTTTTAACTTGCGGGTATTGATATTCATATGGCAAATTCTCCGGGGAATGTTGAAGTTACAGATAAAATTGAAAAATCAGCATTTATTTTTAACATCAAAATTATAGAAATCTGTTAAAAAAATGCATTAGTAGCAATGAAATCCGGATCGCTGTTATAGTAATTTTAGATGAGCAGTCACAAAAGAACATGTTAAAAAGCCCTTATCGGAGCGATATCTGACAGCCGTGGGTGTAAACCCATGGGGAAAAAGTAAAGCTAAAATGTTTTGGCGGTTCCGGTAACTATCGGAAATGTCAAAACCTGCTTGAAGAAGATCTAAAAAACACCTAATTTTTAAACTTATGAAGATAATTCTGTCACCTAAAATTATTATTGCATTATTTTGCTCTTTTACACTGACTTTTCATTCCTGCAAAAAGGAAGAAAACAAGAATGGAAAACCGGACAGTTTTGTTGATCTTTCTGAATTGTTCAGTAATCCACCGGCCACCTATCGCAGTGCTCCTCTTTGGGACTGGAATGATGATATAACCGAAGAGGGGATTTTATTTCAATTGAAAGAATTTAAAAAAGCAGGCATTGGTGGTGTTTTTGTACATCCACGGCCGGGATTGATCACAGAATACTTATCAGATAAATGGTTCCGGCTTTTTGATTTTACTGTACAAAAAGGGAAGGAACTGGGATTGAAGGTCTGGATTTATGATGAAAACTCATATCCGGCAGGCTTTGCAGGGGGGCATGTTCCGGCTCAAATGCCGGATTCATATAAGCATGGAACGGGCCTGAGTTATGAAACGCAGGAAGTGCTCAACATTCATCCAACCGATACGCTTGAACTTATACTCAAAAAAACCAGGGATGGCTTTGTAAATATCACCGGAGATTACCAGAATGAATCAGGTAAAAAGGGAACATATTACCTTTTCAGGCGGACCTTTCCTTCCAGATCATTATGGTACGGTGGATTCTCTTATGTTGATTTACTTTACCCGGGTGTTACAGAGAAATTTCTGGAGTTGACAATGCATGGATATGAAAAATACAATAAGCCGGATTTTGGTGGAACAGTAAAAGGGGTTTTTAGTGATGAACCAAATCTCGAAGCATGTATGTCAAATGGGACGATATTGCGCTGGACACCGGGTTTATGGGACGCTTTTAAAGATCGTTGGGGTTATGATCTTAAAGTTCATTTACCTTCCCTTATTGAGGAAACCGGTGACTGGAAGAAAATAAGGCATGATTATTATGAATTAATTCTGGAACTGTTTATTGACCGGTGGGCCAGGCCCTACAATAAGTATTGTGAGGAAAACCATCTAAAATGGACCGGCCATTACTGGGAACATGGATGGCCGGTGCCAACGCATGGTTTTGATGAGGCTGCTTTTTATATCTGGCACCAGATGCCTGGTATTGATATGCTGGGATGTAAACTTGAACCGGATGGGCAGGGTGGCCAGTTTGGTAACACCCGGGCAGTCAGAGAATTAAGGAGTGCTGCAAATCAGGCCGGAAGAGAGCGGACACTCAGTGAAACATATGGAGGCGGTGGCTGGGAGATGGATTTTGAAACAATGAAACGACTGGTGGATTGGGAATGTGTGTTTGGAGTTAACTTTGTTAATCAGCATTTATCCTATTATAGCCTGGAGGGAGTTCGGAAGTTTGACTACCCTCCTTCTTTCTCTTATCATGAGCCCTGGTGGGAAGATTATAAATTATTGGGAGATTACATTGCCCGGATTAGCCTGGCAACATCTGCCGGAGAGCAAATGAACAAAACGCTGGTACTACAGCCAAACACCACGGCCTGGATGTATTTTTCAAGAGTAAAAAGGAACAGCAGAATAGACAGTATAAAATATAATTTTAAGCATTTTGTGCATCAGCTGGAGCAAAACCATATTGAATATGACCTGGGTTCCGAAAATGTTCTCAGACAACTGGGTTTTGTCAATAAAAGAGGGTTGAATGTTGGTAAACGGACTTATGAAGTGTTGGTTATCCCTGAAGATATGGAGAATATTGACCGGTCAACTTTCGATCTTCTGTCGGATTTTCTGGCAAACGGGAGACAGATCCTGTCTTTTGTGAAAGAAATTAACCGGATTGATGGAAACAAAAGTGATTTGATAGAGAAGCTAAAGAATGAGTATCCGAAACAATGGACTTTTGCCAGAAGCCTTGATGAGCCGGCTGTTTCCAATCTTCTTTCTCAAGAAAATTTCCGGATTACTGAAAGCCGGAAGAGCAATGAATTTTTCCATCAACGGCGAATGTTAAGTGACGGACAACTCTTGTTCCTGGTTAATACCAGTGAATCCGGGATTTCTGCAGCCAGAATTTCTGCGAAAGGGAAATCTGTGGTAAAACTTGACCTGATATCGGGTAAAAAACACCTCGTTGAAGCAAAGGAAACAAAGGGCATGGTCCATTTTGATGTAAGTCTTGAGCCAACAGGAAGTGCCCTTTATTATATTTCAGATAAATACGACAAATTTCCATTAATAAGACCAGCCGCTAAGCAAATGTTTAAAGTTAATGCACTAAATGAGATGCAAATAAACCGGGAATCAAATAACATTCTGGTTCTTGACTATCTTGATTTAAAAACTTCCAAATCCGATCAAAAAGGCATCCACTTTATGAAGGCTTTAACAAGTTTGTTTAAGGAAAACGGGATTGAAACGGGGAATCCGTGGCAACATAAAATTCAGTATAAAAAAAATTACCTGGAACTTGATACGCTATTTAACGAGGATTCCGGATTTGAAGTCAGCTATCACTTTCAGATTTCAAAAAATGCCAACCCTGAGATGTTGAAGAAAATTCAGCTTTGCGTTGAAAGGCCTGAACTTTGGGAAGTCCGGATAAACAATAAAAAAGTGAAACAAATATCCGGACGATACTGGATAGATAAAAAATTTCCCTTATTTGAGATTGGTAAAAACTTACATTTTGGTGAAAATACGATAAAACTTGTGGCTCCCCGGATGTCGGTTTTTGCTGAGATAATGCCTGTTTATATTTTGGGTGATTTTCACCTGAATCCACTTCCGGTTGGTTTTGAGATTGATAATAAGAAAGATCTGACGTTCAGTGCATGGTCTGAAACAGGCCTTCCTTTCTACTCACAGAAAGTCAGTTATTCTCAGGATATCTTAATTGAAGATACAGTTAAGAGGTATAAAGTAAAACTGAATAAATGGGAGGGTACTTTATGTGAAGTTTTTGTGAATGGGGGAAAGGCCGGAATAATTGCCTGGCCTCCTTATGAACTTGATGTCAGTGACAGGATAAACAAGGGTCGTACTAAAATCAGCATTCATGTTACCGGTAGCCTGAAAAATACTTTCGGATATTTTTACAACTCCAATGATACATGGATCCACGGACCTTTTGCCTGGAATAATGCACCGGAAAAGCAAGTTTCTTTAGATCAGTATTATTTAATGAAATATGGCTTATTCGAACCATTCGAACTGATCCGGTATTAACCCACATCGCTCATCTGGTCCGCGGATTTTACATTGTAAATTTGAGCTTAGGCTGGTTTCTTTATTTAATTGCCCCGGTGATTCTCAACCGGATTAACTCATTAGCTTTTTCCTGTTTTGTGCAATGCATAACCCAGGCAGTTCTCATCGTTCTTGCATAAACCCTTGATCGCTGAGATAATAAATTAGAGAAGCAGAAATAAAACCAGCCCAAAAGTGGCTCAAAGATGGGCGAGGTCGTATATTGAGTTATAAGAATAGATAACACTATTAATGGAAATAATTGCCTGGGCTGAAACGGATTGTTTAATGGTAGAAATTGATGCAATAGAGTTCCAATAATTTGTGATAAAATTACCCTGGGAGGGTTGAAAATTGGGTGAATTTTGCAAAATGGTGTGAAACAGGCAAATAGCGTGAATTTGTGTTTCACCGTGAGACTACTTGTCCTATGTTAAAATACGTATAAGCAGCATACAGGAAGGAGGAAGGTTAAAAGATAGAAAAAATAATAAGTAAGGTTAAAAAATAACAATTACCTAAAACAAACCACCTGAAAAGAAATATTAGTTAACTTTACGCTTAAACGATACCCATATAAACAAGTTATAACACATGCCCCCTTGGGTTCTGAATATGTTTTGTAGTTCATAGCTTTTTTGGTGAGTCAGTGCCGGTTGCCTGTGCTTACCTCGCCTCATAAAAGATTATGTATTGCAGTTTGCATCGTTTATGGCGGTTCTTTGTTTAGCGGGACTGCTTTTTTCAGGGTTTTGTTTGCGTGGGGTGTTCAGGAGGAGATCATACGCTTCAACTGCAGAGGGCTCCAAAAGGATGCAGCGAGGTAAACGATTTTTGCAGGGGAGGGTTTATCGCTATTTTGAAATTAAGGAGAGCTTAAACCGGCGTACAACTTCAAAGTCTGAAGCAGCGGCAAAAATACGCCCCATCGCACTTACTTGTCCTACGCAGGTCGGGGCCACGATGTAATAACACATGGTATATTTCATAGCCTGGGTTGGTGGTTTACAGAAAACTTGTATATCTTTGATACTAAATGGGTGATGGAAGACTTTAGGAGTGATTTTACCGGCTACAAAACATACCATAGCCCGTTAGTGTGCCACGATGCTGAGTTAATCCAGCAGGTGCAAATCCTGTCAGGACAATTGACTGTTCACCCTGAAGAAAAACGAACAGATAACTCCG
>JANTGF010000138.1 GCA_024763075.1 Bacteroidales bacterium | reverse complement strand
TAATTTTTCAAGTGGCTTCTTAGAAGACGCCAAAGACAAGGCTTTCGAAGCTTTTAAAATCAGGGAGTTTACTTTTGTAAATGACCGTTTTCAAAACAAGAATAACGCAGTATTTGGCGTTTTCTAAGAGACACTATTTAGAAATTGTATTTCCAACATAGGAATTTATATCAACCTCCGGAAGATTACTGTTGTATTTCTCATTCAGGGTCTGAATAAAAAGGTTGGCTATTAAAGCATTGCCCCTTTGGTTGAAATGCAATCCGTCCAGTGAAAAAATACTGTTAAGACTGAGGTCCCCGGCAAGCGGAACCCCATTGTATTGATAGATTTCAGTACTGGGAGGACGACCCCATGCATCGTATTTTCCTGTTTCGGCAATTTCATGAATGATATCAGAAAGATGTACAACAGCTAACTGGTCCGGGTATTTAGCTGCTTCCTGTTCAATAGCTGCATTATAAGCTTCAGTTCTGGCTTTGATCCTTTTAATTTGGGATAAAGACAGATAAAATTCTTCTTCAAGCGGGATAATCGAACCCAGACCGTATTCTGTTTTTTCAACCGGCAGTGAAAGGAAAACCAATTCTCCTTCCTCCAGTTGTCTTACCTTGGGCAAAGGGGTCACTCCATCCGGGTAAAAAGCATCAGGCAAAGTTTTGTCAGTGACAACAAAAGGTTGTGGATAAAGAGTGATACCATTGTCATTAAAATCAATATAAGGACGTATCTCATCGGGATGTTTCGCATTATGAGCGGCAACTGCTTCATTATAATCTTTATAAAATGAACGGGCTACCCCAAGAGCAGTTCCGCTAAGTGTCATAAAATTATAGGGCAAGGTGTAGAAAAAAGGAAAGTCATCAACCATTGGCAGTTCTGCAATGAGTCCCTTCCTGTCAGAATTACTGAGAAGTCTGGAAACAATGGAACTCAACTGATCACTATAAACTACAGCAGGTGTCAGGTCAAAAGTCCCTATTTGAGAAGGATCATCTGGAGGGTCCGGATTACCTGTACCTCCGTTGACTGCAAAAGCCATAAAGTCATTTACCCCGATCCAAAGCGTGAAAAAAGATGGCCTGGCTTCCAGTATGTCTCCAAGCAGGGTTGAATTTCCGGGATCACTGGCAATTCTGTTATAATAGATATTCTCCGAAAAACCCGGGTCTTCAAAATTAAAACAACGGGCAAAGGGAATAGCAAAATTTGCCGGAGCTGTGAGCATACCTGCAAAATTCTCCGGTTTTTCACCCTCTGTCAGTGACCTTGAAGGTTCAGCATTTTCTTCATCTGAAATAGTATAAATCCAGCGGCCTTTTATATTTCCGTCATTTGATACGGTTGGATTAAATCCGGTAAGAGACGAAATATCAGGCTGACTAAAACCACTTAATCCGATTAATTCAAATTTTGTGGAAAGCAGGGCTGCAAGAGAATTTTTCTGGCCATCGGTAAACAAAGCGCCGTCCATAAAACCTGCTGTTAAACCATCACCAATGCCTGCATAATTGGTAACATCAACATTGCCCGATGTATAATCTTCGCTAACTTCCGGGAATTCATAAACACAACCCGAAAGAATGAGAAAAAAGAAAAACAATTTTATGTTTTTTCGGGAGATCATTTTTTACTTTTTATTTGAATTGAACAAATTCTCTACTGTATAGGATATATAATAGAAAGAACCAATTTGAGCACTTCCGAATGATGTTGTATAGCTAACATTAAAGAAGTTAGATACTCCAATCTTAATAATGGACTCGGGTTTATGAAAACGGTATGATGCCTGAACATCCCATGAACTTACAGGCTCAATCCAGCCATTCCCAAAGGGGCTTTGCCAGAATGTTTTGGACTGCCATCTCCATACTACGTTAAATCCCAGGTTCTTAAATCCCGGATTGTTTTCCAGTTTGTCGAGTCTGCGGTTTGCAATGGAAATATTGAATTTATACTCTGGAGTATTAAATCCGGGGATGATGGGATCATTTTCAGAACTGGCGAGGTGTGACCATGTAAAGTTCCCTGAAATAATTGCCCCTATGGGTGCCAGGTATTTTAATCCGGTGGAGAGTCCGTGGATGGTAACGGCCTGCTGTGAATTAGTGTAAATATACAATACATCGCTCTGGGATGAATTATTTACCTGATTTGCAGCGGTGTACAAATCTATTTTGGGAGAAGTCCGTGGCTTAACTATTTCTACAAGTCCTATAAAATTTCTGTAGAAACTGTTGTAGAAGACAGCATCAATAAAAAGCTTGTCCAAAAATTTGGTTTTGTACCCCAGTTCATAGGAAAAAACCTGTTCGGTTTTAAATTCTCTGAGGTCTTCCTCTTTTACAATATTGTCATTGAGGATGTCAAGATTATTAAGAGTGGCCTGAGTTGGGTTTAAAGGATTTTCCAATCGGTTTACATCCTTATACACAGCTTCATTAAAATCAAGTACTCCCTGGCGGTAAAAACCATTTCCCTGAATCTGGTATTCTTCAATATTTTTCATCAATCCTCCAATGATCCAGGAAGGACCCAGATTTTTCTTGACAAATTGTTCCTTAGCGCTGGGTGTACGGTATCCGGTAAGGATGGAAGCTCTGAAAAAGTGGGTGCTGTTGAGTACATAAAGTGCCGAAAGCCTGGGTGTGAAATTGCCCTTAAAAAATCCGCTTTTATCATACCTCAGTGAAGCAGTAAGAGAAAGATCTTCATCTAAAAAGTCTTTTTTTAATTGCAGATAGGCACCGTATTCAAAATAAGATATTTCATTTCCTGCAGTATCAGGGAAAAAAGTTCCCTGCGATTCAAGGTCATAGTACCGGTAATTTCCTCCTGCTTCAATATCCATAAACTGTACTTGCTCCAGAAAGCTATACCGGCCTTCAACATTGTATAAAGACGAATTATTAATCAGCTGGGCTCCCTCACTGAAATCAGGGTTGTTGATTATCTTTTGTTTTTCTTTTTCATATTCTGCTGTGCCGGGCATTAATCTGCCTGAGTCGGCAAATTTTCTGGCATCCTTATGATCACCAGGATGAAATCCGGCAAAAGCAAACCTGCCCCGGTAAGCCATCTCATAATCACGAAACCAGTCTTCATCGCTTTTCCAGGAATTGTTCAGGTGAATGGCAAGGAATCTGGAATCATAGGTTTTTCCTGTAAATTGCCTGGTTCCGTAGGCCCTTACCATAAAACGGTCGCTGGTTAATTCCAGTTTACCCTGAAATATTTTAAAATCTGAAAGTGATGTACGGTTATCTTCAGTATAAACAGTAGTTGCATTGCCAAAATTTCCTTCAACAACAGCAGTGGTTTTGTCTGTGAGTCTGTAATGGGCGGAACCTCCGAGCTTAAAACTGAATACTTTATTATTCACGAGATACTTGTCGCGGTAACCGGTTCGTGCTACAATAATATTTTCTCCCTTATCCCCAAGTGGTAACTCGGCGGTAATCTCATCGCCGTACTTGTTCAAAGCATCATGACCGGGATCATATTCATAATGAATATTTCCGGGCCTTATATTGGTAGTGTCATCAGCAAACCAGTCTTCACCCTTCATGTAAGAACTTGTAACTTTAAACGCGAACCGGTTTCCAAACGATTTTGCAAAACGGAAGCCCATATCCACCAGTCCTTTTCCCAGGAATTGAAAAGGATGGTCGCTGCCTGCTTTAACATCACTCACCCCTGGTTTCAAGTAGAAACTTAAGCCCTGAAACTTAAATGGATCTTTACTGTTCATAATCAGTAAACCATTTAGAACGTTTCCTCCGTGTCTTGCAGATGAAGGGCCGGGTAAAAACTCAATGGATTCCACATCCAGCTCATTTAATCCGGCAATGTTTCCGATTGAGAAATTCATACCGGGTGCCTGATTATCCATTCCGTTCACAATTTGTACAAACCTGGTATTCACAGTTGAATTAAATCCTCGTGCGTTTACTGTCATGAACTGCATACTCTGATTGACGACATCCACACCTTTCAGATTGCTTAAAGCATTATAGAAGCTCGGGGAAGGTGTCTCTTTAACTCCAAGGGCATCCAGCATTTCAACGGAGACTGCTTCACGCAGATTTTTTTCTTCGACTTCCACAACAGGCGCAGAGAATACAATTTCTTCTCCTACATAGGATGTGGACTTAAATTTAACACGAATTCCGGAAGTGACTTTTTTGGTTATTGTAATTTCTTCAGACTGAAATCCAATCATTGTGACCTTAATGGTGAACGGAAGCTCCATATTTGCTTTAAGGTAAAAATAACCTTTCGGGCCTGTAACCGTTCCAATCTGATGGTCCTTAATTAATATATTTACCCCTTCCACCGGAAGTTTGGTTTCTGCATCAATGACTCTTCCTGAAACCTCTGCCTTCTGTTGTGCAAATACCCAGGGCATTGTAAGAATGGCAATACTTAAAATTATCAGGATTCGGCGGTACATAAGTTGCTTATGAAAAATCAGCTGGTAAAATTATAATAATAATATTACCAAAGTACCGTCTCGCGAAAAAAAAAAGTATTTTTATACAATGAGTTTTAAATAGCATATTTTAAGGATAAATAGTGGAGCAAAAACTAATAAAAACAAAAGACGGGTCTCATACCTTTTATGTGCCTGAAATGAATGAGAATTACCATTCTGTAAATGGTGCTGTTCAGGAATCTTTGCATGTCTTTATAAATGCCGGCTTGCAGCAAGTACACATGAGCCATGTGATTGTTTTTGAAGTTGGTTTTGGTACCGGGTTGAATGCGCTGCTAACATTTTTACAGGCAAAGAAGAATAAAAGAAGGGTGGTTTATCATGCAATTGAGAAATATCCCTTGCGGAAAGAACAGGTTCAGATATTGAATTATCCGGATTTCACGGGGAAGGATAAGGATACGAAAGATGTTTTTATCAGATTTCATGAAATTCCATGGGAAGAGGAAGTGGAAATTACAGAGTTTTTTACTTTGAAGAAAATAAGAGCAGATTTATTGAGTTATGTTTTTTCTTCGGAATACGATCTTGTTTATTTTGATGCTTTTGCTCCGGATGTTCAACCAGGAATGTGGCAGAAAGCCATATTCAGGAAATTATTTGAGGCCATGTCCCCCTGTTCGGTACTTACGACTTACAGTGCCAAAGGAAGTGTAAGAAGGAGCATGGCAGAGGTGGGTTTCAAGGTGGAAAAGCTACCTGGACCACCAGGGAAAAGACAAATGCTTCGGGCGGTTAAATTAACTTCATGAATAATATATTACATTTTTTCCGATTTTGCTTTCACAATAGTAGCACATCGTGAAAGAAATAAGGACCATGCAAAATATTCTTTTATTTATTCTAAGAATTATCGTAATTTCGCATCTCTGATTATTACAAGAGTTGAAAGATATTAAAAAAAACAGGGTATGAGAAGGGTTTTTTGGTTGTTTGTTGTAGGTTTTTTGATAATGGTGTCCTGCAGGAATAAGCGGACGGTTGATGTGGGAATAAGAAACCACCTTGATACAATTAGTTATGCAATTGGGATTGTTTACGGACAAAATCTGCATGGCGACGGATTTGATACGATCAATCCCTGGGTAATCGCCCGTGCATTTGATGATCTTCTTGACGAAAAGGAATTGCTTATTGGTAAAGAAGAAGCAAAAAACATTCTTCTTGAACAATATGCCAAAGTTAAAAAAGCGCAGCTTCTTTCTAAATTCGGGGATGTGAAAATAGAAGGGGAAAAATTTCTGGAAGAAAACAGCAGAAAGGAAGGTGTCGTTGTTTTGCCGAGTGGATTACAATACAAGGTACTGAAAGAAGGCAAAGGGAAGAGTCCTGATGAGAACGATATTGTCAGGGTCTTTTACAAAGGAACCTTTGTTAACGGTGAGGTATTTGACAAGCACATTGATGGAGATCCTGTTGTTTTTGGGGTAAACAGGGTGATCAGGGGTTGGACTGAGGCATTACAACTGATGAAACCCGGATCCAAATGGAAGCTTTTTATACCTTATGAACTGGGGTATGGAAAAGAATTCCGTCCCAATAGTGATATTGTTCCATATTCTGCTTTGATATTTGAGCTGGAACTTGTAAGTGTTGATCCAAGAGAATAGTAATAATAGTTTTTGAAGTTTTTATTCATTTATTAAATAAATAGTATGGCTTTTGAAGTAAGTGGTAAGCTGGTGGAAATATTTGACACTGTTCAGGCCAGTGCCAGTTTTAGGAAACGTGAGTTTGTTATTGAAAAAACAGAAAATGTGGGTAGTTCGGAATACACTAATTTTATTAAGTTCCAGTTGACCCAGGACCGGTGCAACCTGATTGATTCTTTTAACCTGAATGATCAGGTGAAGGTGAGCTTTAATATCCGTGGTAATCGTTGGGAGAAGGATGGAAAAGTGAGCTTTTTTACCAACCTTGCTGCGTGGAGAATTGAAAAAGAAGCGGGTGATGCCGGGAATGATATGGATGTTCCTTTTCCGGATGTGAATGAGATGCCTCCGGCTCCTGAAGATTCTCCGGATGACGATCTTCCTTTTTAGCAGGTTTTTTTAGTTGGAACGGAAAGTATTCTTTTTGAAATAAGGATCATTTAAAATATTTTCCTTCAATTGCTTCTTGCATTTGTATTTTAAACTTTTCAGATAGTCTTCACTCGTGGTATTCAAAAGTATTGCCATATCTTTGTATGAGATTCCTTTAAAAAACATCCGCAGCACTTTTTGACATTTAGGACTGATCTTGTTTAAATGCTTTTCAAAAAGATCGAACATTTCCATTTCATCCGGATCTGTTATTGTCACCGGTTCATTGTAAAACTGATCCTTAATATCCGGTTTGTTTTTAAGATCTTTTTTCTTTCTGTTTAAATCTTTCAGCCACATGTTTTTACATATGCTGAAAAATAAGGCACCAAAATCCTTTTTTATAACCAGTTCACCATTGTTTGCTTTTTTACAAACATAAGCAAGCCCTTTTTGAATGATTTCCTGAGCATCGTGGTAATTCCCGCTGTTTGAATTAATATATGCCTTAATATTCGGGTAGGTCTCATCATAAATGGACTGGATTATTTCCGGATTGTTTGATTTTAAAGCACGTACGATCTCTTCCTTTGTAAACTTTTTCAAAGCAATTTGTGGTTTAGGTTAAACATCAGCAGAATAGGTGATTTTTCTGCTATTGCTGGTTGGTTTTTATACGTTATTTCCGGAAGATTTGTTATCCTTATTTAATGAAAATCCTGGGAGTTTATTGTCAAGTGATTGATAATTACTAGCTTATTAAGCTTGTTGTGTGTCTGTCCATAAAATCCGCTATCTTCCCCGAAAACTCGGGGCAGGCTGTTAGGTTTGCCTTCAAAATGGCCGTTTGCATCAGTAAACTCAAATTTTTAAGGCTGCACAAATACTTCGATGTACTCATTGTAACACTTCATTATCGAGCTTTCCGAACCAGACACCGGGTTTATAGACAAGCTCTGTTTAGATTTGTGATTTTGATTTTGTTTCAGATTAAGCCTGCGTCAATCATCCGGATAATCTGTTCGATATACATATCTTCGCTTGTCTGGCCAAATTCGGCTTTCAGGTTTGAGCTGAAGATGCGTGCAACTGTTTGCCAGAAACCGGCAAAAAAATCCCCCTTGTATTCCTTTAGCCAGTCGTAGGAAGATGCTCCGGTTTCACGGTCAATAAGCTTGATAAGTATCCTGCCCTGAGAAAATGTCATGTGCCTTACATCATCTTCAAACTGTGTCATCATTTCCTTTTGTACTTTTTTTATGTATTTCTTTTTTTCTTTTTCCGACTGAATGGTTTGAAGATGCTCGTTAATATCTTCAATTTTGACTTTTATGTACAGAGCGTAAGGATAAACTTTCTTAACATTCCGGACCAGTCTGCTGTATCTTCTTGCCTGACGGCGGTTCTTGAATTTTGGTGAAGCAAAGACCTCAACTTCTTTTATTTCCTGTTGCGGTAAGGTATCCCCTTCAATGGTAACAGGTGCCAGAATATTTATATTCTTTGCTGTATCTGAACCTGAAATCTGTGCTTTCAGGTTAAAACCACAAATGGCCAGAATGAAGAATATAATACTGAATCTTTGCATGTGTTTATTTTGTACTTTTAACGATTATTCCAATGCAATTAATATACCATTATACGGTAAAATTTGTGAATTACAAAAAGAATTCAGCGTTTTTTTACCATTGCAACATGAACAAATTCTTAATTAATAAAATTTTCAGCAATATTGAAATCAGATCGTCAGCATTTAATTTCCGAAGGAAAGTATGTATTATTTCATAGTTTATCTTATGATAATGTTATAGATTTTGTTTTTTCAGGAATAAAACAAAAAAACCCGGCCACCCGGGCTTATTATGGTTTAAATGCCGTCTTTTTGCTATTGTTATTTTATCAGACTGGTATTTTTTTGTTCCATCTTTTTCCGGGATGGAAGTTGTTTGGACTGAATCTGTTTTTTGGCCTGATTTTGTTTCCTGTACTATTGATTCCAGTTCATGAGATGATTCATGCTTTGGCTTACAAGATGCTTGGCGCCAGGAAAATAAAATTTGGTGCGGATTTATCTCAGTTTATATTCTTTGTAACTGCTGATAAATTTGTGATTGGCTTCAAAAAACTGATTTTTGTCGCTCTTTTGCCATTTTTTTTGGTGAGTACCTTGCTGATTTTTCTCCCTTTTTATTTTGAATGGCAAATAAGTTATAGTTTTTTTCTAACTCTGTTTGCGCATGGTGTTATGTGTATTGGGGATTTTGCAGTTTTAAGCTATTTTATTGAGAATGAGCCTTCCAGGTTATTGACTTTTGATGATGTTGAAAAAAAGAAAGCATATTTTTATATAAGAAAGGATCAGGAACATTAAAAAATATACTTTTATTT